>NZ_JBHVQB010000009.1:284685-366872 GCF_042887015.1 Paenibacillus sp. NPDC057967
CGGCGGTCGAGTGGGTAGCAAGTCGGTAGAATCGACTTAAATGTGTCTGAGCGGCGGTCGAGTGGGTAGCAAGTCGGTAGAATCGACTTAAATGTGCCAGAGTGGCGGTTGAGTGGGTAGCAAGTCGGTAGAATCGACTTAAATGTGCCAGAGTGACCATCGAGTGGGGAGTAAGTCGGTAGTTGAGCGGGGAATTGGTCGGTAAATCAGCGCAAATGTCAAAGGAGACGAGCTTACTCGTCTCCTTTGACATTTGCTGTGTTGTTTGCGCGCTGTTGCACGCGAGCCATAAGCTCTTGCATCTGCGAAAGCAGGAGGGTACCTTCCTCTGGTGAGGCGTCCAACTGGCACAGCAGCTTCTCCGGGATGTCGACGGCCTTCTCGCGAAGCAGTTTTCCATGCTCCGTGAGAGCGATGACGACGTTGCGTTCGTCGTTTTTGTCACGGGTGCGGGTGATTAGGCCTGCGGCCTCCAATTTTTTCAGCAAAGGAGTCAGCGTGCCCGAATCTAGATATAGTCTGGCTCCCAGCGCGCTGACCGTGACCTGATCTTGCTCCCACAGCGCAAGCATGGTGACGTATTGAGTATACGTCAGTCCGAGTTCTTGCAAGAGCGGGCGGTAGAGCTTTGTTAATTCTCGCGAGCAAGCGTAAATCGCAAAGCATATTTGATTATCCAGCTTCAACGTTTGGTCCGATTGCATAAGAGTGCCTCCAACATGGGCTCAGCGAAAAGAGCAGCCAATATCCTCTATTTTAATGGATTCAATTAAATTGTATTAAATTAAATAGTAGCGAACGGCCCTCCATTTGTCAACGAATAATCAGCCCGTTGGACGAGGAGGTAGAGTCCAAGTATAATTCAGTCCCGTTGGAACGAGGAGGTGAGTCCAAGTATAAATCAGTCCCGTAAAAAAAGAGGGAGGTGGAGTCCAAGTATAGTGACGACGAGAACGTCTCGTATCCGAACCTTAATCCAGCCAAGTCCCGATGCCAAACTTCTCCCCTTGTTTAAAGAACCAATGCGCAATAGCAACGTCGAAGGCGGCCATCCCCATGGGGCAAAAGAGTACCGTTTCCTCATCGGTCAGCCCGGCCAGCGCGTCCCGGCAACTGACATCGCCGAGCGTCATAACGTCCTCCGCTTGCAAGCCCGCTTCCCGGTGAAGCAGCTCGATATCAGTATTCTCTCTGCACACCTCCGTCCAATCATCTACAACAATGGAACGGATCGCTCGGATTGCCTCCAGCTGGTAGTCGCGAAGGGAGACGTCCAGAAGCAATGTACCGGGAGCAGGAGGTGTGTCAATATAGCGGGCGGAGCCTGCTGTACAAGTGATGACAACATTGCAATGCGGGTACCAGGATTGCCAGTGCTCCGTCACGGTTACGCGGTCATAATCCTCTTTTCGTCTTTCCTGACCGAGTCCATCCTCAATATTCACACCTCGAATATCGGTCAGATAAATATGATCGATTTGCTTTCCGAACAGCGATCGGCACATCTCGAAGTGAATGCGTCCGATCGGCCCCCATCCGATAATACCAATTCGCAAATTTCGTTGATCCGGCTGTTCCGGCGAACGGCTGGCCAGCCATCGATCCAGCATTAGACTGCTCACAGCCGCTGTACGTATGGCGCTGGCCATCGCCGTGTTCAGAATGGCGGAAGGCTTGCCGGTGTTGGCGTCGTTCAGTACGGTGACGCTATGTGCGCGGGGGAGGCCGGCGGTGAGGTTGCCGGGAAAGCTGGCGATCCACTTAATGCCGGCGGCATGGATTCCGCCGCCAATATATGCGGGCATCGCGATGATGCGATTGTCGGGATTGCCGTAGCGCAGATAGGGTTTAAGCGGCTGGGCATACTCGCCCTGATCGATCATCCCGGCGGCTTCTCCAATAACGCCGAGCAGCTCGCGCCAGTGGAAGCCGATCGCCCGCAGTTCCTTTTCGCCTAAGTAGAGCAAGCTTAGTCGCCTCCCTCCGAAAGTATCGACGAGCCGAATTGCTCGCGCATCCATTCATCGTTAAAGACGGTATCCATATAGCGTTCTCCGCGGTCGTGCAGGATCACGACGCAGGTCGAGCCATCTGGAATATCGTCAAGCATCCCTGTGAGCGCAGCGATAACGGCTCCGGAGGACGGTCCTGCCAGAATGGCCTCCGTCTCCGCCAGCCTTCGGCAGCCCGCTGCCATCTCCCGGTCCGTGACATTCACCGCGTAATCCATGAAGCGAGTCTCGCCGAATGGAGGAACAATGCCCGCTCCAAGTCCGGGGAAGCGGCGCGGCCCTTTCTCCCCGCCGAAGATGACGCTGCCCGCCGCATCCACGGCAATTACTTTGGTCGTCAAGCCGTGGTCGGTGATGTACCTGGCGCAGCCCAGCATGGTGCCGCAAGTACTGACTCCTCCAGCGACATAATCGATCTTGCCAAGCGAAGCTGTGATCTCGGGCATAGTGCCGTCGTAATGTGCCAGATAATTGTTCGGATTGGCGTATTGGTTTGGCCAGAAGCTGCCGGGCAACGCCTCACGCAGCTGCCGGACGCGCTCCAGCCGCGCGGGCAGGAATTCGCCGGTCTCCGGATCAGGTGTATCCACGTAGGAAACCTCGGCGCCGTATGCTCTCATGATGGCAATATTGGCGGAGGCGGTACGCGGGTCAATGACACTTATGAACCGGATGCTCAGCATGGAGCAGATAGCGGCAAGGCTGATCGCCATATTGCCGGAGCTTGATTCGATTATGACGGAGCCGGGACCGATCCGCCCCTCATTCCATGCGCTGCGCACGATGCGCAGCGCCGGACGGTCCTTGGCGCTGCCGCTTGGATTCATCAGCTCCAGCTTGCCGAAGACATGTATGCCGCGCGTATTGGCGAACAATCTGCTCAGCGGAACGAGCGGCGTATTCCCGATTTTATCCAACCAGCTATTCCTCATGGTCAGCAGCACCTTTCATTGATATAGCTTCTTGGCTTTCACTGCTCCGGCGGGAAGCTGATCCCGCTCGCTTACGTGTATGACTTCAATGCCCTGCAGCAGCCGGTTGCGGATCATCATGCCGATATCTCCGATCCTATGCTCGATATCATGCTGGATGGCGCTCGCGACAGACTCGTCTAATCGGTTGCTTTTGATATACAGCTTCAGCTTGTTGGATTCCACCTGTACTCTTAACGTGGCATCCTCCAAATGCCTGTTCACGACCTCCTCAATGTCGTACAGGCTGATTTTCTCTCCATGCTTCAACTCCGGCCCGATGCGCTTCGTGATGCAAGCGAAGGTATGAATCATGCGACCCTGATGGACTTCCGCGCGGAAACCCCGCACCACATCGTATGTGATGTAGCGCACGGCGGGGAAGAGGGAGCGGGAGAAGGAGGTCAGCACCAGGACGCCTTCGCCAGGTCCTAGGGGCTCATAACCCAGCGCTTCTGCGGACAAAGTCTCTCCGTACACATCATCCGATAAGACATAGCGTCCAAGTTCATGGGAATAGGCTGCTATGGCACCAATCTCAATCGAGCCGTACGTATCCAGTACATCGCCAGCGTCCAATCCGAAGCGCCCAGCCATATTCGTTTGCCATTCCGCGGAGGCCAGCTCGCCGACCAGAATGATTTTGCGCAAGCCAAGGGAGCGGGGAAAAGGAAGCGCATCTGCAATGGCCTCCAGAATCGATGGCATCGTGTAAAGCAATTGAGGACGATACAGTGTAAGCCTGGCGACATGCTCCTCCACAGGGGCAGTGAAAGGTATAGCCTCCGCCGCTATGCCCAGTTCGTGAAAGATCGCAATAGCGGTGCTGGCGGCATGGCCCGTGCCCAAATCGGCCATCGCTCTCGCAATGCCGTGGCGAGTCCCTAGCCAATTCAGATAGGAAGCTTTCTTGGCCTTAATATATTGAAGATCATCTTCGCGGGAATAGTAGATGGACTTGCGAATGCCGGTCGAGGTGCCGGAAGTCCGATAGGCGGACAAGCCGGATTCTGTGCGTTCAGCCTGCGCATAGTAATGGCGGTCTAGCACTTCTGCGGTTATGAGAGGCAGCTCTGGCAGAGCGGGAGGGCTGCTATCTATTTTTGAAAGAGAGATGCCAGACTGGCGCAATAGCGGCTCATACCAAGGATGCAGCCGCGCGATAAGGCGCAGCTGATCGGTTAGCTTCCGTTCCATCATGGTATAGTCATCCTCCTAGCAAATTGATGCGTTCGTCTATGATGCCGTTACTAAAGCATATGTGCGACCGTACCGATGGTTCGGCTATGACGACAGAGGCCTAAAGCGATTTTTATATATTTTCGTATGATAGTAATAGAACGAGATTGGGAGAGATACAAGTCTATAGGCAGGAGACGGAGACGACAAAATAATATCGCCGTTCACGCGGGCGGCGTGAAGGGAGCAAGGCTGAGGACAATGGCTAAGCTTAAAGTGAAAGCCAGCGGAAAGCCGTACCGGGTATCCGACAAATGGGCCAAAACGAATATCATGTTGCGGGATGAAGGACTGCGCGGGTATATACCATCAACCAGAAAGTTCAGCCGGCTGACGCTGCATAATCTACTTCAAGCACACCAGATGGTCTATGTGAAGCCGACATATGGATCGCTGGGCAAGGGAGTCATGCGGGTCGAAAGGCTTGGCTCGGGAGAGTATTGGTATCAGCTCGGAGGCAGTCACAAGACGTTCCATAGCTTCGACGGGCTCTACCATTCTCTGAAAAGGGACACGCTGGGCAAAAGCTATCTTGTGCAAAGAGGCGTTCATCTGTTGAAATACGAGGGAAGACGGTTTGACCTGCGCGTCGTCGTACAGCGCGCTCCGCAAGGCGGGTGGGAGATGACAGGGATTGTTGCGAGAATTGCCCATCCGGAGAAAATCGTCACCAACGGCAGCCAAGGAGGCTCTATCCTGACCGCGGAGCAGGTGCTGAGCGCCCATATGAGCCCGTCGCAATTAGACAGCTTGAAGAAGAGGCTGGAGGACATCGGCATCAGCACGGTCAAGCGGCTGCATCGCCGCTATCCCCGCCTGAACGAAATCGGCCTGGATATCGCCATCGACAATGGGTTCAGGCCATGGATTCTGGAAGTGAATACAACGCCGGATCATTGCCCGTTCGCCATCTTGCCGGACCAGTCGATGATTCGCCGGATTATCCATTATGGAAGCCAATATGGCAGACACTACAGATTGAATTGCTTCAAGGCGAAAAACACACTGTAACCACGAAATAAAAACAGGGCAGCATGCGTATTGGCATGCTGCCCTGTTATGGTCCGTATGAAGCGGAGATATGCGTAAGCTTCGAACGCTACTTTTTAGCTGCAATCGAGAAGATGACCTGCTTCTGCTTGCTATCGACCAGAATATTGATCGTATCGTTGCCGATGGACGCGTGAGTCTGCGTAACGGCTTCGCCTTTCTCCACCTTCTCGCAAACTTCACTGAACAATTGCTTGAAGGCAATGGCGTTGTAGCCGAATAGGCCGTTGGCGAACATCTCGACGGCTTCTTTGTTGCGTGCCAGCGATCCGTCGCGCAGTCTCATTGTGATGCCGTACGTATTGTATTGCGGGTCCAGCCAGATCGCTGCTTCTTCATTAATGGCCGTGGTGCCTGCCGGTCGGTTCAGGACGTTCTCCTTCTCCGTCTGGTCCTTGAATAGGCGCAGCGTCGTATCATACAGGTCATGATTGGCGCCTCTGAGCTGTCCTACGAGCAGCAGAGATTCGTAAGCGTCCCACATCCGTTTGTCCGGGAAGACGATAACCTTGCTGCCGCCGCCGAACGTAGGCACGATCCGCTCCAGCTTGTCAGGCGATACGTTGATCTTGAGTCGCTTCGACTTAACGGTCAGACGCTCCAGAATGACAAGCGCCTGGGCGCGCGTCACCTTCTGACCGACACCGAAGAAGCCGTTCGGGTAGCCTTCCATGATGCCCTTCACAAGCGTCTCCGCGATGAAGCGCTGCTCCCGCTCCGTGGCTCCTTTAATATCGCCGAAGGCTTGCGCCATTTTTTGCCCATAGATGCTGTCTTCCAGAAATTCCGTTTCTTGCAGCGTATAATAGACGACCTCCGCCACGTTCTCGCGCGTCATGTCCATCTGAAAATCAGAATAGCGGCTTTTGTTCAGGAAATGGAGGTCGCTTGCAATATCGATAAAATCCTTGGCCCAGTAGCCGACCGTGTTCGGCGCGAAGGTGAAGTAGCGGTAATCCTGCTTCAGAATGGCCTGGTTCTCTAGACTCAGAGAGTTCATGAAACCGGTGTTCCAGCTGCGCGAGCCGTTCTGGTGCAGATCGGCGTATGAAAGAATGAGCATTTTGACGAATTGATCAACTTTCACGGTCTCTTCTGGTCGAAAAGTCCCGTCCGGGTAGCCTTCCAGAATGCCGCGATTGACCATGTCGATGATGGTTTTCTCCGCCCAATGGCCTTGCGTGTCTTTAAATGGAGAGCCCTGAGTTGCCGCAACCGCTTTCTCGTATGCTGAAGTGGGCATAATGGCCGCCCAAACCATCGTGATGCTTATCATGAGTAGTGCCAACCGTTTCATCAATCCATGTCCTCCCAAATCGATTTATTCCGACATCCTCTAGATAACCATATCCGGGCGTTATTGAGAATGGGCAGAATGATGCAACCTTGGCAACCGGGAAGGCCCTACTGGCGCTAGCGCTTTGTGCATAGGGAGAAGTGATAGCTATAGTCTCATTTACATATATTTAGCAAAATGGTTCAGGGGACATTGGACGCAATAACGAACAGCGCGCATAGGTACTAAGGGATAACGTCCAGGCAGGCGCATGAACAACAAAAACGGCTCCAAGAGCCGAACGAGCTCTCGAAGCCGTTTTAATAGTAGGTAATCGTGATTAGTCCAATACTGCGCCAATGTGGGCTTTGGTAACGGACCAGTGGGACGCCGTCCATACTTTCTTCTTCTTATCGATATAGATGATTTGCGGAGATTCATGCTTCACGCCTGTGTCTTCTGCAATCTTATTGGAGACAGGGCGGGACTCGATCACCTTCACGAGCACATAGTCGATATTATCCTTCGGGCTGCCGCCGAGATAGTTGCTGAACTCTTCATGCGCATTGGCGCTGACCGGGCAAGTGGTGCTGTGCTTGAACACAACGAGGGGCTTGGCGTCGGATGCTTGGAGGACGTTATCCCATTCTTCAATGGTTGTAATTTCTCTGTATGTCATATGCGTGACACTCCTTCATCTATAGGTGGATTGAATCGGCTCATACCGTATCCTGTCGTTATTATATCTCTAGTGAGCGATTAAAGTCATCTCTTGACCAATCTTCTCATGATAATGAGTATGCTATATTGTGGCGTTCATCCGGATTATCGAAATAAGGGGATTGCGAAGCAACTATATGAAACGTTTTTTGGCAAAGTGCATGAGCTTGGGTGCTCCACGGTTCGCGATTATGAGGGAGAAGACAGCATTATATCGGCTTCTCGAAAAGGATAACCACCAAAGTGTTAAAAAAATCACACTTGGGGTTGATTTTTGAAAATGAATCGTGATAATATGTGTACAGCAACGAAATGACCGTTTTAGTATTTTGGTCATTCGGTCACGAAGTCAGAGGAAAAAGGAGGCGTTGCGAGTGGCCATTGATCGACGACAGCTCATTGTAGATGCGGCAGCGAAGTCATTCTCGTTATTCGGATACAAAGCGACGACCATGGACGGGGTAGCCAAGATCGCCAATGTCGGCAAGGGCACCATTTATACGTTCTTTACGAACAAGGAAGAGCTGTTCCAGGAGATCATGAACCGGATGATCGGGGATATGAAGCGGCTCGCCGAGCAGGCGATCAATCCCGGAAGAAAGTTCTTCGACAATCTGAATGCGGCGCTGGAGCTGCTGCTCGACTTCCGCGAGGAACATGAGCTGGCGCTGAAGCTGTCGCAGGAGATGCGGGAGATCGGCACGCCGATGGCGCTGGAGGGCTTGCAGCAATTGGAGCGAGCGGTAGTCGGCTACATTGCGAGCCAAGTGAAGTCTGCGGTGGAGAAAGGCGAGATCAAGCCTTGCGAGCCGGAGATGACGGCATTCGTCATGCTGAAGCTGTACATGGCGCTGACGGTGGATTGGAAGAAGACGCATGAGCCGCTGAAGAAAGAAGAAGTGGCGGAGCGGTTACGATTTTATCTGGAGCAAGGCCTGGCGCCGGCGTAAGCGGGATGCCTTTTTTTACCCCATAAAATGACCGATTGTCCGAATTAGTCAATTCGTACTGGCAATACCGGCCAACATACACAGACAAACAGGGAGTGGGAAATATGAAGTTGAAAGGATTGCGGCAATTCGGCAAAGAGCTGGCGGCGATCGCACGCAACAAGAAGGTGCTGATTCCGGTCATTGCAGTTCTGACGGTTCCCGTCATGTATACAGCCATGTTTCTAGGCGCGTTCTGGGACCCATACGCGAAGATGGAGGAGCTGCCGGTGGCAGTGGTCAATTCTGACCAAGGCACGGAGTTTCAAGGCAAGCAAATGCATATTGGTGATGACTTTGAGGAAAAGTTAAGAGAAAATCCGAAGTTCGATTGGGCCTTTGTGACGAAGGAAGAAGCCGTCCAAGGTATGAAGGACAACAAATATTATATGGCGATTGAGATTCCGGCCAACTTCTCGGAGAAAACAACATCGCTGACTTCAGATAAGCCGGAACCGGCGAAGCTGGTATTCTTGCCGAATGAAAGCTACAACTTCCTCGCCGCGCAAATCGGCAATACGGCGGTTGAGCAAATGAAAGGCTTGCTGAATAAAGAAGTAACGGAAGTATACACCAGAACGGTGTTCGAAAAGCTGGAAACGGCTGCTGACGGTATTGTGAAAGCAAGCGACGGCGCAGGCAAGATAGCCGATGGCACGACCAAAGCAAAGGACGGCGCGCAACTGCTGGAGCAGAATTTGAGCAAGCTGACTAGCGGTACAGTTACGCTGCAGGATGGCGTATCCAAGCTGAACACGGCAGGCAAGCAATTGCAAAGCGGCGCTGCGGAGCTGAGGGGCGGCGCAGCATCGCTGGAGAATGGCGTGGGATTGCTTGCTGATGCGAGCGGACAATTGGCAAGCGGCGCGGCAGGCGCTCAAGACGGTGCATCGAAGCTCGCGGGAGGCCTGACAGCATCCGCTGCGGGTACAGCAGAGTTGGAGCAAGGTGCTGCCAAGCTGACTGCCGGATTGGAAGGACTTGCTGCGCAGAACGAGGCGCTTGCCGCCGACCCTAACTTCCAAGCATTGATTGCGGCAAGTAAAGGTCTTGCCGGCGGACTTGAGAAGTCATCTGCAGGCCAACAGGAATTGCTTGCTGGTGCGAACGGTTTGGAGGCTGGATTGAAGCAGCTGAATTCCGGCGCAGATACGTTGCAAACCAAATTGGGTGAAGCAAAGACGGGAGCAAGCACGCTTGCTGGCGGCCTTACTAAGCTGTCGGGCGGTACGGTAGAGCTGTCCCAAGGACTTGGCAAGCTGAATGATTCGGTAGGCTCTATGACTTCCGGTGCGAAGCAGCTGGAAGAGGGCGCGACCAAGATGACATCTGGTCTAGTGGAGCTGGAAGACGGTACTCACGAGTTGTCCACGAAGCTGAGCGATGCATCGTCGCAGACTTCGGAGCTGTCCATGACCGATGAGATGGTCGGCATGTTCGCCGAGCCGATCCAGCTTGATGTGGACCGGGTAACGGAAGTGCCGAATTACGGTACAGGCTTTGCCCCTTACTTCTTGTCGCTGGGCTTGTATGTAGGCGCGCTGTTGATTACGATTGTTTACTCCGTTAAGGAACCTGCGATCCGCCCGGCGAATGGCTGGAGCTGGTTCTGGAGCAAGGCGCTAACACTGATGCTGGTCGGTACGATCCAGGCTTTGATCGCGGACGCGGCGCTCATCTTCTTATTGAAGCTTGAAGTACAGAATATGGGCTTGTTCATTCTGTTCTCAATCATTACAAGCATCACGTTTATGATGCTGATTCAATTCTTTGTAGCATCGATGGGCAACCCTGGACGATTCGTAGCGATCGTGCTGCTCATCCTGCAACTGACCAGCTCCGCGGGCACATTCCCGCTGGAATTGATTCCGGGCTGGCTGCAGCATGTAACGCCTTGGCTGCCAATGACGTATTCGGTCGCAGGCCTGAAGGACGTCATCTCCAGCGGCGAAACGACCCGCATGTGGGGAGACGCCGGCTTGCTTGGCATCTATGCAGTCGTCTTCGCAGGCTTGACGCTGGCTTACTTCATCGCAAGCCATCGCAAGGAAGGCGGCGATACAAGAGAAGCATCCACTTCTATTGCATAAATAGAAGATCAACCGTTGCTTCGGTTTATACAAACGCTACATCATCTTCACGCAAACGGCACCTTTATCAGGTGCCGTTTTATTATGGTCTGTCGGCATTCTTTTGAAAGGAAAAACGGTGTCAAGCATCCAGTCTCATCCGCCGTGGGCTGCTTTACATAGGGTGGTCGCCCGTTTTGGTCAGGCTCGCATGGCTATTCAAAAAGCTATTTATACAAAAATGATCGTGCATGCAAAAAAACAGAAGGAATCCCTCATACGATATGGAAATTTTTAAGTGAAAGATTCTCACTAGGAGAAAGCCGCTTATAATTGCCGATTAGGGGGCATCGCGATCGATGAAATGGATGCAAGACTGGACAAATCGCCTTATGAAGATAACACCCCATATCGTCATCTTTCTTACGGCGATATCCCTCAGCCTCAATATGATAAGCTCCGTCAGCAGCTCGCAAGGTCGTATGTTCGCTCTCCTATTTGCCGTATTCATCTTTGCCTCCATTCTGGTCAAACCGCTGTGGTTCAAATATTGCCTTTCCGTAGTTGCGTTTGTCTCCTTTTTCTGCGCGCTGCCGGAGCTGACGTTCGACAAGCTGATTAGCGTCATGTATTTAACGCTTGTCATTCTGGCGTTCCTGCTGCCGTCGCCGATCCCTGTGTTTGCAGCAGGGGGCTACTACCTTTATATTACGCCGATTAGCTGGCCCGAGGAGTCTCCGGAAATGCTGCAGGCGATCTTGGGCGGCGTTGTCATCAATATGATTCTTTATTCGCTGCTGGCCTTTTACTTCCGGAACTTGAAGAAAGAGAATGAGGCTAATGCAAGGCTGAATGCCAAGCTTAATGAAGCTTTCCGGCAGCTTGAGCATATGGCCTACTACGATATGCTTACCGGTCTGCCGAACCGCCAATCGCTTATGAAGCATTTAGATATGGACATCGTTCAACAAAAGCAGCTTGCTGTCCTGTTTCTGGACCTTGATGAGTTCAAGCATGTGAACGATATGATGGGCCATAGTGCGGGAGATCAACTGCTGCGGGACATTGCCGACCATCTTCGCCATTTCGCGGATTCGTCCTGCTTCGTTGCCCGCTATGCCGGGGACGAGTTCGTGCTGCTATGCTCCTATCGGCGGAAGGAGGAAATTGCGGATCTGGCGGAACGGCTTGTCCGCTCCTTTCAGAACCCGTTCCACATCGGTCACAAGCACATTTATACGACGATTAGCATAGGAATCAGCTTGTTTCCTGAAGATGCGGGGGAAGGGGAGACGCTTATCCAATATGCGGACAAAACGATGTATAGCATAAAGCGCGGCGATAAAAACGGTTACCGCTTCTTCACTGATATCAAAAACGAGGAGCTGCTGCGTCAAGTCAGGCTGGCGAATGACATCCGCAGCGCCATAGCCAAACACGAAATGTCGATACACTACCAGCCGCTAGTAGATCTTAAAACGCGAGAAATTCGCGGAGTGGAGGCACTGCTGCGCTGGACGCATAGCGATATGGGGCCGATTGCGCCCTCACTCTTTATTCCGCTTGCCGAACAGAACGGCGTAATTGTGGAGTTGGGGGAATGGGTTCTGGAGGAGGCGTGCAGTCAGGTTAAGAGCTGGCATGAAGCAGGAAATTCAAGACTGACGTTAGCCGTCAACCTTTCCATTCGTCAGTTCAAGTCGCTGAACTTCCCTTCCAAGGTGCTCAGCATATTGGAAAAGACGGATTTTGATCCTGCGCTGCTGGAGCTAGAGGTTACGGAAAGCATGATGCAGAGTGTAGAGGAGTCGGTTCCGATCTTGAACGAGCTTAAGCGCCATGGTATTAAAATCGCTATAGACGACTTTGGAACAGGCTATTCTTCTCTGAGCGTCCTGGGACAGCTGCCGCTGGATTACCTGAAAATTGATCGTTCCTTTACGAAAGAATTATCGAGCGCAGCATCCTCAGCATCCATTGTGAAGCTTATTATCGACATTGGACACAGCATGAATTTGCAAGTTATTTGCGAAGGAATTGAGACCGGGCAGGAAATTGAAGCGCTTCTGCAGTTCGGCTGCGAGTTCGGGCAAGGGTATTATTTCCACCGCCCCTCTCCGCCAAAAGAGATCGAACGGCTGTTGGACTTAAAACATCTGCAGGAGTCAAAGGTTTGAATTGGCCGATTATTTTGTTTCCACTTGCCCTTTTGCGGAGATGCTGTATAATCACTATGGATTTCTTTTATATAGGACGAAGGGGCTGGTGGGATTGGAAGAGACGATCATTCGTTTCGAACATGTGACTAAACAATATGACCATAACGACCCTGCGGTACTCAAGGATGTAAGCTTTGAGATTCAGCGGGGCAAATTTTATACGCTGCTAGGGCCGTCAGGCTGCGGCAAGACAACGATTTTGCGTCTGATTGCCGGATTTACGGAGCCGTCAAAGGGCAACATTTATTTTAACGGCAAAGTGATTAACCGGGTGCCGGCGAACGAGCGGCAAGTGAATACGGTATTCCAGGATTACGCGCTATTCCCGCATCTCAATGTATTCGAGAACGTCGCATTCGGCCTGCGCATCAAAGGGCTTAAGAATGACGCGATCAAAGTCAAGGTGCTTGAAGCACTGCGTTTCGTCAACCTGAGCGGCTACGAGAATCGCGAAATTACGGAGATGTCCGGCGGCCAGCGCCAGCGCGTCGCCATCGCTCGCGCGATCGTGAATGAGCCGGAAATCCTGCTGCTCGACGAGCCGCTGTCGGCGCTTGACTTGAAGCTGAGAACGGAGATGCAATACGAGCTGCGCGAGCTGCAGCGCCGCCTTGGCATTACGTTTATCTTCGTTACGCATGATCAGGAAGAAGCGCTTGCGATGTCGGACGAAATTTTCGTATTGAACGAAGGCACGATCCAGCAGTCCGGCACGCCGACCGATATCTATGACGAGCCAATCAACCGCTTCGTAGCGGACTTCATCGGCGAATCGAACATCGTGAAGGGCCGCATGCTGCGCGACTTCGAGGTCGAGATCGCAGGCAAGACGTTCGAATGCGTCGACCAAGGATTGAACGAAGGGGAGACGATTGATATCGTCATCCGTCCGGAGGACCTGGAGATTACGTCGCATGAGAGCGGCAAGCTTCAGGTGCGCGTAGATACCCAATTGTTCCGCGGCGTGCATTACGAGATCAGCTGCTATGACGACACCGGCAATGAATGGCTTGTCCATTCGACGCGCAAGGCGACGGTCGGGGAGCGAATCGGCTTGACGTTCGAGCCGGAAGCGATCCATGTTATGCGTCTGGGCGAGACGGAAGAAGAGTTCGACAAACGTCTGGAGTCGTACGAGGAAAGCGGCGGTGGGGACAGCCATGGAAGCTAGAGCCCGCAATCTGTACCTCGTTCCTTATGTACTATGGATTGTCCTGTTCGTCATCGCGCCGATTCTGCTGATCGCGTATTATTCCTTCTTCAATGTGGAAGGGCAGTTCACGTTCGAGAACTACCAGAAGTTTTTTACGCCGGTCTATCTGCGCATGACGCTCAGCTCGTTCTGGTATGCTTTTCTGATTACCTTATTCTCACTGCTGGTGGCTTATCCGACGGCCTACTTGCTTACGAAGACGAAGCATAAGGCACTATGGCTGCTGCTCATTATCTTGCCAAGCTGGATCAACCTGCTGCTGAAGGCTTACGCGTTCATCGGCTTGTTCGGTACATACGGCTTCGTGAATTCGGTGCTGGAAGTAACGGGCATCGGCACCAAACAAATCTTGTTCACCGACTTCAGCTTCGTGTTCGTGTCGGTCTATATCTTCATTCCGTTTATGATTCTGCCGGTCTACAACGCACTGGAGAAAATGAATCCGACACTGATCGACGCAGCGCGCGACCTGGGCGCCTCGCCTTGGATGACGTTCCGCCGTGTCGTATTCCCGCTGACGATTGACGGAGTGAAGGCAGGGTGCATGGCGGTATTCATACCGGCGCTGTCGCTCTTCATGATTACAAGATTGATTGCGGGCAACCGCGTCATTACGCTCGGCACAGCAATCGAGCAGCATTTCCTTGTGACGCAGGACTGGGGCATGGGGGCGACGATCGCCGTGTTCCTCATTATCGCGATGGCGATTCTGATGCTGCTAACCGGGAATCGAAAGCGAGGGCTGATCGACATTGTCAAAAAGTAAATGGCGTTTGTCCAACCTGTACCTGATCGCCGTATTCGTCATCCTGTACGCGCCGATCTTCTATCTGATGTTCTACTCCTTCAACAGCGGCGGAGCCATGAGAAACTTCGAAGGCTTCACGCTGGACTATTACGGCGAAGTGTTCCAGGATACACGGCTGCTTATTATTGTATTGAATACCTTTGTGATTGCGTTGCTGTCCGCTGCGATCTCGACGATTATCGGGGTCATGGGCGCCATCGCGATCCACTATATCCGCAGCAACCGGCCGAAGGGCACGCTGCTCACGCTGAATAACGTGTTGATTGTCAGCCCTGACGTCATTATCGGGGCGTCATTCCTGATTCTGTTCACAATCGCGGGCATTCAGCTAGGCTTTGTGTCCGTGCTGCTGTCCCATATCGCGTTCAGCATTCCGATTGTCGTTATTATGGTGCTGCCGAAGCTGCAGGAGATGGGCGGCTCGCTGATCGATGCGGCGCGCGACCTCGGCGCAAGCTCCTGGCAAGTCCTGACGAAGGTTATTCTGCCGTATATCAAACCCGGCATTTTCGCGGGATTCTTTATGGCGTTAACGTATTCGCTGGATGACTTCGCGGTGACGTTCTTCGTCACGGGCAACGGCTTCTCAACGCTGTCGGTGGAGATCTACTCGCGGGCGCGGCAAGGCGTATCGCTGTCGATTAACGCCCTGTCTACGCTGATCTTCCTGTTCACGGTGCTGCTGGTGATTGGCTACTACTTTATTAACCGCCGCAATAACCGTCCGGCAGGCAAGGGGGTGCGCGTATGAGCCAGCTGGTCCGCATGTTTCTGCTCGTCTTTCTTGTCGCATTCGGCTTAATGTACGTGACATCGCAGATGAACTCCAGCGCCGGCTACTCCGGAGGCAATACGCTGACGGTCTACAACTGGGGCGACTATATTGATCCTGAGCTGATCGCGCAGTTCGAGGAAGAGACCGGCATTAAGGTGATCTATCAAACCTTCGACTCCAACGAGGCGATGATGACGAAAATCAAGCAGGGCGGTACGACCTTCGACGTGGCAATTCCGTCCGAATATGCCATCAGCAAGATGAAGGAAGACAATCTGCTGCTGGAGCTTGATCATTCGCAGCTCCCGAATCTGGAGCATATCGACTCCCGCTTCATGCACCTGTCCTTTGATCCGGAGAACGCCTATTCCGTGCCTTACTTCTGGGGAACGGTCGGCATCGTCTTCAACCCCAATCTGGTCGGTGATCTGGACTTCGACAGCTGGGACGATCTGTGGGACGAGAGCTTGCGCAACAATGTCTTCTTGCTCGACGGCGCGCGCGAGGTCATCGGCATGGGACTGAACAGCCTTGGCTACTCGCTGAACGATACGAACGAGGAGCATCTGCAAGAAGCGCTTGCGAAGCTGTCGAAGCTGACGCCAAATGTGAAGGCGATCGTCGGCGACGAGATCAAGATGCTGATGGCGAACGAAGAAGCGGCAGCCGGACTCGTATGGTCCGGGGATGCGTCGGAAATTATGGACGAGAACGAAGAGCTCGATTATATCGTGCCGGAAGAGGGCTCTAATCTGTGGTTTGACAATATGGTCATTCCGAAGACGGCCCGCAATCTGGAGGGCGCTCATCAGTTCATCAACTTTATGCTGGATCCCGAGGTTGCCGCGCAGAACACCGAATACGTCGGCTACTCCACGCCGAACAAGGACGCGCTGGCTATACTGCCTGAAGATATATCCGGCGACGAGCGGTTCTATCCGGATGAGGAGCTGACGGAGCGTCTGGAGGTCTATGATAATCTGGGACCACGCATGCTGTCTCATTATAACGAGCTGTTCCTGGAATTTAAGATGCATCGGAAATAATTAGCCTGACCCCTACTTGGAAAAGGTGAAAGCTTCGTTCATCCCCCTTGATTACCCATTAATCCCGACGTTCGTTAGCAGAACGTCGGTTTTTTGCTTCTCTTTCATGCGGGATTGCAGAATGCTTGCCATGGACTGACCTCTGGTTGCAGATGCGCTCAGTCTGGAGACCGATTTGTAGCGTAACAATGTTATGTTACACTCTACTTGTGACAGGGGGTGCGTGAATGGATATGGAGCTTATATCCAAGAAGGAGCTGCTGGAGGCGACGGGCATATCCTATGGACAGCTCTACCGCTGGAAAAGGAAGCAGCTGATCCCGGAGGAGTGGTTCATTCGGAAGTCTGCATTTACGGGACAGGAGACGTTTTTTCCAAGGGAGCTAATTCTGGCGAGAATCGATAAGATCGTGAATCTGAAGGATGATTTATCCCTGGATGAATTGGCGGATAAGCTGACAGGCAAGCAAGCGGGCATTGAGATGCGAAAAAGTGAGTTCGCCGAGCGGAACATTGTGTCGGATATGGTGTTGCAGCGCTGGACCGGACCGGAGAGCGGGAATGAGATTTATGCCTTTCAAGACATGCTTTATCTATATACAGTGGATGCCTTGCTTAAGCCAGGCGAGATGAGTGTGGAGGAAGGGGACGCGCTGATCCATATGCTTCGCGAACATTACCCGGCCTTTAATGGAAAGCCTTGCGAGCTAGTGTTCATCAGGCGAATGGGGATTGCTTCATTTGCTCTCATATCCGCTTCTGCGGAATTGTATTTCGACAGTGGTGTGAAGATAGTGGTGCGAGCGCCTCTTGCAGACTGGTCGGAGAAGCTGATTGAGCGGTTGGTATAAAGAAAGGAGGACAAATGATGTATCGAGAAATGAAGCATGCTTGGCCGGGCGGCCTGCCGAATTTGAGAATGAACGGCGTTATTCGAGCGGCTGGAGGAACGTATGACCATGTCTACGTTGATGGCGTCGGCCGTATCGCCGGAGATGTGAGAGCGGCATCTGCGGCCAGAGTGAATGGAGTGTTGACGGTCGAAGGAAGTATGGATACGCCTGAACTCAGGGCTGACGGAAAGCTTAACATTGAAGGAGCCCTCAAGGGGCGTATGATAAACATCAATGGAATCGTGAAGACGGAAAGCCACGTCTTGGCGGAATCCATTAGGATTAGCGGTATTCTAAAGTCCGACGGCAATGTGGAAGCAGAGAAGGTTCAATTGCACGGCGCGATAAAAGTGGAGGGACTGCTGAACGCGGGCGAGATGGAGCTGGGTCTCTCTCATATGGAGAGCAGAGCTTCTGAGATTGGCGGAGAGTCGATTCGGGTTCGCCGTCTTAGCGGCAGCAGTTGGAAGTGGCTCCTGAAGTGGATCATACCGGGCAATGAGACAAGACTGGTAGCGAATGTCATTGAAGGCGACGACATCCAGCTGGAATATACGCATGCGGATATTGTAAGAGGACAACGGGTGATGATTGGTAAGGGCTGCCGAATCGGACGCGTGGAGTATCGTGATCAATTGACCAGGCATCCAGACGCCGAGATTGGAAGGGAGGAGAGAACGTATGGATGATAAGCGGAATGATATCAGACTAGTCGGCGATACGGAATCGCTTGGCGGCCAGTTCGGGCGCGTACGGATAACCGGCGATGCGATCCTGGCGGGAGATGTGGCCTGCGAAGGGTTTTATTTGACAGGGACATCACATATTAAAGGAAGTCTGGATTCCGAGTACTTGAAGTTTACCGGTGAAGTGCTGGTAGACGGCCCGATGAGCTGCGGAAGCTTGCGGGGCACGGGAGAGCTGCGGCTTGGAAGGAATATCCGCGGGAATCAGATGCGCTTGTCCGGTCATCTGTCCTCCCAAGGGGCCATTGAGGCTGAGAAGCTGGAGCTGCGCGGAGCCCTATCGGGCGGCAGCGTGAATGCCGGCCAGGCGCTGATCAAGCTCTATGGCCCGTCTACCGTTAGCGAAATCGTGGGCGGAGTCGTTACGGTTCGCAGAAGCAGAGGGGTGCTGCTCAAGGAGCTGTTCCAGCAGGATTCCATCGCGGAGCTGCGGGCCGGGCTGATCGAAGGCGACCGGCTTGATCTGGAGCATACGATTGCGGATGTCGTTCGCGGTAATGCGGTGCGGATCGGACAAGGCTGTGTCATTGGCAGAGTCGAATATCGCGATTCATATGAGAAGAGCGGCAATGCCAAGGCGCAGTCAGAATATCACGTTTAAAAGAATCGGCTCGCAAGAGTCTGATTGTAGATGAAGAAGAGAGGTCGCGAATTTATGTCTGCAACACAACAAAAAAATCGTCTCGGCATCGTCATTGCCGGACTATTGCTCGCCATTCTGATGGCATCGATGGACAATACGATCGTCGCCACGGCAATGGGCAATATTGTAGGAGAGCTGGGCGGGCTCGACAAGTTCGTATGGGTTACCTCCGCCTACATGGTAGCGGAGATGGCCGGTATGCCTATCTTCGGCAAGCTGTCGGATATGTACGGCAGGAAGCGGTTTTTCGTATTTGGGTTAATTATTTTTATGATCGGTTCGGCGCTATGCGGTACAGCGTCTACGATTACAGAACTGGCTCTCTTCCGGGCTATTCAAGGCATCGGCGCCGGTGCGCTGATCCCGACGTCGTTCACGATCATGTTCGATGCGGTGCCGCTAGAGTCACGCGGCAAGCTGGGCGGCTTGTTCGGCGCAGTATTCGGCATGTCCAGCATATTCGGGCCGCTGCTCGGCGCCTACATCACCGACCACATTGCGTGGCAATGGGTGTTCTATATTAACTTGCCGCTCGGTGTGATTGCTTTCTGCATGATCGCATTCTTTTACAAGGAGTCGCATGACCGGTCCAAGCAGCCGATTGACTGGCTGGGCGCTGCTACGTTGATTGGAGCGGTTATCGGTCTCATGCTGGGTCTAGAGCTCGGCGGCAAGACTTTCCCTTGGAGCTCATGGGAGATTATCAGCATGTTCGCAGCGAGCGCCGTGCTGCTTGCGATCTTCCTGTACGTGGAGACCAAGGCGAAGGAACCGATTATTACGTATGGGCTTTTCAAAAACCGCGTGTATGCGACCAGCATCCTGACCTCGTTCTTCAGCGGGGCGGCGTTTATCGTCGCATCGGTCTATATCCCGATTTTTGTTCAAGGTGTGCTTGGCGGGACCGCAACGAACTCCGGCTTGGTGCTGCTGCCTATGATGTTGGGCTCTGTGGTCACCGCCTCGCTTGGCGGTTTTCTGATGACCAAGATTCCTTACCGGAACATTATGGTGTCCACGCTGATCCTCCTGGTCGTCGGTACGCTGCTCGTCACGACCTTGTCGCCGGAGTCCAGCCGTCTTCAAGTGACCTTGTATATGATCCTGATTGGCCTTGGCATTGGTGCATCGTTCTCGGTACTCAGCAATGCAGCTATTCATGGCATCTCGACACGGCAGCGCGGTACGGCGAGCTCGACGCTTACGTTTATCCGCTCGCTCGGCATGACGGTCGGCATTACAGTGTTCGGCATCATCCAGAGCAATGCGTTTACGAATAAGCTGGCGGATGCGTTCGCTGCAGGCGGGGCGCAGGGCGGAGGCGACATGGCCTTCGGCGATCCACGGGAGCTCCTGAAGCCGGAGACGCGCGCAACCTTCCCGTCGGAGGTGCTGGATACGATCACGACCGCATTGTCGTCGTCGATTACCTTGACGTTCGGCCTGGCGGCGATTCCCGCGGTGCTTGCGCTCCTTGTAGCTTTCTTTATGGGCAGGAGCAAGCTGGACATATCCGCCGTTGCAAAAGGGGAAGAAGGACAGCACGCATCCCATTAGCATGGTTAACAATGTATGGAGTGAATGAACGAAAGGATATAGAAGGATGAATTAGAGTGAGGAACTGTCTCAGAAGAAGGTTTACTTTAAGAGACATCCACTTGATGAATGTGAACCGGCGCTAATGAAGAAATGGCGGTGCCAAGGGTGTTATCCCTGCACCGCCATCTTTGGCTTTTGGTTGTCTTTCAATTTAGTGAGGGGCGTCCCTTAGTTATCTGCCATTAATTCTGGTCAATCCCGTACTTTCGGCGCAATTAGCGGTGTGTGGCACAACTATTTCGTCTTATGGGACAGTCCCTTTTCTTTTTTTAAAAAATATGGACCTATGTCATCGCTCTTAGAATCCGTTTCCATCCCAGGTTTGTCAACGGATATCGCTGATTGCCGCGTTTTGTGTTTGGCGGCTGTGCCGGACGGCTTGTCTTGACGTACCTATTTTGTCATGCTACCGTCTTGATAACATAATGATTGCAAGATGCTGGAGAGGAGCACATCTATGATTAAGGCTATGATTTTTGACTTTGACGGAACAATTCTTGATACGGAGACACCTTGGTTCTATGCTTTTCGCGATGCTTACAAGGAGCATGGCGTTGAACTGACGATCGATCAATATTCGGAGTGCGTAGGCACGAATAACCATACCTTTAATCCTTACGAGTATCTGATGACCGAGCTGGGCCTGCAGATCGACAAGGAGCAATTCCGCTTGAAGATCCATGATGATCACACCACTTTGTTGGCGAAAGAAGTCGTTCGCGAAGGTATTCTGGATTACTTGGAGCTGGCTAAGGATGCGGGCCTTCGAATCGGTCTTGCCTCCAGCTCCGGGCGGGAATGGATTGACCGGCATCTGGACGCGCTAGGTATTAGCCATTATTTCGAGGTCATCTGCACAGCGGATGATGTGAGTCAGGTGAAGCCTGATCCGGAGCTGTATGTGAAGGCAATGGAGAAGCTTGGCGTGGCGCCGGAAGAAGCGATTGCCATCGAGGATTCGCCTAATGGCGCCAGAGCAGCGGTGGCGGCAGGTATGTCTTGTGTCATCGTGCCCAATCCTCTGACGCAGATGCTTACCTTTGACCAAGAAGCGCGTTACATCTATGCGGAATCGCTAGCTAAGCTTGATTTCCGATCGCTTGTAGGCGTGAATGCCGGATAACTAATTTTATGGATAGGCCGAGGAGACGGGAGCGCGTCGCTTCGGCCTTGCGATTGCTGTCTGAGTTGCCCATAATAAGGGCAAGGCATCGTCCGGCGAAGCCGCGACGGTCATAGATGGATAGAGGATGAGGAGAAAGAGCAATGGCATCGAAATTAGTGATGAATGAAGCGATCAAGGCTGTCGAGGTATTGCTGACAGGTCTGGATGGCGAGCGTCTTGGCGTCGTATCCCGCGAGGAAGCGCTCGATCTGGCGAAGCAGCTGAAGGCGGATCTGGTATGCGATTCGCTGATGAGCAGCCCGCCGCCTTGTCGGCTGGTCAGCCGGGGAACGGCGAAGCGGGAGAAGGATCAAGCCGGGAAGGAAGCCCGCCAGAAGGATGGGCAGGTCAAGGTGAAAGAAATTCGCTTGACAGCAAGCATTGAAGACCATGATTACGAGACGAAGCGCAGGCAAGCGGAGAAGCTGCTGGAATCGGGCCATGGCGTTCTGCTGGTAGTTCGTATTCAGGGCAAGGAAGGACCAGCCGCCAAGACGCTGCTGGAGGGGCTTGCCACCGATCTGTTGGCGAGCGGAACCCGCAAGACTGGCGTTCAACTAAGCGGCAAGCAAGCGGCTCTGGAGCTGATCCCGAAGTAACCGGCCGGGGGCCTGTACGAAGCCATGATTATGAACGGCCAAGCATAGATGCTATCCGGGTTGCATGTGATTGCAAAGTTCAAGCGGAGGTTCTGGTGATCTAGACGGTTAACTCTAATATGCGTCATGCAGGCAGCCTGATGATCCAGGCTGTCTTTGTTTGCATTGTCATGTAACCGTTTTCTTGATACACTGGGCTGAATCGAACCGTTCAATGAATTAACAATAAGACTGCCGGAAATGAGCTTTGGAGTGGGAACACTTGGGATCATTGCGAAAGCGGTCTTTTTTCGATCGCTGCTTGATAGATTGGGATTGGGAGGGGAATGAGCATGGGCAACACAAAGCATACCGGGCGGATCAAGCTGCCGAAGAGCTGGGACTCCCGGTTGTGGGTGAGCAAGCGGCCCTTCGGGCTTGGCCTTGTAAAGCCGCATCATATTCGCGATACGTTCAAGACGGTATGGGATAACCGCAATAATCTGCCTTACGCTTATCGAATCTTGACGCAAGGAGTATGCGATGGTTGTGCGCTTGGTGTATCCGGGTTGTATGATCAGACGCTGGAAGGGCCGCATGTCTGCACGACGCGCCTCAATGTGCTTCGCCTCAATACGATGCCGGCCATGAAGGAGCGCTGGCTGCATGCCGATATTGGAGAGCTGCGGCAGCTGAGCAGCGCGGAGCTCCGGCAGCTCGGCAGGCTGCCTTATCCGTTGATCCGGCGCAGAGGCGAAACCCGCTTCAGCCGATTGAGCTGGGATGAGGCGCTGTCGCGAATTGCGGACAAGGCACAGGCGATTGATCCGAAGGGAATCGCGTTTTATTTGACCGGAAGAGGCATTACGAATGAGACCTATTATGCGGCGGCTAAGGCTGCCAGGGCGATCGGCACGAATCATATCGACAATGCATCGCGCATCTGCCACTCACCGTCCAAGACTGCCATGAAGCGTTCGATTGGCGTCGGCGCATCCACTTGCAGCTACAAGGACTGGATCGGGACTGACGTACTGCTGTTCTGGGGCAGCGTAGCGGCGAACAACCAGCCGGTGTCGACAAAATATATGTACGCCGCCAAACGCAAGGGTACGAAGATCATCGTCATTAACCCTTATCGCGAGCCGGCAATGGACGGATATTGGATTCCATCTATTGCAGAGTCGGCTTTGTTCGGGACCAAGCTTGCGGATGACTTCTATCAGGTGAGTATCGGCGGTGATATTGCATTCATGCACGGCATCATGAAATGCTGGTTCGAGATGGAGGCGTCGGCGAGCGGTTCCGCGATTGACCATGAGTTCGTTGGTCGCCATACGAACGGTTATGAGGCACTGCGCACGCATGTGGAAGCTTTGGCATGGGCGGATATCGAGCGTTCATCCGGGCTTGCGCGCTCCCGCATGGAGGAGCTGGCCCGTCTGCTTGCCGGCGCGCGCTCGGGCGTCTTCGTATGGAGCATGGGGCTGACGCAGCATCGCTTCGGGACGGACAACATCTCTCAGGTTGCCAATCTGGCTTTGCTTCGCGGGTTCCTGGGCAGGGAGCATTGCGGGCTGATGCCCATCCGGGGACATAGCGGCGTCCAAGGCTCTGGCGAGATGGGGGCGGACCCGTTCAGCTTGCCGGGAGGAGAGATGAGCGCGGCTGAGGATCGCGCCAGAATCGAAGCGGTATGGAAGTTTCCCCTGCCGGAGTGGCAAGGGGATATCGTCGGCGTGTCGCTGGAGAACGCATTGCTGCCGGAGGGCCATGAGAGCAAGCTGCGGCTGTTCTACACATCGGGCGGGAACTTCCTGGAGACGATGCCGGACCCGCAGCATGTCCAGGCCTGCCTGGAATCGGTCGAGCTGCGTGTGCATCAGGACATTGTGCTGAACAGCTCGGCGCTTGCCGACGCCGCAGAAGAAGTTATCGTGCTGCCGGCGATGACTCGCTACGAACAGCCCGGCGGAGGGACGTCGACTTCGACGGAACGAATGGTCTACTTTTCGCCGGAGATCGAGGGTCCGCGCATTGGCGAGGCACGCGCGGAGTGGGACATATTCGGCGAGCTGGCCGAACGCATCAACGGAGACAGAGGAGCGCTGGCCCGCTTCCGCAGCGCAGAGGACATCCGCAGGGAGATCGCGGTTGCCGCGCCTAACTATGACGGCATCCAGAGGCTTCATAATCGCGGCGACGTCTTCCAGTGGGGCAATGCCTGGCTATGCGAAGGGGGCCATTGTCCGACTCTGGACGGCAAGGGGCAGCTGCTGCCAATTCCGATTCCAGACTTGCAGCGCTCGGAGGGGCGGATGTATGCGACCACCAGAAGGGGGAAGCAGTTCAACTCCATGATCTACGGGGAACACGACAGCTTTAATGCAGCGGCACGGCATGATGTGCTAATCAGCAGTGAGGATGCAGACAGGCTGGATCTGCAGAACGGCGATGACATCGTCGTGCATAACCGCCACGGCCTCTTCCACGGGCGTGCGAAGCTGGCTCCCGTAGCAAGCGGCAATATCGAGCTATATTGGCCGGAGAGCAACATGCTGTTCAAGCGGGGTGTCTACGAGCCTCACGCTGGCATCCCGGAATATAATGCGTCTGTTCAAGTAGAGCGGGCGGACCGGTACCATGCGCACAAGGATACGCGATACGCAGAGAAGACGGTTGCCGAGCTGGATATGGAGCCGCCGGCTTGACTGAGGGGAGGTGCGACAGATGGAGAGAGGCAATCTATCGGTATGGGGAGCGATGCAATACCGCAGCGATACGGGGCAGTTCGAAGCGCTGGACGATCAGATCGCAACCGAATATGCGCTTACGGTCAAGCTGGATGGGGAGGAATTTGCGACGATCGTCTGTTCACCGACCCATCTTCGTGAGCTTGTCTATGGATTTCTCGCTTCTGAGGGAATGATTCGGGAAGCTGCTCAGGTGAAGCGTCTGCATATCGACGAAGATAGCGGATACGTATACGCGGAGCTGACAGGCCAGCCGTCCGTAGCGCGGGAGAAGGTGTCGAAGCGATTCATCGGAAGCTGCTGCGGGAAGAGCCGCCAGTTTTATTTTCACAACGACATGATGACTGCGCGCACGATTATGACCAGGAGGACGTTAACCCCGGAGCAATGCATCTCATTCATGGAACAGCTGCAGAAAAGCTCTAGCGACTTTCATAACTCAGGGGGCGTTCATAACGCCGCGCTCGCTGAAGGAGATGGACTGCTTGCCGTCATGACGGATGTCGGCCGCCATAATGCGCTGGATAAGTTGTATGGGCATTGTCTGCTGCATCAGATCGGAACGGCGAATAAGGCAATTGTGTTCAGCGGCAGGATGTCGTCGGAGGTCGTATTGAAGGCGGCTAAAATGGGCTGCGGAATTGTGCTTAGCAAGTCCGCGCCGACCGACCTGGCGCTTCGGCTGGCTCATGATCTGGGCATAACATGCGTTGGCTTTATCCGCGGCCGTCAATTTACGGTCTATACGCATGCAGAACGAATCGTTATAAACCATTCATTACCTTGACACTCTAAAAGGGATTGGGTATGATCTTCCTGGTGAAAATCATTATCATTTAGTCCCGCTGACAGAAGAAGGACAGAATTGGAGTTCATAATGTTAAGACGTTTTTTCTCGTATTATAAGCCGTACAAACGGCTGTTTTTCCTCGATTTTACCTGTGCGGTTATACTCGCTGTGCTGGAGCTGGTGTTCCCGCTTGCGGTTGGGTATGTCGTGAACTCGTTGCTTCCTGACGAGAACTGGGGGCTTATTGTTTCCGGTTGCGCCGTGCTGCTCGTTATTTATATCATCAATACGCTCTTAAGCTACGTAGTCACCTACTGGGGGCATATGCTGGGCATTAACATTGAGACGGATATGCGGCGCAAGCTGTTCGATCATGTGCAGAAGCTGTCCTTCCGTTACTTCGACAATACGAAGACGGGGCATTTGCTCTCCCGGCTGACGAACGACTTGTTCGAGATCGGCGAGGTTGCCCATCATGGACCGGAGGATATGTTCATCGCAGCGATGACGCTGATCGGCGCATTCGGCATTATGCTGTTCATTCAGCCGGAGCTGGCGATCATGACGTTCATTATCGTACCGGTTATTATTTGGCTGGTTCTGTACTTCAACAAGCGGATGACCAAGGCGTCCAACCGCCTGTTCACAGACATGGCCGACTTCAATGCGCGCGTCGAAGATACGGTAGGCGGCATCCGCGTCGTGCAGGCGTTCGCGAATGAGAAGCATGAAGGCAAGCTGTTCAAGGGCAACAACATGCGCTTCCGCGAGGCGAAGCTGATTGCGTACAAGATTATCGGCTTGAACGCCTCGGTCTCCTACATGTTAATGAGATTGGTACAGCTGTTCGTACTGATTGCAGGCGCGTATTACGTTTTGAAAAAAGGAATGCCATACGGTGACTTTATGACGTTCGTCTTGCTGACGAATATTTTCTTCAAGCCAATTGAAAAGATTAATGCCGTTATTGAAAGCTATCCGAAAGGCATTGCAGGCTTCAAACGTTACGTGGAGCTGATGGATACTGCACCGGATGTTGCAGATTCACCGAACGCGATCGCGGTTGATCGTTTGCATGGCAATATTCGCTACAAGGACGTTACGTTCGGCTACGAGGGCGAAGCCAAAGTGCTGCAGGGCATTGACCTGTCCATTCGGGCAGGGGAGACCGTCGCCTTCGTCGGTCCGTCTGGAGCGGGCAAGACGACACTTTGCAGCTTGCTGCCAAGATTCTATGAGGTTGAAAACGGCAGCATATCCATCGACGGACTTGATATTCGCGATATGAAGCTGGAATCGCTGCGCAAAGGAATTGGCATCGTGCAGCAGGATGTATTCCTGTTCTCGGGTACGATTCGGGAGAATATCGCCTATGGCAAGCTGGGCGCTGATGATTGGGACATTCTGGAGGCGGCAAGACGGGCAAGGCTGGAGGAGTTCATCACGTCGCTGCCTAATGGACTCGATACGGTCATTGGCGAGCGCGGCGTGAAGCTGTCCGGCGGCCAGAAGCAGCGTCTTGCGATCGCAAGGATGTTCCTGAAAAACCCGCCGATTCTGATCCTGGACGAAGCGACTTCAGCGCTGGATACAGAGACGGAAGCGGCGATCCAGCAATCGCTTGCGGAATTGTCGGAAGGACGTACGACGCTTGTGATTGCGCATCGTCTGGCTACGATTAAGAATGCGGATCGGATTGTCGTAGTGACAGAGAAGGGCATTACCGAGCAAGGCCGCCATGATGAGCTTGTTGCCGCAGGAGGCATCTACAGCCGCTTGCATACGGCGCAGTTCGGCAGGGGATAGTGGAGCAGCTGTTGTAACCACTGTCGCTTAAATTATCTTTTCCGAGCAGAATGACGACCCTGTAAGGGGCAGATTGGCGTATGTGAAAAAAGAGAACCAGTCGCATGAGCCTGGCTAGCGACTGGTTCTCTTTATGCCGTGTATGGCCTCGCTTTATGCTTTGGCAGGCAAGATGATTTGTTGACCCGGGAAGATCAGGTTCGGATTTTTCAAATGGTTAAGGTCACGAAGCACTTGCCATGTGGTTCCGTGCTTGCGCGCAATGCTCCATAACGTGTCGCCTTTCTTCACGATATAGACAGGTTGTACTTCCGGTTTCGGTTCAGGTTTAGGCTCTGGCTTCGGCTCTGGGTGTGGCTTTGGTTCTGGTTGTGGTGTTGCAGTGCCGGGAGCGGCATATTCCTTAATGCGGCCTTCAACCTTCGGGTTTGCGGAGCCCAACTCTTGAATATAGGCGATAAGCGCCTCATCCAGCGAGCCGTACATGCCGGCCTGCGGGTATTGACCGAACATGGTGTATTCATCTCCGCCTGCCGCAAGAAAGTCATTCGTAGCGATCGTGTATTCCGCTTTGAGGTCAATTGCTTTGCTGCCGACCTTCAGATCATGTACGCGTGAGCCTGGAGCGGCAGCGGGATCAATCTTGAAGCTCATCCCGCCGACCTGAGGGAAGGCTCCCTTGGCGTTCGGATAATCGGAGACGCCATTTTCTAGCGCTGCTTTAAGATCAGCGCCTTTTACCTTGAGCGTGACGATCTGGTTGCCGAACGGAAGTACCGTAATGACTTCTCCCTTTGTAATGACGCCTTGATCGATGGAAGCGCGAATGCCGCCGCCATTGGTCAGAGCAACGTCTGCCTTCGTGACGAACAGCAGGGCATCCGCAATCAGATTGCCAAGGTTTGTCTCGCTTGCGCGTACTTTCTCGCGGGAACCTTCGAGAGCTACGGAGGTGTTGCCGACTTTCTCGGCCAATATAACTTCCTGCGTTTTAATAATATCTGCTACTTTGGCTGTAACAGCTTCATTCGGCGTGATATTGGCGGCGGCTTCTTGATGGATCAGCTTCGCTTCACGTTTTGATATTTTTCCATCCTGCATCCAAATATCGACGACACCGACATGCTGCGAATATTCGCCTGTGCTGACGATAAGCGTATCGTTGTCGGATAGAAGTCCTTTCTCCAGCACAGTATGGCTGTGGCCATCGACGAAGAGGTCGATCCCTTTTACAGCCTTGACGACCTTGAAGCTTGTATCTTCGCTGGATTTGTCCATGCCCAGATGCCCCAGCGCAATGATAAGATCCGTTTGATCCTTTAGCTCGTCGACGATAGCCTGCGCTTCTTTGACCGGATCTGTGAACATGATGTTTGCGACGTTTTTCGGATGCGTCTTGTAGGCCGTCTCTGGCGTGGAGAGACCGAAGATGCCCACCTTGATGCCGTCAATCTCCTTAATGATATATGGCTTGAAGATTTGAGCATTCTGCTTGTCTCTGACGTTGCCGCTAATAACGGGGAACTTTAAGCCTTTTGCCAGTTCCAGCAGTCTGTCGGTTCCGTAGTTGAACTCGTGGTTGCCCGGTGCCATGGCATCGTAGCCCATCAGGTTCATCACATCTGCGACGCTTTGCCCGCCTACGAGAGTAGCGAACGTTGTACCGTGAATCGCATCGCCTGCATCAAGGACAAGCGTATTCGGATTGGCTTTGCGGTAGCTGTCGAAGATACCGGCTACTTTGGCAAAACCCATCTCGGCTCCGTTTTCAATTGACCGTG
This sequence comes from Paenibacillus sp. NPDC057967, assembly GCF_042887015.1. Classification (NCBI taxonomy): domain Bacteria; kingdom Bacillati; phylum Bacillota; class Bacilli; order Caryophanales; family Paenibacillaceae; genus Paenibacillus; species Paenibacillus sp. NPDC057967. The sequence goes on from NZ_JBHVQB010000009.1 coordinate 313,827, forward strand.
CGTGCATGTCGTTCGTGTGTAAAATGGTCAGATGCTTGACGCCTTGCTCCGTATTGCCCTCTGCCGCCACTCCGCTTGCAAGCCCCAGCACCAAAGCCAGGCTCAACACAGTGGAAAGCAGCCAATTCCATGATTTCCTCATGAGCAGATCATCCCTCCATCGCCTATTTGTATAGTGTGAATATTGGAACAGGGAGTTATTCGGCGGCGAAGTTTGGATATCCTGTATCGACAAATCAAAGGTTTTGTAAAACGATGAGGTTCTTATTCAAAGGACTCAAGCGGAGGGGGAAGAATACTTTCGGATTATGCTAAATGTAAAAGCGCCGCAATGTGTTTGCGGCGCATTCATTCTGTTGGTATGGAATTGAAAAAATAAATCGCGGGCCTGTAGGTACTCATTTGATGAGTATACTTGCCTGATAGAAATCGTCTATAGCAACCTTTTAAACGCCCAATTCAACAGAATTAAATCTGAAAAGTGCGCACAGATGCTTTGACAAGCGAGATAAACTTCGGACGCGTCTCATTGGCTACTTTGACCACTTGTTCATGCGTCAGCGGCTCCAGCTCGTCTCCGATCGCCATGTCGGTAATACAAGTGATACCCGCTACGCGAATGCCGCAATAATTCGCCGCAATGACTTCAGGCGCTGTGGACATGCCGACTGCATCAGCACCCCAACGGGCCATCATCGTTAGCTCTGCAGGCGTGCAATAAGTTGGGCCGGTAATGCTTACATATACGCCTTGCTGAAGCTTGACGCCAAGCGACTCGGCTTGCTCCGCGACTACGGCACGAAGCTCTTTGTTATAGGCGCTCGACATATCCGGGAAGCGAGGGCCAAGCTCGGGAATGTTGGCTCCAATAAGCGGATTGTCACCGGTATTATTGATATGATCGGTAATCAGCATCAGATCGCCTGCCGAGAATGCGCGGTTCATGCCGCCTGCTGCATTCGTTACCAGCAGCGTACCGATGCCTAGCTGCTTCATCACATACACAGGGAAGACAACTTCTTTCATGCTGTAGCCTTCGTAGTAATGGAAGCGGCCTTTCATCACCAGCACGGTTTTTCCTTCCAGCTCACCAATAACCAGCTCTCCTGAGTGTCCTTCTACGGTTGAGACCGGGAAGTGAGGAATCTCGCCGTAAGGAATGACGGTGGCATTCTCTACTTCGTCAGCCATAACGCCAAGGCCGGAGCCGAGAATCATGCCGAGCTGCGGTGTGGATGGCAGCTTGCTCTCGATATAGGCTGCCGCTTCTTTTATTTTGACGAGCATATTGTCCATATGTAAAATCTCCTTTGTATATTGCCGATTACCGGAGACCGGTTGCGGCAAATCTGGGAATGTGAGGCACCCTCATAATAGCCTAGAGAAGGGGCAAAGTAAACCTCAGCTTCCTGCAGCAGTTTTCCGATTGCGATTGCCGGGGAGGGACGAGGTGCCTCTGTTGTTGTTTGCGGAAAAGCTTCGTATAATAGTACGAGACAGACACCCTGGAATCAAAGGAATGGAGGAAGAACAGTGGAACAAAAGACAAGCTGGTCATCGGCGGAAGTAGCAGCGATGATTGATCATACCATATTAAAGGCGGATGCGACGAAGTCAGATATTATCGCGATCTGCAAGGAAGCAAGGGAGCAACATTTTGCGACGGTCTGCGTGAATGCGGGCTGGGTCCCGCTTGTGGCGGAAGAGCTGAAGGGTTCGGGCGTCGGCATTACGACAGTTGTCGGATTCCCCCTTGGTGCGACTACTACGGCGTCCAAAGCATTCGAGGCCACGCAGGCCATTAACGACGGCGCGACGGAGATCGATATGGTGCTGAACATCGGCCTGTTGAAATCCAGAGATTACGAAAGCGTTCAGCGTGATGTCGAAGGCGTCGTAGCTGCCTGCAAAGGGAGGGCTGCGCTTAAGGTGATTTTGGAGACGGGACTGCTTACGGATGAGGAAAAAGTGAAGGCATGCGAGCTGTGTGTTGCGGCAGGCGCCGACTTCGTCAAAACGTCCACAGGCTTCGGCAAAGGTGGAGCTACTGCGGAAGATATCGCGCTCATGCGCCGCACAGTAGGACCGAATATTGGCGTCAAAGCATCCGGCGGCGTTCGCGATCTGGAGACTGCTCTGCTGATGTTTAACTCCGGCGCAACTCGCATCGGCGCAAGCTCCAGCGTCGCAATCGTAACCGGCGGCCAAGGCGAAGGCTACTAAATAGCATCGCGGTTGGAGCGCCTTGCCGCGCGCTAAGCCGAGAAACTCGGCTTGCAGGCGCCGCCCGTGCGCAAACTTGTGCTCTAAGCCGAGAAACTCGGCTTGCAGGCGCCGCCCGTGCGAAATTCCGCGCTCTAAGCCGAGAAACTAGGCTTGCAAGCGTCGCCCGCGCGAAATTCCGCGCTCTAAGCCGAGAAACTAGGCTTGCAAGCGTCGCCCGCGCGTAAACCCGTGCTCTAAGCCGAGAAACTCGGCTTACAGGCGCCGCCCGCGCGTAAATCGCGCTCTAAGCCGAGAAACTCGGCTTAGAGGTGCTGCGCCCGCACGCAAGCCCGTGAGCAATCGACTTAGTGCGTCGCATATCCGGCTGCTTAGAGCGGCAACAGAAGAGGCCTCCCGAGCCGTTGGCAGGGGAGGCCTCTTCATCTTATACAGGCTTACTTCGTCTCGCAGCCGATGACGAGGTCGGCGCGCAGCTCGTCGCCTGGCTTCACATAGAGCAGCTCCTTGCGGTTGTTCATTTCGTTCGGCAGTCCCATCCAAGGCTCGACGCACACGAATGGGCGCTCCTTCACCGACCAGATGACCACATACTTGAACAGGTCGTCATATCGCAGGTTGACGGTTACGCCTTCGCGAATAGGGAAGGAGATGCTGGGTTCTTTTGCGCCGAACAGGCAGATGGAGTCGATGAAGTCATCCATGTTGGCGCGTCCGGTATAATCAGCCTCTTCGCTGGTCGTCAGATCGACATAGCGCGGAGCGTCCGTTTTGTACGGAATGTCTTTGCTGCCTTCGATCGCAAAGTATGGGTGGAAGCCGGGGTACAAAGGCATGGCTTCGCCTTCGCCAATGTTGCGGTATTGCTGTCGGGTATGGAGCTCGCCGTTGACCAGCGCATAGGTGAAGATCAGCTCAAATTGGAATGGGTAAGCGGCAAGAGTAGCCTCGCTCGCGCGAAGACGCAGCGTAATGGAAGCTTCGCCTTCCGTCGAGGTACCGACAACTTCCCAAGGATAGATGCGAGCAACGCCGTGCTGACCCATCTTGTAGGTCACGCCGTTCCACTCATAAGCAGAATCCTGAAGAGATCCGGAGATCGGGAACAGAATCGGATTGCCGCCGCGGATGTTGGAGGCAGGATTCTCAAATGTTGCTTTATCCAAAAAGAAGAGCTCTTCGCCGTTCAATTGGCAGCCGATCACGATGCCGCCGCGTTCCGGGCATACGAGCACGCGCGATGACGTGGAATTTTCCTTCAACTCATAGATCGTATACGTATCTTGATAGTGGCTTACTTCAAATGTACTCACGCTGCTACCTCCAAAAGTGAAATCATGATGTCTACTATTGTGCCTTAATTCGGCGCATGAGTAAAGGGCCCGGCACGAGGCAGCTTGTACAGCTGCCCGGTGCCAGGCCCTGGAATAACATGATGTGCGATGCCGCAGCCTCAGTTTGAGATTACGCTGCAAAGCATTGTTCGAAATTTCCCTTCACCAGGTGACGGACTATTCCTTAGCCGCGCCGCCTTCAGCTCCAGCATTAGCAGCTCCGCCCGCAGGCGTGGTCGCTTCCGGCTTCAGGTTGTTCGTAATTTTCGCTTTCGCGCGGATTTCAGTAATCCAAGCGCTGGACAGCGTACGAACCTCATCAATAACCAGTTTCGTGCGAATCAGATCTTTTTTCTCATCAAAGTTTGCTTTCGCAGCTTCTCTGTAGTCGGTTTTCTTAATGATGTGGTAGCCAAATTCACTTTGCACAACATCGCTGATTGCTCCCGCTTCGAGGGCGAAGGCAGCCTTCGAGAATGGCTCAACCATGTCTTCTTTGGTGAAGAAGCCCAGATCGCCGCCATTTGCCGCCGAGCCGTCGCCGGACTTGGCTTTGGCTGTCTCAGCAAAGTCAGCGCCGCCTTTGAGCTCGGCCAGAATCGCGTCAGCCTCTTCCTTGGTTTCTACAAGGATATGGGAAGCGCGAACCTGCTCGCCATGCTCGCCGAACTTGGCCAGATTGGCGTCAAAGTAAGCTTTCACATCTTCGTCAGTTACCGTTGTTTTAGGCTCCAGCACTTTGCGGATCATGGCGCTCAGGCGCATATCCTCGCGCAGATCATCCAGAGTCAGATTGTTTTGCAGCAATACATTATTGAAGTCGTCTTCCGAAGGGAAGTCGATCTTGATTACATTAATTTCGTCTGTAATGTCCTGTTCTGTAAATTTCACGCTGGCCGCATCAGCCTCTTGCTTCACCAGCTTCTCCAGAATCAGGTTGTCGAGCGCAGGCTCGCCGTTTACTTTCACGAGCAGGTCATACAGTTCCTGCTGCGTAATGTTAGCGCCGTTAACGGTAGCAACAGTCTCATTGCCTCCGCCGCCAAAGGGAGGTTTAATCAAAACGACGATTAAGGCGATTGCAAGCACAGCGGACAATACGATCCAGCCCGTTGCGCCTTTCTTCGCAGGAGCAGCTGCTTCCAGGCGAGGCGATGCGCCTGCTGCAGCGGAATAAGGAGCCGCCGCCGCAACCGCTGTCTCGGCTGCTGCGCGGTCGGAGTCGCTTGTCTCTTCAGGCTTGTCCGCTTCGACAACGTTCTCCTGTGACTCGCCGTTCGTTTCGTTCTCTTGAGCCTTGTTTTCTTCCTTCGCAGTTTCGTTGTCTATAGGTGTATCGTTCGACTGCGATTCCTTGTTATTCATTCCATAAACTCCCTTCAAATTGCAATTCTTCACCTACTATATCAAATCATGAACAAAAAAACCTTAATCTAAAATAAAAAAGCTTGCATTGCATGTCGAATCGTATTAATTGTATAGGTAGACGAAAAAAAGAACGTGTAACAAGCGTTGACACGGAGGGATATATTGATCAGATTACTGGGGAGCTACGACAGCTGGATCGTGTTGCTGTCGCTTGTTATCGCGTTGTTCACTTCTTATTCCGCACTTAATCTTTCCTATAAAATATCGCATTCGAACGGCAAGTCCAAACTTGGGTGGTTAATCATCTCCGGATTTGTAATGGGCTGCGGCATATGGACGATGCATTTTGTCGGAATGATGGCCTTTCACTTGGGGGTTGAAGTGAATTATAACGGGCTAACAACCGTGATATCTATATTAGCAAGTATATTGGCCTCTCTGCTGGCTTTTTACGTAACTATGGCTAAGCAGGTAACACGGGTGAAGCTTGTCGTCGGAAGCCTGTTAATGGGATCGGGCATCGTCACGATGCATTATACAGGCATGGCATCGATGGAGTCCTCGATTCTGAGGATTACCTATAATGAAACGTTGTGGATCATCTCCGCCGTAATTGCGGTCATCGCCTCATACGCTGCGCTTTACCTGCTGACCCGCTTCCGCAACGAAAGCAAGGCTCGCTGGTTTAAGCTTGGGGCGGCGCTGCTGATGGGTTTGGCCGTCACAGGCATGCATTACACCGGCATGGAAGCGGCCATGTTCTGGTGCTCCACACCCGAAGCGCTTGATCAGCTAAGAGGAGCAGGCATTGATATGTCGCTGCTGATTGCTGTATCGAGCGTGATGATTCTTGTTGTGCTTGTGACTTGGACGGCCCTCTATTGGGAGAGGCTTGTCTTGAAACGCATGGCCTACAGCGACCCGTTGACGGGACTGCCGAATCGCCATGCGATGAATCATGAATTTGATGAGACGCTGCGCGGCAATCAGGAGTATGCTGTTCTTTTTATCGATTTGGATCAATTCAAGCTTGTTAATGATACGTTAGGCCACGATGTAGGCGACCTTCTTGTCAAGGAGGTCGGAAACCGGATTAACCAGTTCGTCAACAAGCAGCGGCGAATCTTCAGGCTGGGCGGGGATGAGTTTTTGCTCGTAACCACGGATTTGAAGCAGCTGTCTGCAGAGTCGCTGGCCGAGCTGATTCTGGAGGAGCTAAGACGTCCATTCTGGCTGGAGGGCAACGAGCTCTATGTGACCAGCAGCATCGGCATCAGCTTTGCGCCGCAGCACGGGCAGAGCCGGACGGAGCTGCTTAAGGCGGCGGATACAGCTATGTATTATGCCAAGAGCCAAGGGAAGAACCAGTACTGTGCATATAATGAAGAATTGGACCGCAAGCTGGCCAGACGGATGGAGATCGAGAAGGGGCTTCGAACAGCGCTTATGCTTGGCGAGCTGTCGACTTTCTATCAGCCGAAGTGGAATGCCGCAATGAATAAGCCGATTGGATTTGAAGCGCTGCTTAGATGGAAGCATCCTCAGCTTGGCGCGATTGCGCCGGATGAATTTATTCCGATTGCCGAGGAGACCGGATTGATTATTCCGATCACGAGATGGGTGCTGGATCAGGCGTGTAAGGACTGTCAGGCTTGGAATGGCAAGGGCAGCAGCACGTTAGGCGTATCTGTCAACTTGTCGGCGAATGTATTCGAAACTCGCAGTCTTCAGGAAATGGTCAATGAAGCGCTGATCCATTCCGGCTTAAACCCGGAGCTGCTAGAGCTGGAGATTACGGAGTCGACCGTTATGTATCATGCCACCGAAGCGACGGAGCAGCTCGTACCGCTTCAAGAGGCCGGCGTGCGCGTATCCATGGACAACTTCGGTTCGGGCTATTCTTTTTTAGGTTCTATTGACCGAATCCCGTTCCAGACACTGAAAATCGATAAGCTGTATATGCAAGATTTTGAATCACCTTCCAAGAGAGCAATTGTCAATACGATCATAACGCTGGCCCAGCAGCTTAATATCGAGCTTGTGGCCGAGGGCGTAGAGACCGAGCGCCAGCTCCAGTTCCTGCGCCAGGCCGGATGTTCCATCATGCAAGGCTACTATTTCAAGAAGCCAATGCCCCGTGAGGAAGTGGACGCTTGGCTGGATGGATTGAGCGCTTAAGTTATTGACAATGGTTGGAGGAGGATAGCCTTTGAGAAGAGACACTCGCGTATTAGCCAGGCTTGCGGTATTCATACTGCTGCCGCTCGCCGGTTATTTTCTGTATCAGTTGTCGCCTTACGATATGAATATTCATACGCCGCACGGCCACTTCTATATTGTCAGTCTGGTCTCCGTTCTGGCGCTGGCCGTCGCGAGCGCAATTGGTATCGTAGCGATCCGTATCCGGAATATAAAGGTTAGCTTCCTGTCCTTATCCTATGTATCCTTGGCGGCTATGTTCATTCTTCACGGACTGTCGACGCCGGGATTTCTAATCCATCATTCCTCTATCTCGGGCAATGTTGCCCAGCTCAGTGTGTTGTTATCTGCGTTCTGGCTATGGATGTGCTCCGTATCGGCCGATCACAAGCTCGTTCGCTGGCTCTCCATGCGTCAGAAGTGGCTGCTTCCGGTGTGGTCCTCCATCTTGCTGCTGTCCAGCTTATATTTATGGTTCAACCCCGATATTGTCCATTTTCTTCATTTGAAGGGGGATGTCAGCAAGTGGGTGACAACCGCTTTGATCTTGCTCATGAACACATGGACCATCTATCGGAATCTGCAAACCTATCTGGCGTCCCGATTCCCGCTACAGCTTGCGATCGTCTATAGTACGGGCTGGATGTTCAGCGCGCAAATCATTATGGTGACCGGGGAAGCGTGGATGGCGAGCTGGTGGCTGTATCACTTCCTGTTGCTAGCTTCGGTCATTGTTATGGTCGTCGGCATCGTCAGAGAGCATTTGAATACCGGCTCCATTACGGCCGCGATCAAAATGCTGTTTCGCGCCAATCCCCAAGACTGGATTCATACATATATTTCTCCAAGCGTCAGAGAGCTGGTCATGGCGACAGAATCTAAGGATTCGTATACAGCGGGGCATAATTATCGTGTTGCTTTGTATGCGCTGAAGCTGGGAGAGGAGATGGGGCTGTCCTCCTCGCAGCTTCGCGCGATTGCGCAGGGCGGCATCGTCCATGATATCGGCAAGCTATACATACCCGACGGCATCTTGAACAAACCAGGCAAGCTGTCCGAAGAAGAACGATCCATTATTGAATCCCACCCGCTCTCTGGCTACAATGTCTGCAAGCGTCTTGGCTTTATGGTGGAAGAGTTGGCGGTCATCCGCTCCCACCACGAGAAGTGGAACGGCAGCGGCTATCCGGACCGTCTGTCGGGCGAGGAGATTCCGCTTGTCGCCCGAATAACGGCGGTAGCGGACGTCTACGATGCTCTGACGTCATCCCGTTCCTATCGTCAGGCGATGACGCATGAAGAAGCCATGGAGATTCTGCTGCAGGAGAGCGGAAGACACTTTGACCCTCGCTGTATCTATGCCTGGCAACGGCTAACGACGGAGCAGGAGACCTTTTTCCGGGAGACGCTGCTGAATAGTCCGAACTTTAAGCTGGAACAAAGACTGGCCAGGTAGTGTGTATTTACCGATAAATAATTTAGAATGAAAGAGTATGCACCTAAAAATGGGAGGTATTTGGGTATGAGCTATACAGCAGACCATGCACGTTATAATTCCATGACATACAATCGGGCAGGCAGAAGCGGATTGAAGCTGCCCGCTATCTCGCTCGGACTTTGGCATAACTTCGGCGGCAACGACCGCTACGAGAACAGCAGGGCGATGGCGCGCCGAGCGTTCGACCTCGGCATTACCCATTTCGATCTGGCTAATAACTACGGACCTCCGCCGGGCTCGGCGGAAGAAGCGTTCGGCGCTATCCTTCAGCATGACCTCGCGCCATACCGTGATGAGCTGATTATTTCCACAAAAGCGGGTTATGGGATGTGGCCCGGACCTTACGGAGAGTGGGGCTCCCGCAAATATATGCTGTCCAGTCTGGATCAAAGCCTGAAGCGGATGAAGCTGGATTATGTCGATATCTTCTATTCCCACCGTCCGGACCCGGACACACCGCTTGAGGAGACGATGGGGGCGCTTGATCATGCGGTGCGCCAAGGTAAGGCCTTGTATGTCGGCATCTCTAATTACAGCGCAGAGCAAACTGCCGAGGCTTCACGCATTCTGAAGGAGCTGGGCACGCCATGTCTGATTCACCAGCCTTCCTACTCCATGTTCAACCGCTGGATCGAGGGCGGCTTACAGGATGTGCTGGATGAGCAAGGCATCGGCTCCATCGTATTCTCGCCGCTAGCCGGCGGACTGCTGACGAACCGGTACTTGAACGGCATCCCTGCCGACTCCCGCGCAGGCGGACCAAGCATCTTCTTGAAGTCGGAGCAAATAACGGAAGGCAAGCTGAATAAAGTGAAAGCGCTGAATGAGCTGGCGCAAGAGAGAGGGCAGACGCTGGCTGGCTTGTCTCTGGCATGGGTGCTTCGAGGCGGCAGAGTGACGTCCGCTTTGATCGGCGCAAGCCGCGTGGAGCAGATCGATGACAATGTGGCGGCCCTTGGCAATCTAGCGTTTAGCGAAGAAGAATTAAGCCGGATCGAAAGCATTCTCTCCAAGGAGGAATAGAATACGCTCCGTTATTAGACAGGTCAGGCCGTAAGGGGGGATAAGCGATGTCGAATATGTCGCTTAGAACAAAGGGATTAATTCTAATCGTACTCATATCGTTTATCCCGCTCCTGCTTGCCGGATGGGGCAATTATTCCACAGCCAAGGACGCGATGATGCGTTCGGAGATGGAGAAGATCAGCAGCAAGCTATCCAGCCAAGCCAGCAATATTGCTGCCTGGATGGATATTCGCCGGGCCGAGGTGCTTGTCATGAGCCGCACTTCCGCTGTACGTTACGGTACGAACGAAGAGCGGCTGAATTATTTTCAACGGGAACTGGTTCGCAGCGGATTTACCTACCATGCGATCGGATTCATTGGTCAAGACGGGATCGCCTATCGCAGTGACGGAGCGTCTCGCGATTTAAAGGGAGAGCCGTTCTTCGAGCCGGCCATCAATGGCGCGATTACGATTACCGATCCTTACAAGCCGGGCTTCTCCGTCGTGGAGCAAACCTTTATTGCTGTGCCCGTTTACGGAGTGGGAACCCAGATTGAAGGCATTATTTATGCGTCGATTCCGTTTACGGCATTTAACCGTTTTTTTGATTTTGCGGATGAAAATGCTCCCGTACGCTTCTACAATGACGAAGGAGAAATTATCTACGGCTCTGCGCCAGGCGTTGCACGCATGTCGTCGCTGCGTTCGGATTCTACCTTAAGCGAAGTTGCCCATGAGATTCTGAGCCACAATGATGGCAGGGTCAATATTCATGTAGATGGAGAGGCTTATGTCGTGTTCTATGCCAAGGTGACGGGTACGCCTTGGCGGATTGCCCTGCAAGAGCCGTACTTTCATATGAAGGAGATGCTGACGCCGATCTTCTGGCGTATCGTCTCGACGATAGCGGTCGCGGAGGTTTTTATCGCGCTGTCCTTCTATCTCTATTTCAATCAGATTATTAAGCGCCTGGAGCGGATATTGTCTGTCACGAAGCAAGCGGCAGCGGGGGAATTCCAGGCCGAGCATTTGGATACATCGCAGTATGATGAGATTGGCAAGCTTGCCCATTCCGTGAATGGCATGATGGAGCATCTGCAAGATATGTTCGACCGTTTGAATGCGATCATTAATCAGAATCAATATGGATTCATCGTCATGGATAATGAGTACAAGATTGCTTACTTGAACAAGACTGCTGAAGAGATGCTGGGATATACCACTCAGGAGCTGGCGGGTCATGCGACACCGCTGCTATTTATGGACAATGAGGAGATTACAGCGGAGGCCGAACGCCTGACGGAGAAGCTGGGCAGATATGTGCAGCCCGGCCTGGAAGTGTTCCGGGAGCTGCGCGACGACAGGTTCTCGTATGAGCGAGAGTGGACGTTTATCCATAAGGATGGGCACCGGATCCCGATCCTGCACAGCTCGAACGGCCTTCGGGACCGGAACGGCAAGTTCTCTGGCGTGGTCGGCATGGTGCGCGATATCTCGGACCGGAAGCAAGTGGAGAAAGCGCGTAACCGGTTATTGGATATTGTGGAGTCTGCCAAGGACTTGATTGCTTCCGTCGATATGAAGGGGGAGCTCATCTACATGAACCGGGCAGGCAAGGAGATGCTTGGACTGCCAGGAGAGGAGAGGGAGGCCTCCACGGTCAAGGACCATGTCGATCCTCGCATGTACGAGCAGATTCTTCAAGGTGCGGAGCTTGCAAGAGAATACGGCTACTGGGAAAGCAACACACAATTGCGGAAGAGCAACGGCGATCCGCTGTTCGTCTCTATGGTCGTCGTGACCCATGTGGATGCGTCTACGGGTGAGCTCTTCTTCTCCTGTATTGCCCGCGACATATCCGAGCAGAAGCTTGTTCAGGAAGAGCTTGTACGCGCTACGCTTGAGGCAGAAGAAGCCAATCAAGCCAAGAGCCGCTTCCTTGCTTTGATGAGCCATGAGATTCGGACGCCTCTGAACGGCATTATTGGGTTGACACAGCTACTGCGGAAGACGGAATTGTCGATCGTGCAGAAGGATTATTTGGACAAGATGAGCATGTCTTCGGAGACGCTGCATCGCATGATTAGCGATGTTCTCGACTTCTCCAAAATCGAAGCGGACAAGATCGAGATGGAGCGGCTTCCATTTCAGCCGGAAGAGCTGCTTCACCGACTGGCGAACGGGCTCAGCGTATTTCTTGGCGGCAAAGAGCAGTTCGAATTCATGATTAAGACGCCGGACGAGCTGCCGCAGACCTTAATCGGTGATTCGCTCCGTCTGGAGCAGGTGCTGCTTAATCTATGCGTCAATGCGATCAAATTCACAGAGAAGGGCCTTGTGAAGCTGGAGCTGGATATTGTGGAGCAGCACGCGGAGATGGTCAAGCTTCGGTTCCTCATTGCGGACACTGGAATTGGGATGAGCAAAAGCGTCATGGACAAGCTGTTCAAGCCATTCACGCAGGCGGATAGCTCAACGACTCGGAAGTATGGAGGCACGGGACTTGGTCTTGTCATATCCAAAAGCCTCGTAGAGATGATGGGCGGCGAGCTTCATGTCAGCAGCAAGGAAGGCGTGGGCAGCCGGTTCGCCTTCGCGTTGTCGTTCCAGGTCAAGCCTTATCGCCTTGAATTGGAGGAGATAGCGGCCGCGCCTGTGCCGGAAGGGACGGTATGGATTGTCGAGGACGATTCCAAAATGCGCGATCATTGGACCTATCTGTTTGAGTCGCTTGGGTGGTCGGCAATCCCTTACAACAGCTGGCAGAATGCCCGTGAACGGCTTCGCCGTGTCGGGGAGGGCGTGCTGCCTGATCTGCTGCTGATGGATATGGAGATGCCGGATATGTATGGAATCGAGACATGGCGCTCATTCTGCAGTGAAGCGGAGGAGGCAGGCGTGCCGATTATCGCGCTGACGACAACGTATGGCCGGGACGAGCTGCAGCAATTGAAGGAAGAGGAGCGCCCCGTTGCTATTCTGACCAAGCCGGTCACAAGAGAGGCGATTGTCAGATCGTTGAATGAAGCACTCAGAAACAGACTGGCCATTCGCCACTATACGATGCGAGAAGAGCATGTCCATCAGCCCCGTGTTCATAGTAAGTCGAACGCGCAGCGGGTATTGCTGGCGGAGGATAACAAAATAAATCAATTGGTGGCGATTGAGCTGATCAAGGAGAACGGCTACGAGGTCGGTCTTGCTGAGACGGGAGAGGAAGTGCTGCGCCTTCTGGAAGCTGGCTCATGGGACATCATTATGATGGATATTCATATGCCGGTCATGGACGGCACGGAAGCTGTCCGCATTATTCGAAGCCAGGAGCGGTACAAGCATATTCCGATTATTGCGGTAACGGCTAATGCAGTGAAGAAGGATCATGACCGTTATATTCGCCTGGGAATGAATGAAGTGATGACCAAGCCGCTATCCGGTGATCGTCTGCGAGAGATAATGAAATATTGGCTGGAGCAGGCGGCTTCGCTGCCCAAGGCCCCTGATGTGTCAAGAGATGGGGGCAGCAACTATGCGGGAATAAGCCGGGGCAGCACGCCAGGGAACAACATGCTTGCCCCGATTGCCGGCATGGATGTGGATAGCGCTCTTGAGCGTGTGAACGGGAAGCAGCAAATTCTATTCCATATGATCGAGCAGTTCCGCCTTGACTATGATTCATTCATGGATCAGCTGCGCATGATGCTCAAGCAGTCCGAGAGGCAGACGGCCCTTCGCATGCTTCACACGCTGAAGGGGGCGGCCGGCTATTTGTCCGCTCCCGAGCTTGGAGACGCTGCGCATGAGACCAGCGAAGCGATCAAGCGGGGGGATCAGCCGAAGGAGCTGGCACTTGTGCTAGCTCATCTGGAGAAGGAATTGGTTCAGCTGCTGGCGGGTTTACATGAAGCGGTTAACCGTTTCGACAATTAAATCTAACAATTTTCTAACAATCTGTTGTTCCTGATCTTTCCGTATTGTATAGTAGAGTTACGATACGACTACTCGACAGATATCTTCAATTTATTAAAGGGTGACGCCAATGTATAAAGTTTTGGTTATTGAAGATGACGTCATGATGAGCAATATGCTGTCCATGTATCTGCAGGAAGAGGGGTACAGTGTGAAGCAGGCTTATCGCGGGAATGATGGGCTACAGCTTGCGGATTCATTCGTTCCGCACCTGGTTCTGCTTGATCTTATGCTGCCTGATATGGATGGTATTGAGGTATGTGCGCAGATACGGAGCGTCTCTCAAGTACCGATTATGATACTGTCCATGAAGAGTGAAGTGTCCGAGCGCGTGCAAGCGCTGAAGACCGGAGCGGATGATTACTTGTGCAAGCCATTCAGCATGCATGAGCTAACGGCGAGAGTCGAGGCATTAATTCGAAGATCGCATACCGTATTTGGAGAGTCAGCCGCACAGGTCGCCGCAGCTTCTATGACGGTGGAGGAAGAAGAGCCGATACAGCTAGACGTAGAGAGACGTCTGCTTCTCGTTCGCGGACAATTGGTCGAGACTACCTTCTCGGAGTATGAACTGATGAAGCTGTTCCTTGCACACCCGGGCAAGGTATTCAGCCGGGAAGAGCTGATTAATGCCATTAGAGGCTTTGATTCGTTTGTCACAGACCGTGCGATTGACGTACATATTGTGAATCTTCGCAAGAAGATCGAACAGAATCCGAAGGAACCCAAGCTGATTCGAACGGTGTGGGGATTTGGTTACAAGTATACGGCACAGGCTGCTACTTAAAGTCATCGGGAGAGTTTTCGCATCACCCGGGCGAGTCTGTTCATAAGAAAAGAAAGATCGTACTCCGCTCATGGCGGGGTACTTTTTTTTGTCTATATCCCCTGTACAAGCATTATTTAGGTAATCCGTTAAAATTTCTAACATTCTTCTAAAAGTCTGTTCTGCACATTCCTAATATTTCTATGCGACTATAGAAGTACGACAATGGAACGAAAAAAGGACGGAGGGATCCAGATGGAGGGGCCAATCGAATTATCTGGACGCGGCAAGGCATTCATGCAGCTAGAGCTAGCGATACAGGGCGCGCGCGTATCAGGTAAGCGATTGCTGGTTGCATTGGTGGATTTGGACAAATTTTATCGTGTCAATGAGACAAGAGGCACAACCTTCGGCAATGACGTATTAACGATCATTGCAGCTCGCCTGGAGCAAACGGAAGCGGCGTATTCAGAAGCGGCAAAACCGGGCGTGTACAAGATCGATAGCAATACGTTTCTTGTAATGATGGAGGTTGGGAAAGAAGCGAAGCAATGCTGGAAAGCGGTAGATGGGATCAAGCATGAGGTGGAGAAGCCTGTCTCTGATTCGGGAAAGGAGCTCTATATGACTTGCAGTATTGGTGCCAGCCTGTTTCCCCAAGACGGGCTCACGAGCGAGAGGTTGCTTTGCCGTACGGAATCTGCGTTGTATCAAGCGAAGGAACAGGGCGGCAACCGGACGGTATTCTACAATGCAGAGGATACGAATCGCATGAACAGGCGTATCGCTATTGAGATGGGGCTCCGGCCGGCCTTGTTCTTGAGACAGTTCCATCTCAGCTATCAGCCGATTTATCGGCTGTCGGACGGACGGCTGAGAGGGTTCGAGGCGCTTATTCGCTGGCAGCATCCCGAGCTTGGCCTCATTTCACCGCATGAATTTATCCCTATCGCCGAATACAACGGATTGATCATTCCCATTGGCGAGTGGGTGCTTCGTGAAGCCTGCAAGATGCTGGCTGATATGACGAAATACGGGCTGAGCAAGCTGACGATGTCTGTAAATATTTCACCTGTCCAGCTCCAAGATCCCTCTTTTGTCCAGACGGTATGGAATGTCATTCAGGAATTCAGTTTGTCGCGCCAATCGGTGGAACTGGACATTACCGAGCATATTATGATGCATTCATCCGAACAGTCGATTATGGCTATTACGCAATTGCGGGCAGGAGGAATTCGGATAGCGTTGGACGGATTCGGGGCCGGATTTTCCTCCCTTCATCATCTTATGGAATTGCCCGTTCATAGCCTCAAACTCGATAAAAGCTTTATCCGCAGAATCGATCTGCAAAGCGCGGAGCGGCATGTCGTCGAGGCGATCATCGGGCTGATGCGGAAGCTCGGTCTGGAAGTGGTCGCAGAAGGCGTAGAATACAAGGAGCAATATGAGCTGCTTAAGGAGTGGGGCTGTCATTATGTGCAGGGCTATCTGCTTGGCATGCCGATGGATCCGACCGTTATCGATACGTCGATGCTGGCGAGTTTCGTAGATGCGGCAGGACCGCAAAAACAGAAGGCCGCAAGCCGCATATAGAGACGCCGTATGCAATTATACAAAAACCAGCCGGGCCCTAAGGGCCCGGCTGGTTTTTGTAATAGGAATGAGGAGTAGTTCTAGCTGACTTCCAGATATAACTTAGTGCCGTCGCTGTATTGGAATATCGCAACGTCTCGCACCATCTCGACCGATCTGATCCGTTTCCATCTTTTTCTGAAATCAAAGTCCAGTTCCATCTCGTACAATTTATGATGAAGCATATCTACAGATGCCGATTGTTCGTTAGGGTAATAGACAGGGACCGAACGATTTTTGAAGGTAATAACTCGCATCATTGTACTATGCACCTCCGATTGCGTTTTTCCCATTTTACCTTGAACGTTTTAGCCTCTTATGAATCTATAGTCAGGAGAATGTTTATTTTGCTCACACTTTCCTAACAAATGCTAGGAGCTGCTGTATTTCCATTTTTTCTTGTAATAGCCGTGCCCATAATGATGATTATAGCGATGCGGCTGGTGCGGCGGATAATATGGCTGTCCTTGCGGATATGGCGGTTGACCCGGCGCATATTGGTTCGGGTAAGGCGTCTGTCCTTGCGGATACGGTGGTTGACCCGGCGCATATTGGTTCGGGTAAGGCGGCTGTCCTTGCGGATATGGCGGCTGACCCGGCGCATGTTGATTCGGGTAAGGCGGATGTCCGTTCGGATATGGCGGATGTCCAGCGTGCTGATTCGGATACGGCGGCTGGTGAGGATGCGGATAATGCGGCGGCGGATAATAACCTTTCTTGAAGTCGCTGCTGCTGTAGTGGTGGTAGCCGTACCGCTGGCGACCGGATAAGGAATATAAGATGCGCTTGAGCATGCGATAACCTCCTTTATTGAATGGGGTAAATCATTAATGGCGTTGTTAGATTATACGCGCTTGCTATCAAGTGGTTTCTAAGCAGAATGCCTTTTCTCGCACTCGACAGGAAAGGTGCGCGTCTGTAAGCTATAGTCAGGAGCTGATGAGTAAATGTTGGGCAAAATGGCCGAAAAACTCAAGGAGATTATCGATGCTTGGCGCGACTATCCGCTGCAGCCGGGGGAGATCTGGGAAGACAGATACCGGATTGATCGCCTGCTCGGTATGGGCAGCTACGGCCAGGCTTATGCTTGTACGGATCTGTCAACAAGCAGCGTGGTGCTGCTCAAGCGCAATAAACCGAGCAAAGGCAGCACAGGAATCGAGCTGCTCAGAAGAGAAAGCGACTTGATGCGATCACTAGAGCATCCGCAAATTCCGGGATGGCTGAATTACGGCGTCAGGCGGCGGGATGAAGCGCTTATCATGCAATATATTGAGGGTCACAACTTGGAGTTTGGGATATACGAGCATGGGATGACGTACAAGGCTACTGAAGGGCTTGCCGTCTTAAAGGCGCTTATGGGTCCGCTGTCTTACCTCCATGCACAGGGTTACGTCCACCGGGATGTGCGCATTCCCAATGTCATGCAGCAGGACGGAAAGCTGTTCCTGATTGACCTTGGGCTTGCTTGCCGGATCGGCGAACGGCTTCCATCCAAGCTGCAGAAGGCATTGGGAGAAGCGGATGGTTCCGACGCATCCGGCAGCGCTTCTGCGATCAAGAGGCGTATGCGAAACCCGCTTCCGTCCAGCGACTGGTTCGGCCTCGGACATTTGTTCCTGTTCCTGATGTATGCCGGATATGAGCATCCGGAAGGACAACCGGAGCGGAGCTGGGAAGAGGAGCTGAGCCTTCAGTCTGACGTGCAATTGTTCATCTCGAAGCTGCTTCATGACGAATCTGCTTGGGAGACGACCGAACAATGCCAGCAAGAGCTGAATGAACTGCTGACCAGGCTGGAGCTCGCAGAGGAGCCCGGGATGTAGACTTTTGATTAATTAAGGATTCATTACATAATAGACTATCGCAATGATAAGCAGGTGAAGCGGATAGAAGCTTCGCCATAGGAAACGCGGCATGCGTATGCGATCCATGCTCCCCATAAGGGCAGGCATATAAACGATCCATAACGTCGACAACAAGCTGAACAACTGAAGTGTCCAGCTTTTATAAAATATACTAAACACATTAAGCGCCAAATGAAGCAGAACCATCATGTGAGGTGTGGCATATCGGTAAATGAGCATTAATAACAGCGCATATCCGCCATAATCGAACGGAAGGGCTTCCAATAGCACCATGACTGCGGCTATGACCAAGAAGGAAGCTATCGCTTTTCCTTTTAGCCAATCCAGCAAAAGCAAGGTCAGCAGGCAGAAAAACAGTGTGGCTATGACATTGATTGCCAGCCCATATGTTGGAAAGGCAAACTGGTAAGGAAGCTGGGAAATGACGGCTAATAGGCCGACTCTGGTCAAATAGCGGGTAACGTCCCGGGTACGGGAGTAGCCGATGACCATGGCGTAGATGTAGAACGGCAGCGCCAATCTTCCTATAATGCGCCAGGCTGTATCATTCGGATGCCAGACCACGCCGATATGGTCGATTAACATCGTTAACATGGCCAGAAATTGAATGGGGATCACCTTCGTCCGTTACGAGTAATTAGCCTTATTCAGTATATCATAAGGCAATTGCATCGCTAAGGAGAAGGATAAGATATCATGACCTGATCGGGTACATAACATGGCCGCTGTAGGCGTCGCCGGTAAGCACCATGTTAATGGTGGCGGAAACCAGCTCAATCTGCAGTCTGTTCTGACGTTGGAGCACGGGAGGCATCACCACTTTCCTTAAGAGTTTCTTCTAGAAGCTGGACTGGCCGGGAGAAGCTTAGGGTTATGTGTGCAACAGATAATAACGAGCAATTCGTAGAGCACGAGCGGCAAAATAGCTTTTATTCATGCGATGAAGGCCCGCGGGTCATGCAAAGTAACCTGAAGGCACATAATGCTGCGGTTTATGTTCATAATTTCTGTTGCAGAGTATTATTACATAGGTATGCGGAAGGAAGCGGCGGCATACGTGGGAAGGAAGGGCATTACAAAACCCCTTGACATCGTTTTGTTATCTGTCGATTTTACATTGGAACATCGTCGTTTGCGATGAATAGTCTGGTGTAGTTCAGGGGTAGAGCAACGTACTATTCGAAATGCGTAAGTCGGGGTTCCAATTCCCCTCATCAGCATACTAAGAATACAGTAACAGCGCGTTTTCCGAAGATTTCGGGAGTCGGGCTGTTTTTGTTTTTCTACCATGTATTATCTACTTTGTTTAACTATGTAATAGTGATGTTTGGTGCCAGACCCTGCAGGTCATTGAAAAAAGGATTGCCAGCTAAAGTTCACCAAGTGAATGCCATCCAATGTTCGGTTCGTTATGTATTCAGACAGGTGATTGCTATTGGATGCTTACACTAATATTATGTAAAAATGTGCTTTTATTCATTTTATAGTTAGAGTGAGCTAGCATTAAAAATAAAAATGGCGGAAAAAAGTACCCGCCATTGAGTCAATAATAAGACAAGAGATGCCTCTTTATCATTTTATGCGTGCGCCTACCAATGGTTATATGTCCTATCAGATTGGAGTAGTTGGGCTTTTACCTAACAAGTCATCACTGTTCATTAGAAATTACACAGCAGTCGAAATATAGACTGAGTAAACGGCATTTTGGGTCACGTTCATGTCGAGGAAGACAGAGATTGCATCATTTCTTGTGACAGGATCCCCAGCGATATTACTCGTCCATGTTACAGTAGCATTAGGTGTAACTACATATGCAGCACCATTGGAAACACGTACAGGTTGTGGTCCTACATCTGTGGGTCTGACAGAGAAAATGATTGTTCCAGACAATACAGCTGTGGTTGTTAACGTAATTGTGGATATGATATTAGCTGCTAACGGTACTACTGAAGTATTAACCACATCAAAACATACCTGGAAGAGATAAACTCCTATCGGCAAGTTATTGACGGAAATCGCCCCGGAAAAGGCAACCACACTTCCGTCAGCAGCATCAACATAAGGAATAGCATTTGAAAGTGCTCCTGGCGATCCTGCAATACGCTGGAATCCTGCGTTATTACCGCCAAAGTTAATAACTTTAGTAAAAAAGGTCGGTTCAGGTCCTGTTGCGCCCGTAGCACCAGTCGCGCCGTCAGCCCCTGTAGGCCCCGTCGGTCCGGTTGCACCATCAGCGCCAGTGGCTCCGTCCGCTCCCGTCGCTCCGTCCGCGCCAGTGGCGCCCGTAGCGCCATCGGCCCCTGTAGGCCCCGTTGGTCCAGTCGCGCCGTTAGCCCCCGTAGCGCCATCGGCCCCTGAAGGTCCGGTTGGTCCAGTCGCGCCGTCGGCCCCCGTAGCACCAGTGGCTCCGTCAGCTCCCGTCGTTCCGTCCGCGCCAGTGGCTCCCGTAGCGCCATCGGCCCCTGTAGGTCCCGTTGGTCCTGTAGCGCCATCGGCCCCTGTAGGTCCCGTTGGTCCTGTAGCGCCGTCAGCCCCCGTAGCACCAGTGGCTCCGTCCACGCCAGTGGCACCAGTCGCACCACCGGCCCCTGTAGGTCCGGTTGGTCCAGTCGCGCCGTCGGCCCCCGTAGCACCAGTGGCTCCGTCAGCTCCCGTCGCTCCGTCCACGCCAGTGGCCCCCGTAGCGCCATCGGCCCCTGTAGGTCCCGTCGCTCCGTCCGCGCCAGTGGCCCCCGTAGCGCCAGTGGCACCATCGGCTCCTGTCACACCCGTCGTCCCCGTCGGTCCAGAAGGGCCTGTCGGTCCAGAAGGTCCAGCCGGCCCGGAAGTTCCGGTCGCTCCAGTAGAGCCCGTAGAGCCAGTAGCGCCAGTAGCGCCAGTAGAGCCAGTAGCGCCAGTAGAGCCAGTAGAGCCAGTAGTGCCAGTAGAGCCAGTAGAGCCAGTAGAGCCAGTAGCGCCGGTAGAGCCTGTAGAGCCCGTAGAGCCAGTAGCACCAGTAGCGCCCGTCGCTCCTTTTGGTCCACGCTTCACTTTTTTACAATGCTTGGCTTTTTTACAACGCTTAGATTTTTTGTGATGTTGTGAAGTGGAAGTCGTGGACGTTGTTGTGCAATCATGGGATTTTGATTTTTTAGGACTTTTGTGCAAATAAACTTGAAGATCAGGTTCGATGGAATCAACAATTCGTTTAAGTGCTTTTTTATCTAATTTCTTCATTTGCTTCCCTCCTTAATTTGTTTCTTCATCATACGAATGTGGACATGACTTGCTCCCGGCTGAAAAGGTAAATCAACGTAAATCTAGTAACATTTTGGTAAAAACGTAAATAAGTTAAGATAAAATGAACTTGCAAGCAGGTGACAAAGTGTACAGAAGCAACGACCTCCAGCTTAAGTGCCTACATCTATCTGTTACTCCTAGACAACTCGCTAAATTAGATCACAATGTACGCGCAACGATATGGATTTCAGCAATCTTAAGACTTGATCAAGAAGAATGTGAAGTAAAGCTGGCCTATCGCGGTTCACATACTAGGGGTTTCCCGAAAAAGTCATTCCAAATCAAATTTGTTTCACCGGAAATATACAGAGGAGAACGGGAAATTCATCTCAATGCGGAGTACGCAGATCCGTCGCTTATACGAAATAAACTATCTTTTGATTTTTTTTCACGCATTGGCGCTCTGTCACCACAAGCAAATCATATTTTGTTGTATATTAATGGGGATTTGGCAGGTATTTATTTGATGATCGAATCTGTAGATAGGAACTTTTTGCAAAAGAGAAATCTATCAGAAGGACCGATCTATTACGCTATTAATTCGAATGCAAATTTTTCACTTGTTCATCCTAAAACATCTACTGTTAAGGATTCTCTTGAATCCGGTTACCAGCGAAAGCACGGTACTGCCGATGATGACGCATATTTGCGTACACTTATTTTCAAAATCAATACGACTCCGATAGCGCAGTTTGAAGCTGAAATCGAAAAACATCTGGACGTCAATCAGTACCTTCGATGGTTGGCAGGAGCAGTCTGTACACAAAATTTCGATGGATTTATTCATAATTATGCTTTATATAGAGACTCTATAAAGGGGCGATTTTTTATTATTCCATGGGATTATGATGCAACCTGGGGAAGAAATGTGAACGGAAATGAGTTAAATCATACGGCCCTTCCGCTGGAAGGATACAATACGCTGTCTGCACGTTTATTGGATACACCATCATTTCGATTGTCCTATCGTACTCTTTTACAAAGTATATTTCGTGATCATTATACGGTTATGGAGATAGAGCCTGAAATTAACAAACTGCAGCAATTGATAGCAGCCTTTGTTCATCTTGATCCGCATAGAAGGCATAGCATTGATGTGTTTGAGGCAGAGCGAGCGTTTATTCTTTCATTTATTGAGAAGAGGCGTACATTTTTGATGGAGGGACTGGCGTTGTTTTAAGTCTAAGAACCTTGGGGTAGGCAGGGTATGGGGTAAGACTGGGAACAGTAATTAAATAGATCGTATGTCTTATTAACCGACAAAGCTAGACTCTGGTCCCACCACGTATTAAAATCTATGTAACTAACGATTAATATCACAATGATAGACAGGTGAGTTCATGAGCAGCAACGACAACATGCTTAAGGAATATTGGCCGGGTGCGTCTATCGACTTGCTAGACTTTTTACAGCTTGCCGTTATATTGACGGAGATGGTCTGCCGCGAGCATCAACAGACGGCTGTAATAGGGAATTTGAATCCGTATAATATAAAAATATTAAATGACGGCAAGGAAGCGCGACTGACCGGAAGTGAAGATGCGCTAGTCGCCTACCGATCACCGGAGCAATCGGGACGGCTTAATCGGATACCGGACGGACGCTCTGATTTGTACACATTGGGCGTTATATTCTATGAACTGGTGTCGGGGCAATTGCCGCTGCAGCCTGACAACGACCGGGATTGGGAGACTGCACATATCTTTAAGACGGTGCTTCCGCTATCAGTGATTCGGCCGGAATGGGATAGCCCGATATCGACGATTATAATGAAGCTGCTGGCCAAATCCCCGGATCAGCGTTACCAGAGCGCATACGGCTTGCTGGATGATCTGAACCAATGCCGGGTTATGCTGGAGGGTAATGGAGAGCCGATTCCTTTTGAGTTAGGACGGTTGGATCGGGTTCGTACGTTTCGGTGGCCGAGCATATTGTATGGGCGAGACACTGAAAGGGCCATTTTGGAGTCTGGGCTTAAGCAGGCCTCGCAAGGCAGACAAGCCATTCGGTGGGTGACAGGTCCGGAAGGGAGCGGAAAGACGGCACTCGCTCACAGCATTCGAGAGAATACCGTGCGGCAGGGTGGACGGTTTGTAGAAGGCAGAAGCGCTCGAGGGCAAAAAGCCACACCCTATGAGCAGCTTATTCAAGCATTGCAGCAATGGCTTCAGCAGCTTTGGAGCGAGCCTGCTGATGTAATGGAACGGCTGAAAGACAAGCTCCGGTCTGATTACGGGCGAGAAGCCGAGATCTTAACAAATATGTTGCCTGACATGCGAATGATATTCGGAGCAGATCGGGTAGAAAAGAGAAGCATCTCCAATGAGGACGACCGGAGCCGATTCGGGGAGCTGTTGCCAGGTCTGATCAGTTGTATGGCTGCAAGCCTTCCTCCGCTTGTTTTATTTATGGATCATTTGGAGGGTGCCGACCCCAACACGCTTGAAGTGATAAAAGCGCTTGCAGAGCGGAATGGGGCTCCCGGGCTGCTCTTGGTTGGAGCTTTTCGTACAGAGGGTTGGAGTGGGACTACTGTTGGGAGCTCGGATAAGATGACGGTTATCCCAGGGATGTCCGTTAATGAACTTGGCATTTCCGTTGAGCAGTCGGACTTGCAGCCCTTGCGATATGAAGAAATACGATGTTATCTGTCTGATGCTTTGCATGAGGAGTCGCTCCGCCTTCGCTTGCTGGCCAGTACTCTCTTCTATCAGACAGGCGGAAATCCAGGTATGATTGAAGTTTTGCTTAGAAGCTGGCTGCGGGAGCAGAAGCTGAGCTTTGATGAAAGCCGCCGCCGATGGATATGGGACCCGGAATTGATACAGCAAAGCAGCCGCTCGGAGCCGAATCGCGGACTGATGGAAGCGGACTTTGCCGGATTAGCGAATGAAGTGAAGTCAATGCTGGCGATGGCGGCTGCGATAGGACAGTCCTTTCGTCTGTCCATATTGTCTGAAGCCTGTGCATGCACATCAGATACTGTTGCCGATATGCTTCATGCTGCCGAAGTCGGAGGCATGATTGGATGCGAGGATGATACGGCAGCAGATGGAGTACAGGAGAAAACGTATCTGTTCCTGCATGACTATATACGCGAAGTTGCTTATGCCTTCGATCCGGAAGGGAATATGCAGCGTCATCTGACGATTGGAAGACTGCTGCAGCGCAGCCAGTCGGAGGACGGCGTCCATACGTTTCTGGCGGCAGTGGATCAATTGAATTTGGGTTCGGGAGCCATGATGCTCCAAGAAAGAAGACAACTGTCCGAGCTTAACCTTGAAGCCGGGCAGAACGCGCTTGCTGAAGGGCAGTACGCGAGAGGAAAGCGTTATGCGCAAGCAGGACTCATGATAGTAGATGAAGAGCAGGAGCCGCAGACAGGCTCAGCATATGTTCAACTGCAATTGGTTGCCGCCTGGTCGGATTATATGTTTGGCAATCCCCGGCAGGGACGTCAGTTATTGCTTGATTTGAAAAGCCGTGACCGTAGGTTGAGCAGAGCGGAGCGTTCTCAGATATGGGCACCCTTGATACAATTTCATACATTTGTGGAAAATGATATTGCTGTGGAGTATGCAAAAGAAGCGTTGGCCGCATACGGCTGGGAGTATCGGGAGGGCATTTCGAAGCTGGTTGTTATGAAGGAAGTGATGCAAACTCAATCCGTATTGTATCGAAAGCGCCATAGCTTGCCATTGCTGCCCTTCCATGATGATGAAGAATACTTAAACCAGTGCAAGCATATGGAAATGTGCTTCCTCCCGCTGCTTATGCATAATGCGGAAGCGCTTATTGATCTCTGTGCCCGATTTATCCGTTACGGAATTGGGAGGGGGATGAACGAGCCGCTAGCTATGCTGATTTGCAGTTACAATCTTTTGATGCAGAGGGTGCTTCCGGGTTATGCCCAGGTTGTTCCGGCTTTGGATCTGGAATCAGTGACAGCGGCAGATGTTTCCCGGGTTCACCGGATTCTTTTTGTTAGCGGAATGGCCAAGCAGTTGGAGAAACCGCTTGAGGCGTCTAATTTGCTCCATAAAGCT
This sequence comes from Paenibacillus sp. NPDC057967, assembly GCF_042887015.1. Taxonomy (NCBI): domain Bacteria; kingdom Bacillati; phylum Bacillota; class Bacilli; order Caryophanales; family Paenibacillaceae; genus Paenibacillus; species Paenibacillus sp. NPDC057967. The sequence goes on from NZ_JBHVQB010000009.1 coordinate 339,013, forward strand.
TTGCGCCGCTGCGTAGAGCACGGGGACAAAGAGTTTGCCAATATCGCGATGATCACTTGCTTGATTACGCATAACGGCAGCTTGTATGATTTAGCGGAATTACTGAGATTTTTCACGGAGCATATTGGTCAAAGCGCCAATGATAAAACTCTCGAAATGGTGCAGATCGCAAAAGATTATTTGGCTGCGTTGCAAGATGAGTCGCTTATGACGGGATTCGCAGCGATTCCGCAACAGGCTGAAGGGAATGCTGATCAGAGCGAGGAGGATAATTACAGCTGCGTATGCAAGCTTGAGGTTGCTTACTTGTCAGGCAGATACCCAGAGGCACTATATTGGTCGAAGCGCAGCAGGGAGAGTGAATTTGCTGAAGATTGGGCGCGTATTCGGAAGCAGCGTCTATTCGAGGCGTTAACATTAGCTTCTCTTTATCCCGAAGCGAACTCAGTGGAAAAAAGACGAATTCGCAAGGCGCTGAATGCGCAATTACGCAGCATGAGAAAGTGGAAGGGCTTCCTCGGTTCAGGCTCTTCGGCCCATCTGCTCGTGAAAGCGGAATGCGAGCGATTAGCCGGGAATGAGCAAAAGGCTCTTAGTCATTATCTCAATGCGGTTAAGCAGGCTAGAACTGAGAAGTACGGCCTTATGGAGGGAATTGTCTGTGAGCGTCTTGCGATATGTTATAAACAGGACCTGATCAGCAGCGGAGGAGCAATGATCGCGATGCTGGACGCAGGTACGGCGTATTCGAATTGGGGTGTGACTTCGAAAGTAATACAAATCAGAAGCGAACATGCGAATCTGTTAGGTGTTGCGCCTAAGTTATATGAAGTCGAAGGGAAGCGGGTGCAGAAGGGCGAAGCAGATCCCATTCGTCTGTACATGCCGCAGCATGAGAACATGAAGATGCAGGAAGCTTCCACAGGGGAGGACAAGCTGCTGCAGCAGCTTCTTAACGGATTCGAGCAACTGGGCCATGGACAATGGGCAGATCGTCTCTTGTATGCTGCCCTCCGTCATTCAGGTGCTGACCGCGGATTGGTGTTGCGCGGCGAGCATGCGCGCTACATGGTTGAAGCTGAGCTGGAGATGTCGCCAGACAGGGAAGAGGGGTTATATGCGGATAGTGTCCTACGGCATACCGTGGCAGCGAACGAACCAATCGTCATTCATGACACGATACAAAGCTATTGGATAAGAGATGATTATATCGCCTCCTGGAAGCCCCGCTCCATTCTGTGCATGCCATTTTCAGTACCGGGTGAGTCTTCTAACTTCTACCTCTATATGGAAAACAGGCATGTGCCAGGCGTATTTACTGAGCGAGATTTGAAAGTGCTTGAGCTGATCACAACACGCATGATTTATATCCATTTGCTTGAAGGAGACTCGCAAGGGGGGTTAGCTGCGGCAAAAGAAAGTCTCTCGCGAGCTGCTTCGGATGAAGTTCAAGCGGACCTGTTGGAGCCGCTCACCAAGCGAGAGTTGGAAATTCTAGAAGCTATCTCTGAGGGGATGTCCAATAGAGATATTGCGGAGCAGCTCGGCATTACGGAGACGACGGTGAAGACGCATGTATCCAGAGTTTTTGGCAAACTTGGCGTCAAGCGACGCGGGCAGGCTGTTGTGCGGGCTAATGAGCTGCAATTGCTCCGAAAATAACGGAAATTCTATCACCTCATGCTTCACCCACCAACGAGAAATGAATATGCTAATAACGCCAACCGCCCCATTCCGTGACAGTCAACGCTGTTGTCGAGGAATAGGGCGGTGTTTGTCTTTATCGCTATACGAGTGCGCCTTCCTCTTGCACAATGGCCATTGCTTTATCGAAGTCGTCAGCTTCGATGACAATGGTAAGCAGAATATTACGGCCCGATGTCTCGTTGTCTTCTCCGCCAGAGCTCATACCGCTGGCACTGACACTCGCAGATGCTAAAATTCCAGCGTCGGGGTCTGGGAAATCCCCACCTAATGTGAGACTGGCCAAGCTGTCAAAGTAGCTGGTTATTGGATTCATGATGCGGTCAACACCGTCGCCTGAATGCCCGTCGAACCGGTCTATCGAGCTATCCACGAGCCTCAAGCCCTGTATTCGCTGAAGCGCTTTTTCGGCTTGTTCGGGACTATAGAAGTAAGCCAATATATTTTTCTCTGCCATCAGTTGGACTCCTTAAATAGTAAATGGTTTAGTTTTCCGAATCAAAAAATCCGGCAATAGTCTTTATCATGTTCGGCTCCATGAGGAAGTATGCGCAGATCGAGTATAAGGTCTGTATCATCTTCATTGGCATAAACACTTGTTAAGCTGGATGTATAACTGCTCGTATTTACAGGGAGCATCCATGAAGTGAGTTTTACCAGTTTACATGTTTTGAAATTTCTGTATGATTTCATTCCCCTTGAAAGATAATAAGTTGGGCTACACCCACAAACTTTCGAGGAGGCAACATTACACATGAATAACTTTCAATCCGGCAATGCATCCAGCCAGGTGAATCAAATTGAAGGCATTGTGCAGCAATTGATTCAACAAACGCAGCAAGCATCCGCTCAATATCAACAATTGTTGAAGCAAGAGCAGGAGAACGCGCAGCTTCTTCAACAACTTGCTCAACGCGAGCAGCAAGCAGCGCAAACGATTCAAACAGCTCTTCAAGGACACCAGACTGCAGTTCAACAAATGCAGCATATCACAAACCTGTGCAACCAAATTTCCCATTCGACTGTATCAACAGGCAGCTATGCAGCAAACACTCAACAGCCATACTCGAATTACGGCAGCTCCAGCTACTATCGTCAATAAGACAACGGTGACTGGCGTCATAATGGGATAACTCCCAGTTCGTCTAAGTAAAACGGCAAGTTCCACTTTACATAGGGAACTCCAAAGAAGAACCCCTAGGATCGTAATTCGTCCAAGGGGTTCTTTGCTTGCGTTAATGCTGCTCGGAGAGAAGAGGGAGAGGGCGTTCTGCCGGTCCTTCCAGCACCTCGCCTGTAATGGAGAATCTTGATCCATGACATGGACAGTCCCATGTGCGTTCCCCGTCATTCCATTCTACTTCGCAGCCCATATGGGTGCATGTCGTGTCCACGATGTACAGCTTGTCTTCTTTATCCCGGTAGGCGCCAGCTCTGCGACCGTGCAAGGTGACAGCGGCTCCCTCGTCCCGTTCCAAGTCATCTGGCGTACGGCGAACCATCTCCAGCTTGCCGCCGATCAAATGCTTGGCAACGTCGAAGTTGTCGACGACCAGGTTTTTGAGCGTCTTCACCGAAAGTGATCTGGAAGGAGAGAACAGCTCCGTATAGCGACTTTCCTTCTCCTGAATGAGATCGCTGATGATCATCGCGGCAGCTGTGCCTGTCGTCATGCCCCACTTTTTGTAACCGGTAGCGATATAGATATTGGACTTGGATTCAGCGTCCGTAATCGGTCCGATATACGGTAGCTTATCCCCTGTGACGAGGTCTTGCGCCGACCAACGATACACGATTTCCTCTGTCTTAAATTGGCGGGCAGCATACTCCTGCAAGGCTTCATAGTGGTTAATGGTGCAAATGCCTTGTCCCGTCTTATGCTTCTGTCCGCCGATGATGAGAAGAGGCGACCCGTCCTCTGCGGTCGCGCTTCTTATGGAACGCTTAGGATCTTCGGCGCTGATATACATGCCGCCTGGATAATCCAGAGTAGATGTGACGCCAAGCGCATAAGAACGCTCCGCATGCATGCGGGTGAAGAAAAATCCGTATCCATCGTAAAACGGGAAGTGCGAGCAAATCGCCACATGTCTGCATGTAACCGCATGTCCGTCGACTGTTCTGACCGTGGGCAGCTGCCCTTTTTCGATATCAATAGCTGTTGTGCCTTCGTATATATGTCCTCCCGCTTCTGTAATTTCTCGTACCAGCGCCTCCAGGTAACGGAGCGGATGGAACTGGGCTTGGTCGTTCATCTTCACGGCAGCCTTCGAAGGCAGGTTTGTCAACGGGATATGATCGAGATATGCGCCATGAATGCCGAGTGCCTCATATGCGGCCATCTCGTTCTCCAGCTTGCGGACATCGTCATCCGAGTTGGTGAATACATAAGCATCTTGTTTCAAAAAACCACAGTCGATTGCGTGCTGATTCACTGTGCGTTCAATAAAACGGAGCGCATCCTGATTGGCTTGAAAATAAAGGGAAGCCTTCTCCTTGCCTTCCTGCTTCATAAGCTCATCGTAGATCAGATCGTGCTGCGCGGTTATTTTCGCCGTCGTATGGCCGGTTGTTCCATGAAGCAGCTTGCCGGCTTCGAGCAATACGACGCTAAGGCCTGCTTTTGCAAGCAAATAAGCGGTGGTAATACCGGAGATACCTCCTCCAATAACAGCTACATCGGCTTCTGTATCATGCTGAAGCTTGGTGTAGGCGGGAAGTCCCTTGAGCGATCGGAGCCAGTAGGATTCCGGGTAAGTTGGCAGCGGTGGCAATTTGGCCATCATGATCCCCTTCCTGAAGTAAGTGCTTCCTTCATTCCTTCCCTAAATCCGGCATTCTATTCGATCATCTGTCTGTACAAAAAAGAAGAGTTGACTCTTACGTATACTGGAGAGTTTATAATGGGATCAGAAAGGAGGCGGAGCGTATGTATTCCATCGGCCAATTGTCCAAAAAAACCGGCATCTCCATTCGAGCGCTGCGCTATTATGACGATTTAGGGTTGCTCAAGCCGGCCAAAGTGGCGGAATCGGGCTACCGCTATTATTCCAATGAGGAGATTCGTCTGCTCCAGCATATCACGGCACTCAAGGAGCTTGGCTTCACGCTGGCTTCGATCAAGGAACTGTTATCCGAGGGCAAGGATTCAACAAACCAAGAGCAGCGCTGGATGTCCTATCTGGATGTGGAGTTGAAGGCGATCGAGCAGGAGCGGGCACGGCTGGACCATATGGAAAAGCTGCTTCAAACCGCAAAGCATGCTCTTGTGATTAAAGGGGAATTTGACCCGGAAGATATCTTCTTGTTTATCCGCGCGGTCCAGTCGCCGACGGAAATACGGGATCATTTTTTGGCGCAGCATTTTACCGAAAGAGAGATTGCGATTATTAAAAAACTGCCGGATCTCAGCTCCAAGGACCCTCGTGCGATGAAATGGGCACAGCTCATACGTACCGTTAAGATGCATATGGACGAGCCGCCCTCGTCTGCTGTTTCGCAGCAGCTTGCTGCAGAGATGATGGAGATTACGATGGAGTGGTTCGAGCAGGACGAGGTTTTGCTAGAGAAGTATTGGACCTTAATTCGCCCGGACGAAGGAATGGACTCGAAAGTGTATGCCCTCGATACCGGTGTAATGGACCATATCGATCGCATTGTCGACTGGTATTTGCAGCATGGGGAAGGAGCGGCTTCAAATGACGGAGAAGATAAATAAACCGATTAGCGAAGGCAGGGCTTGGGCGTATGTGGTTATCGGAGGTATGCTCGAAATCGTATGGGCCAGCGGCTTTAAGTATGAAGCCATTCCGTCTTTGGTCGTGCTGATCGCCTTGCTGACCAGCTTCGACCTCATTATTCGGGCTGCCAAGGTGCTTCCGGTCGGTACGGTATATGCTGTGTTTGCGGGAATGGGGACGCTTGGCACGACCATTATGGAGATGATTCTGTCTGGCGAAGCTGTGAGGCCGCTGCGAATTCTTTTTATTTTGCTGCTGCTAGCCTGCATGATCGGGCTGAAACTGACGGCGAAAGGAAGTGAGCGCTAATGGATTGGCTTATGCTTATTGCCGCAGGGTTATTCGAAATCGCTGGTGTAATCGGCATTAAACGCGTTGCGCAGAACAATAACTGGACGAACAATCTTATTCTGATTGGCGGATTTATCATCAGCTTTCAGCTATTGATTCAAGCCATGGGGACGATACCGCTGGCGACGGCTTATGCAGTGTGGACAGGAATCGGCACGGTCGGAGCGGCTGTCATCGGCATGATTTTTTTCAAAGAACCGAAGAGCTGGCTCCGAATCGGCTGTATTCTCGGTATTATTTTTTCTGTCGTTGGGTTGAAGCTCGTTAGCTAAAGGACAACCGATCCCATTGAACCTGGCGGCGCACCTCAAATTGCAGGGTTTCTTCAATATCAGAGATGCGGAGCATCAGCCGTGACAAATCGTGGAGAGAGAAAGGATGCTCGGCCATGGCTGCAATCCGCTTGGCGTAAGCGCTAAGCGCAGGAAGATGGATGCCGAATACGGATGGATCATCGATATTGCGGACATAGACATGATCAGGAACTGACAAGGCCATGTTCTCCATGTCATAGTCTTCAAACAAATATTGCTCGAACGGCGCATCCAGTCTTATATATAGCGTATTGTTCCAGTCAAGGGATTCCGTTTCTTCAATCATCAGCCATATTGGCAGGGGTTGGCCTGTATCGCCGTCCTGTTCGTAGAAGACCGCTATTCTCATCGCGGGCTGATCGCTCCTTTCTTTTCATAGGTTTGCCGCTGCAACTGCATGAGCAGCTTGGTTGTCGCATCGGAGTAGCCGTGCTTGAAGGCGGGCAGGGTAGCCAATCGGGCACGGAGATTGCGGTCTCGCCGTTCCTGGTTCATCCGTCTGGTGATTCGCTCAAGTCGTGCTTGCGCGAAGTGGGCTGGCACGCCGAATGTCTCGGCTAATTGACGGTAACAAGAAGGCGGCTGATTCTGAATAGCCGTTACATCTCTGAGCATATGGAGAGGCATGGCGCTGTACTGCTGGAATAGCCCTGCTTGCGTCTCCTGCAGGCTTACGAAGGAGGGAGGAAGCTCTCTCTGATTGCCGGCATGCAGCGCAGGATGGCACAGCTCATGAAAAAAAGCGAGGCGCTGCTCATAACGATCCAAATGTATGTTTAAGAAAATTAGACAGTCCCCGTCTTCATCATAAAGAACCTTCGTCTCACCCTCCGTATAAGCGATGAATGTGTCAAAGAGGGAAGCGATATGATCCAAATCCTCCAAATCCCCGGGAGTTTGAATGCCCCCCTCCTCGTATTTGGCTTGAATCCACAGCTCCATTGCTGTAGGTCGATAGAGTTCAAAGTTCAGAATCTCCATGCCGCTCCTCCTCATTTAAGAATGTATGTTCGCTTATTAGCCGAAAAATAAAACCCCTTGGGGTTTATTGACAGCCGCCTCTATTGAGTAGCTGCATTGGAAGTCGCATGCAAGCCGAGAAACTCGGCTTAGAGCTCCTGTGTGGCAGGGAAGGTTGTCTGTAAGCCGAGAAACTCGGCTTAGAGCGACCGCGCCGCAGTGAAAGCTGTCTGCAAGCCGAGAAACTCGGCTTAGAGTGCCTGCGTGGCAGTGAAAGCTGACTGCAAGCCGAGAAACTCGGCTTAGAGTGCCTGCGTGTCAGTGAAAGCTGCCTGCAAGCCGAGAAACTCGGCTTAGAGCGTCCGCGCCGCAGTGAAAGCTGTCTGTAAGCCGAGAAACTCGGCTTAGAGTTCCTGCGTGGCAGTGAAAGCTGTCTGCAAGCCGAGAAACTCGGCTTATAGTACCTGCGCATCAGGAAAAAAATAGCTAAGATTTCGCTCTTGCTTCATTCGTTAGTTCATCTAGTTAAACATTTACTCATTTAAGGATTCCCGATCCCGGCGGCGTTTTTCTTTGAATGCCCGGAACATCTCCAGTTCGCGCTTCAAATGCTCCGCTTCTTCCTCGTCCATTTCTTCAGGCGGGCCGCCTAAGTAGGCAATATACACGCCGGACTCAGGTTGAGCGCCATTGCCGGAAGCCGAGCCTTTTGATGCAGACGAAGATTCATTCTGCAATGCCTTTGGATCGGGATTATCGGAGAGATCCAGCATATAGTCAGCGTTCGTATGGAGCGCGTCTACTAGAGCCGCCAACGTCTCATGCGGCGGAGCGCTGCGCCCTTGCTCGTAGTTGCTGATCGCGGCCTTTGTCAGGTTAACTTTGTGCGCTAGCTGCTCTTGCGTGAGCTTATGATGCTTTCTGCGTTCTGTTAACCGATCGGCTCTAAACACGATTATCTCTCCTTAAATGTTTTGCAGTGCAAAACGGGTTGAACTTTTGCTAACTTTATGTACAAGTATATTGTACCATAGTTCTAAGATTTTTCAATAGGAATACAAATATATTGTATTTTAATCTTGACATACAAGATTCTTGTACATAAACTAGAGAAAGTTAGTACAAGAATCATGTACATTGGGGGGTCTATTTTATGATTAGCGGACAAGCGGCATTGGTATATTTGACAAAACCTACAACGGAGGAGAAAAAACAGGTGCAGCGCATGCTGAGGAAATATAGAGAGCTTAAGTTGATAGTGGAAGATTATAAGGCTCATGCTGAATTGCTTAAGCAAACCATCTATGAGAGCGAAATAACGCGTCGGCTAGATAGCGATGAGCTTTATGCGAACAAGACTGTCAACGCGGTGCAGTTGGCCCAGAATCAAAAACGCGCTGCCGAGGAATGCGATCTGATCCGGAGTGCGATTGAAAGAGCCGTCTCTATGATTCCTGATGATGAGACTCGGCAAGCAATCACGTTGCGGTATTTGAAAGGACATACGTATTCGGAAACGCTCTATAATATGAAGCGGGGTGACAAAAGCTCTACCATAGACCGCTGCATGAACGAGGGAATGTTGTCCGTGGCGCACACCTTGAAGACGTGGGGACTACTGAAACGGGATATGAATAGCTAGAGTGAATGAGATGAGTGGAGTGAGATTGATATTTATCGGATATATTTTTCATATTGCATCGCTCGGATGAAGAAAACTTGAGGGTAGATTGGGAGCACTTGGGGCTGTTCCTGTATTAAGCTTTGGTTGTCGAAAAAATAAGAACACGCATTTTCTAATTGAAGGTGATACCCCTGCAGCCTAGTAAGGCAGTGTGGATAAGTATCCCGTTTTATAAGATTTGCTGATACAGAATGTAGACGAATTCGTAAGTATCAAATCATAAACAACGACTACCTTGAGTCAGTCCCACATAAATCTACACAACCAAAAGCCCTCAGGGAGCAGGTGTATCGATTGCCGCAGGCAGGTTCTCCGTTAGAATCATGCCCCGACTTTCTCTAAGAGGGCTCTTTTTCATGCGTAAAAATTACACTCAACGTCATGATAGCTAACGCCTCTTTTTGACAAAAATGTTCACTAATGATTAACACAGGTAGCGAAAAAGGATAAAAGAAAGAGCATTTGTGTAAAAAAGAACCATTGTTATCGTTTTCTTACTTTCAAATCCGATTTTACAGATGAATTCCGTTGGGATAGGGTATTAGAACAAACAAAAAAACAGTTATTGGTTACAAGGGAAAACACTTCTTGATATAGGCTGAACTTGGCTCGAGCTGGCAATTGCCCGGTCTTACCTTCCTAATGACATAAAGTCCCGTAACCAGGAAGGAGTGAATGTCGATGTATTATGTGCTTTATCTAACGACGGCAAGCTTTCTTTTGTTTCAAGTGCTGTACACGGTAGTCCCTCTCCTGTATAGCAAGGTGAAGAAGCTCGATCCCGCATTGGATGAAAAATCTCTGTCTGTCCTAGTGCCGGCTTACAACGAAGAGAGGACGATCCAGAATTGCCTGGACGCGATGGACGGCCTCAACTACCGCAATCACGAGATCATTATCGTGAACGACGGCTCCAAGGACCGCACCTTCGAGCGGTTGCAGGAGTTGCTTGATTTGCGCATCAATTACCGCAAGCCGAATCAACGACTGAAGTATAAGCGGGTCAGGGGTTTTTACCAGTCTGCACTCTACCCGCATATTTACGTAATTGATAAGCTGAATGGCGGCAAAGCGGATTCCCTGAATGCGGGAATCGACTATGCGGATGGCGATATTGTCATTACGCTGGACGCCGACAGCATGCTGGAGGCTAATTCGCTTAAGTATGTGAATCAATACTTTCACGATCCATCGATTGTCGCGCTAGGCGGCACGGTCAAAATCGTGCAAGGGGCAAAGCGCAAAGATGGCGAAATCCACGAGAGCTTTACCGGCAAGGGCATCGTGCGCAGTCAAATGATCAGTTACATCCATAGCTTCTACGTTCGGAAACTGACTCAATCCTATTTCAACTCCATTGTGGTGATTTCCGGTGCGTTTGGCGCTTTCTACAGGGAGCTTATGTATGAAGTGAACGGCTTCCGCAGCACTGTCGGCGAGGATATCGACATCACGCTGAAGATTCACGAGTATATCAAAGCGAATAAGCTGAAACAGCGGCTGGTTTATGCGCCTGAAGCGGTATGCTTCACTGAATGCCCGGAGGATATGAAGAACTTCTACAAGCAGCGCATCCGCTGGCAAAAGGCGTTCGTAGACTGTATTCTCATTTATTGGTCGAAGCTCTCACGGAGCTTTAAGCCGGGCATCAGTGTCTTTTTTGCCATCGACGGGTTCATTCTGGGGACGTTGACGGTGTTTACAACGGTGTTTCATCTGATCGATGCGGCGTTCTCCGGCAGTAATCTGTTCATTGCTTTCCTGCTGTTTATTATTACGATTATCATTAATGCCGTGCAGCTCGGCATATCTTTCCTGCTTTGCAGGAAGTACGGCGGCCATTTCACACTATGGGAGTATGTCAAAATGCTGGCTTTCAGCCAGTACGATCTCATCTCATACAGACTGGTGCTGATGTATATTAACGTCATTGGCACATTCAAATATTTCGATAACGACAACGGCTGGGGCTTTGTCGAGCGCAAGGGCGTCGCATCAATCGGACGCAATACGTCGGCAAGCGCCAGATAACAGATACCGGACGGAGGCAGACCATGAGCAGCGTAAGCATCGCCAAAACGGCGGGAAAACGTATTATTTATATCGATTTATTGCGCATTATTTCTATCGTAGCCGTCATCGTATTGCACATCTCGGCTTCGCTGCTAACCCGCACGAATGATTTTTCGACGACCTCCTGGTGGGTGAGCAATGTATTCAACTCTATCTGCCGATTCGCGGTGCCGGTATTCTTTATGATAAGCGGCGCGATGATTCTGCGCTCGGAAGTGAAATCCTTAAAGGATTTTTATTTGAAAAGGGTGTGGCCGCTCGTCGTAGCCCTGCTTTCCTGGTCGCTTATTTACGGGTTGTTCTACCAGTACTATTTGCTGAAGAGCGACAAGAATGCGCTGGAGTTCATTGCGGACTTCGGATACAAGCTGCTCACCGACCAGAACTACGTGCATCTCTGGTTTCTCTATGCGATTATCGCAGTCTATATGACTGTGCCGCTGATCTCCAAGTTTGTGAAGGCGTGCAGCGAAAAGGATTTGCGCTATTACTTGCTTCTGTGGTTCGTAGTGAGCATCCTATACCGGCTCGTCTCGGATATTGTGTACCGCGCTACGGATCAGTATCTCTATATTCCCAGCATGAATATTCCGTTGTTCATGGGCTATCTCGGCTACTTTATATTAGGATACTATCTGTTCCACTTCGAGCTGCCGACCATATGGAAGCATGTCCTGTACAACCTGGGCATTTTATCGTTTGTCTTGACGCCTGTCCTGACGTATGGGGTATCCAAGCTGAATGGCACGCTGGATGAAATGTTCTACGGCAACTATTCCATCACAAGTTTCCTGATGGCGGTAGGTCTCTTCCTCTTCTTCAAGGAGAAGGATGCAGCGATCTCGCGAAGGACCAACGACAAGGTGCGGAGGGTCATTAGCTCTGTCTCGGCGGCAAGCTTCAGCATCTATCTCGTCCATCTGCTAGTAGAGACAATGGTTGCGCGCAGCGTGGGGGTAGAGGCATCGTTTATCGAGACGGCGGGAAGTCTGATCTTTAATCTGTCAGCAGTCTTCGCAGTCAGTTACATCGCGGTGAAGGTATTGAATCTGAATCGTTATGTGACGGCGATATTATTCGGCGGGAGAGGGTGACGAATTTGAGAGCGAACAAAGCAGTCAAAATCAATGCATGGACGAAACTTATCGTCGCAATCTTATTCATCGGTCTGGCAATCTATTATGTACAGAGCATAGGCGGGGAAGAAAGGCGAGTTAATACCGTTTATATTGAAGCCTGGCGCGATCCGGCGAACGTAAAGCTGTCGGAGAAGGGCGTCGATATCGCGTTTGTCGCCTTTGCGAAGATTGCAGGCACGGACTTGTTCTTTCATGAGGATGAGGCGGCGAACGAGCAGATCAAAAACAATATCAAGCAGATGAAAGAAAACAATCCGAAGACCAAGTTTGTCCTGGCGGTTGGCGGCTACAGTGTGGATGGCTTCTCCGACGCTTCTATGGACGGGACGCGTTACTTGTTCACAGAAAGCATCATCGAGCTGGTGAAGGAGCTGGATCTTGACGGCGTCGATATTGACTGGGAGTTTCCGGCCCATGACGGCTGGGGCACAGTGAAGGCCAGCCCCAAGGATACGGTCAACTTCACGAGCCTGATGAGGGAGCTGCGCGAGAAGCTGAATCTGCTTCCGCATAAAGGGGACAAGCGCTATATCTTGACGTTCGCCGCCGGCTCGCAAGACTGGTATTTTGAGAAGGTGGAGCTGAAGGAAGTAGAGAAGTACGTCGACTACATTAATGTCATGAGCTATGATTTGACCGGTCGCTGGTCGGACAAGACCGGCTTTAACGCCAATCTGTATATGGACAGCCAAGGAAAGTCTCCGCTTAGCATCGACCAGATTATCGCGAGCTACTTGAAGCATGGTGTGGACAGCAAGAAGCTTCTGCTTGGCATACCGGCCTATTCGTACGGTTGGTCGGGTGTGAAGGATGATGGAGATGGCCTCTTCCAGACAGGCGAACCGATTGATATCGTAGAGACGAATCTGAATTACCAAACGATTATGAAGGATTATTTGAACAAAAACGGCTTTAAACGCTACTTCGATGAAAAAGCGAAGGCTGCTTATCTGTATAACGGTGATATCTTCATCAGTTATGAGGATCTGGAAGCCGTGGATGCGAAAATTAAATACATTAAGAAAAAGAATTTGGCCGGCGCCATGGTATGGGAATATGCTCAGGACGCGGAGGACGGCATTATTCAATACTTGACGGACAATCTGAACGAAGATTGATCTTATCCTACTGCAAGGCAAGGGACAGCTGGTCGTATTTTTCAGCATTTGTCGGACATGATCTACCCATACGCCTCTCTTAATCTCGCATATGATGAAGTAAGCATGATAGAGAGGAGGATCTACATGTCCGCAAAAGCAGAAATTAGCGGTTTGAGGAATGGCAGAGGGGTTGCCGGTGTGTCTACTGGACGCCGCAGACATCACAGGAAGCATCATCGCAGACATGATGATTTTGCAGTGGAAGGGATTCAAGATTTGGGCGGCGAGCTGAGCAGATCGTTCGCCAAGCTTCGGAAGCGCTGCAAGGCGCGCAAGCTCGTAGCTGCGATTCGCCGTTGCGACCGCAGAGCGATTAATGAAATATTCGACTGGAAGTGCAGAGAAATTTGCTTCTTCCGGAAGCCTGGTTTTGATTGCGTGAAGATCAGCTGTTGTTCTAGACGAGGCTCAGCAGTGATCACGTTCGACATTTGTGTAAGAAGCTTGAATCGTTGCCATGGCGGCGGCTGTGGTTTCTATTAATTCGCGTGACTTCTCATGAATACGAGAAGCCCGGTCTGCGTTGAGGCAGACCGGGCTTTTCCCGTTTGTCAGGTTAGTTGCGCTAATTGCTTCATGATATCGATATAGTAGGAAGACTCCCGCGGCACGAATTGGTCTGCCCGGATGACGCATGTATCCGGTACAAGCCCCTGTGCATCTGCTGCAGCTTCTCCGGCCAGCTTCATGCCATGTACGGTCAGCTCGTCCGTCGTTCCCTCCCACAGCTTGATCATGTCGGCGATATCCGCCTCATAGATGCCGGCCACTTCTTCGGTCTGCAGGCGGAACTCTGACAGAGGCAGCTCGCATACGAGAGCGAATACGTCGCTTACTTCACGGTCGATAAATGTGACACCGCCAACAAGCCCTTCTGCTTCCTCGCGTATCTGCCCAAGAGGGACAAGCTGATCGAAATCGGCAAGGATGCCGAGCTCCTCTTCAAGCTCCCGGGCTGCGTCCCGGATCGTCTCACCCGCAGTTAGATGGCCAGCTGCCGTAATGTCGAAGCTGCCCGGATTCGTGTCCTTGCAGAGCTGTCTCTGCTGGAACACGACCACGGGACGGCCCTCGACCCGCCGCGTCAGCCAGCAATGGAACGAGCGGTGCCAATACCCATGCTTATGGGTCTCGGAGCGGGCAGCCGTACCGATCGGATTCATCGCTTCATCGTAGATGTCGAATCTCTCCTCAGCCATTCGCGGCTGTCTCCAGCTGCGACGTGCAGTGCTTGCAGCGGGTTGCTTTCATCGGTACCTTGGACAGGCAGTAAGAGCAATCCTTCTCTGTTGGCTCCGCCTTGGCTGCATCCGGATCTTCCTTCTTGCGGCGCAGGGCATTAATGCCTTTGACCATCAGGAAGATACAGAATGCAACAATGACGAAATCGAGCATGACATTTATAAATTGACCGTACTTGATAACAGGTGCGGTAGCCTTTTCGGCTTCACTTAGTAAAGATAGATCTACTAATGGAATCTGCAAATCTCTGAAATCCACTTCACCTAGTATGTATCCAATAGGAGGCATAATAATGTCGTTTACCAGAGAGGTGACGATTTTGCCAAAAGCTCCCCCTATAATTACACCCACCGCAAGGTCCACGACATTGCCGCGCATGGCAAATTCTTTGAATTCACTGAACATCTTTACTTTCATCTTTCTTTCCTCCGTTTTCTACTCAGGTACCCTAGTAACTCTAGTATGAACCAAATCTAGCATTGCTAATCCAGAATAGCAAGACCTAACAAACGGGGCGAATGCCCTAATTCAACAAAAAACGTCAGGACAGCCTCGAAAGAAAAAGGATATTTTGGTAATTTGTCGAACTCACTTAAGATGTAAGATATTCAGCAGCAGAGGAGGAGTGCTAATGAGCCACCCGATATTGTTCGGCAACCCTTACTATTTGCTGCTATCGCTTTCGATCATGTGCTTTGCCTCCTTTACGATGATGAGTATGATTGACCATATGAGACCAAAAGTGGCCCGGCAATCGATCTACTGGATGCTGGGTGCTGCGCTCGTGTTCAGTCTGGGATTGTGGACGATGCATGTTGTATCCATGATGGCCTCCGACTATATGCTGATTGTTGACTGGAGCATGATGGTGACGTTCTTCACATGCGTGGTTACGACCTTTGCAGCCCTATATATCATCTTTCGCCGGCCTGATATCTCGAGGTTATGCGAGAGTATTGCGGCTTTTATATTTGCCTGTTCATCCATGCTGCTGCATTACATGTCTATTCTTTCAAACTCCATTCAGGCTTATTCCATTCATTATGCCTGGTTTGGCCTTTCCTTCGCTGTCAGCTTCGCCGGTGCGTATACCGCTATCCTCTTACTTAAGAAGAAACCTTCATCCTATAAAATGATTAATGGCATCGTGCTTGGAATCTCCAGCATGTCCATGCACCAGATAGGCATGCATGCCGTAACGGTGCAGTATCGCGATATTATGACGATGGAAAGATTCAACGAATATTTGATGCTGCTGGCCTTCATTCTCTGCATGACCACCTTTCTCATCATCAGCTTCAGTCTGACAACTTGGTTCAACATTAAGAAGTTCGCCGTTATGCATGGACGTTACAAGCTTCTCGTGGAAAATTCGATGGACACTATCGCGCTCATCAAGGACGGCAAGTGGGAGTATATGAATCCTTCCGGACTCGCGTTGTTTGAGGCGGGGTATGAACGGGAACTGATTGGTGCCAGTGTCTACGAATTATTGGAGCCGAATCATCATGCCGATATTGCGGAATGGATGGATGCGGAGCTGCCGGCAGACGGAGCACCTGCTCTCACGACTGAGCTGCGGTGGCGGACGCTGCGGGGCAAGCTCATTCATACGGAGATGGTCCGAGTTCGCGCTTCCTTCTATGGGGCTCCGGTCGAGCAAGTCATTATCCGGGATATCTCGGAGAGGAAGAAGAACGAGGAGCTGCTGATTAAAGCCGAGAAGCTATCCATTGCAGGACAATTAGCAGCCGGAATTGCCCATGAGATTCGCAATCCGCTTACCTCGCTCAAAGGCTTCATGCAGCTTCTCTCCTCGGGGCGTATTCATAACAGCCATTATTACGCCATCATGAAGTCCGATCTTATTCAAATCGAGACGATTATCAGCGAACTGCTCATGTTATCGAAGCCGCAAGTGTACGAGTATGCGCATATCGACCTTCAACAGCTGCTCATGGAGGCGGTATCCAGTCTGAGAGCTCATGCCGACAGATATCGGGTCCGCTTGGATTATGGGGAAGTTCAACATCCATTATGGGTGATGGGAGTTGGAACTCAGCTGAAGCAAGTTTTTATTAATGTGATTAGAAATGCGATCGAGTCGATGCAGGACGGCGGTACGGTTCGCGTAGAGGTATGCGTTAGCGATCGGGGAATGGCCATTATCCGCATCCGCGACGAAGGGACGGGCATATCAAAGGAGCAGCTTGCGAAGATGGGACAGCCTTTCTATACGACCAAAGAAAAAGGAACCGGCTTAGGTCTCATGGTTTCCTACAAAATCATCGACAATCATGAGGGTTTTATTTCTGCTGAGAGCGAGCTTGGCATCGGTACAACCTTTACGATCCGTCTGCCTCAGCGCTGTCCGGCAGCCGGCAAGCTGGAACTGCTCAATCGTCATGCATGAGTTGCAATTAATCGCCGATCCATGGTATATCTCTAGTATACAAACATACGTTCCTAAGTGATGGATGGCATTCCATCCTTTCGAAGAAGGAGATTAGAGATGGCGGAGCCGCTAAAGTTGATGTATGACGGTACATTTTTGGAGCAGTTCGGGACAAGGGTGAAGGAAGCTTGGCAGCCGTTCGATGTGCAGCGATTCCTGAATGAGGCCAGGAGAGAGGATTGGGCAGAGCTTGAGCTTAAGCCGCGCATTCGGAGAATTGCTGAAGCGCTCGGAGCCACATTGCCAAGCGATTATCCGGAAGCGCTTGACGTGCTTTATCGAATAGATGAGGATTGTGTGGGTTTTCCATATTTGTACTTTCCTGATTTTGTGGAGGTATATGGCAGAAGGGAAGAGCATTGGGAACGGTCTATGGAAGCGCTGGCGAGGTTCACTCGGCGCTCAAGCGCAGAATTTGCGGTAAGGCCGTTTATTATCGAGCACCCGGAGCGGATGATCCCGCAATTGCTGGAATGGGCCGGCGATCCGGATGAGCATGTAAGGAGACTTGCGAGCGAAGGCTCGAGACCAAGACTGCCTTGGGGACAAGCGATTGAGATGTTTAAGAAGGACCCTTCCCCGATGATACCGATCTTGGAGAAGTTGAAAGCGGACTCGTCCCTGTACGTGCGCAAGAGTGTCGCCAATCATTTGAACGATATCGCTAAGGACCATCCCGAGCTCGTGTTGTCCATTGCCGAGAAGTGGCTGGGACAGCATGAATGGACGGACTGGATTGTCAGACACGCTTGCCGGACGCTGGTGAAGCGGGCCGATCCGCGAGCGATGGCTTTATTCGGTTACGCTTCCCATGACGAATCTGCTGCGTCGCTTGTGCAAGCGGCGGAATTGATGCTTTCGGAATCCGAGATATCAATCGGCGGAGAAGTGAAGCTGCATTATCGTCTTCAGTTCAAAGATAACGGATCGACGGAGCGCTTCAAGTTGCGTGTAGAATATGGAATCGCATTCGTGAAGTCCGGAGGCAAAACCTCGCTGAAGCGCTTCTTGTTATCAGACCGTGAGTTTACCCAAGGTGAGATCATCGATCACAGGCGTGTGCATCGATTTGCAGATCTGACAACGCGCAAGCATTACCCGGGGACACATGTGTTCACGTTATGGGTGAATGGGGCAGAGATTGCCCGAACAGAGCTTCTGCTTCATGATGAATAGAGAGAAGGAAGGAGCGAGGCGCATGCGCCTCGCTCCTTGTTCTTATGGATAGATGGCATGCGATCAATCTTTATCCTTATTGCTTGTCGTATGGCGTCTAGGATGCTGCATGTGCGCTTCAGGGTTGTCGTCGTCATCATGAGGCGTAAGTCTGGGATCAGTGCGCCCTTCATGATGGTTGTCGAATTCAAGCTCGACCTGTCTCCACTCCGTTGATCCGAGCATCGGATCGGCAGGGAAGACGTCGCCCCGCTCAAGCTTCTCGTCCCGTCCCCATTCATTGCGGTACACGCCATCAGCTTCTACCGGCTCGCCGGAGATCGGGTTCATTCGATGGTCTTCATGGGAGTTGCTCATATGCCTTTATCCTCCTTAGGCTGTCTTCAAAAGCTAAGCTTATAGGCCGTGCTTGGGCACAGCGGCACGGTCAGCTTCTGATTGCAGCTCGCTGGCTTGTTCTTTGCTCGTCTTATGACGATCCGCGAGCGACTGAGCCTTGCTTGCTGCTCTCTGGCGATCGGATGGATGTTTGCCTGACATGGGCTATCGCTCCTTTGCAGGAAATATGATCTGTCGTAAGGGAAGATCAGCATTAGTGTGCCACGGGAGAAAGGAAGATATGAGTTCGTTACAACAATCGGAGCTCGCAGGAAGGACAGATGACATCGCGTTCGGTTACTTCCTCGCCGCATCCAGGGCAAGGCTCGCGGTAGGAGGCTAGAGGCTTGCCTGTCTTCAGGGAGGAGGAAGCGTGAGGTTCTTCTTGCTCGTTCCTCAGATGGGCTGGTGTTCCGAAGATGGCTTCCACCATGCCGCGGATACTCTTGTAGTTGTCGGAGTCATCCGACATGACGCGTATGACGAGAAACATGGCTCCGAGCAGTCCGCACGCAAGAATCAGCACAAGAGCTGTCGCCCCGATATTCAGCCAGGAGGCTAACGGGGCAACGGCTGAGTGAGGGTACCAAAGAAATAAGCTTTTCACCTTCAGTCACCTCACCCGTTCACCTGATAACGTTTCTCCAGCGTCTTGCCTCCAAACCACATCACAAGCACAGCCGTAATGGAGACGAATATGCGCCAAGGCTCATTCACCAGGTTGGTAATGTCAAAGCTGATGAGCGAGATGACAAAGATCATAACCGCCTTGCCCATCATTGTCGCCAGCAGGAAGGAATGGAACGGCACTTTGCTAAGCCCGGAAACGACGGTAATAACAACCGATGGCGTAAATGGAAAGCAGGCAAGCAGGAACAGGGGAGTGAAACCCTTCTTCTCTATCCAGTTGAAGAACCGTTCAGACTTTGGAAATCTTCGCATCAGCTTGTTCTTTACATTGCGACCGAGCGCACGGCAGATGAGAAAGACGCAGAGTGCGCCCCCTGTGACCCCAATCCAGGAAAAGAGAAATCCGAGTCCGAATCCATAAATGTTCACATTAGCCGCAATAATGAGAATGAGCGGCAGGAAGGGGAGAAAAGCTTCAATAAAGGGCAGCATAATGCCCGGAATCGGACCGAACTGCGAATAACTCTCCAGCGTCTGCTGAATATGATGAAGGTCCATATTTTTCAAATCATGAATCCAGTCTTGCCAGTTGCTCATCAATTCCTAACCCCGATCTTCTTAAGTGTTAAGTAGTAAAGGCCGATTAGGCCGAATAGGATGGCGCTTGTCCAGAACACAGCGGTCTCTCCGCCCCATAGAGCAATGACGCCGCCTAATATAGGACCGATCATGACGCCCACGCCTTCAAAGGTGGACAATAGCCCCCACCCGACCCCCTCTTGCTTGGGTGGTACATATGTGGCCAACAAAGCGTTCCAGGTCGGCAAGATAGCCGAATAGGATAATCCAAGACCCACCGCTATAACTAAACAATACCAGAATGAAAGTCCCCATGCCAGCATATACAAACCAAAGGCAAAGGCAATAAACCCGACGACGAGGAACCATCTGTTTCCTCCAAGCCTGTCGGACAGCTTGCCCATCGGAATCAAGCCGCCGACAGCGCACAACCCGCCTACCGTCAAAAGAATGGAGTATTGCGCACCGGATAGCCCGAGCTCATGGGTGGCGAAGCCTGGCAAGATCGGGATGAGCATGCTGGCACCGGTGGTCTGCAGAATCATGCCCGGGAGCAGCTGTCTCATGCTGACCAGCTTAACGCGAAGAGCGTGGAGCTGTGCTTTGATCGGGATATGATGATGCGCGGATGCCTTGCTTTTTTTCATAAAGAAGGAAAGCAGGGTGGCAACGACTGACAACACAACGAGCAGGGTATAGGTCAGGTTTGAGCTGTAATCAAGCAGGATATTACAAATAATCGGTCCGCTCCCGAGTCCGAAGAGCCAGATCGTATACAGGAAGCCCATTTGCGTGGCGCGATGCTCCTCGGACACTCTGGTCAGGCATACAATCCAGATGGGGGACATACCTATGCCATAGATGGCTGCCGCGCCGATGAACATCCAGGGAAGATCGGCGAATTGGAGTGCGTAGACGCCTATAAGCGCAATGACCAAGCTAATTTGCACAATCAGACGCGGAGAAAAGCGATCGAGCAAATAACCGATCGCAATCTTGAGCAGCGTATCGGTAATGTAATGGGCGGATATCGCCAGACCGATAACGTCGGGCGACAAGCCGAGGGTACGGGCTCCGTAGATGGGAAGGAGACTGACAAGCACAGCCCCCCGGACAAATTCGACAATAAACAGAATAACGGACAAGAGACGCATATCGGTCCCCATCCAATGATTTTGGCGCATAAGTACGAATAGACTCCTTTCCGCAACCGACGTTAAAAGAAGGAAGCTTTGTCTTGCACATGAGATTTGGTTACAATATCCATTATAATCGTCTCAGCGGCAGAATGGGAGGAGCCCTTTGCTTGAAGGCTCCGAATGCGGAGACGGCTGTTCATGAGCTTGACCGGATCGTTCACCAACTGAAGCACCTGGCGAACTAGTTCATAGCTGTCCCGCGCGATGAATGCTGCACCCTTGGACTGCAGATACAGTGCGTTCTGCTTCTCTTGTCCGGGTACGGGACGATAGAGGAAGGCTGGCAATTCGGCGGCAATGGCTTCAGCTAAGGTAAGACCGCCTGGTTTGGTGATGAGCCCGTCCGCGAGCGCCATTAATTCATGGATACGGTCCGTGTAACCGAATGCCACGAGTCGGTGAGCCGAAGGATGGAAGCGGAAGCGCTCCTCCAGCCTCTCCTTGAGCTGACGGTTATGGCCGCAGACAACGGCGATCTGCGCATGCGGGTCATACAGAAGAAGTTCGCATATGTCATCAATGTTTGGCATGACGCCTTGGGCGCCAGCCATAATAAGTACGGTAGGTCGCCCATATTGAAGTCCGTACCGACTGTACAGCTCATGCGATCGTTCAATAGACCGGAATTCTTTCTTCAGCGGCAATCCGCTCACATGAATCGAGTTAGGACGAATGCCAAGCTGCTGGAGCTCCCGGCCAAGATCCTTTGTGGCGACGTAATAGCGGTTTATGCTGGGATGTACCCATCGGCGATGTAAGTCGAAGTCGGTAATGACCGCATAAGAGGGAATGGATGAAGCAAGCTTCCTCATGCTTTGAATGGCATAGAAGGGGAAGGTGTAGATGACAGCATCAGGCTTCTCCGCCAGCAGCAATTGTTTCACCTTATGGCGCCCGAAGGAATGCAGCCAACTGCCCAGCAGGGAGTTATGCTTCATCGGTTTCGTAATGCCGTACATCCAGCCGTAGAGAAAGGGCAAATGCGTATAGCTTTTGTGATAAAAGCGCTTGGTCATCTCATTCAGCCATGGATGCGATTCCGCCATCAGATCGTACATGACCACCTGGCGGTACCCGGAATCAAGATAGGCATCACGAAGAGCTTTTGCTGCTTGGATATGTCCTTCGCCGTACGAGGCGTAGACAATGAGTAATTTTAATTGCCGGTTATGGGAATGTATCAGCATGACGCACCTCCTACAGCTTAGTCTAAGGATGGTTTGTAACACGAATGTGAACGACATGTGGATCCTTTATATTATTTTTGTAGATTTATTGTAATATCCGTCTCAATTAAAATTGAAAAGGAGCAGCGGACATGAAATATACGTATCTTGGAAATTCCGGATTGAGGGTAAGCAGGCTTTGTCTAGGCACCATGAATTTTGGCGTGGATACGGATGAGAAGGATGCTTTCCGCATTATGGATGCGGCGCTAGATGCCGGCATTAACTTTTTTGATACGGCGAATATCTATGGCTGGGGGACGAACGCCGGGCGTACGGAGGAAATTATCGGACGATGGTTCAAGGGAGGAAGCGGGAGAAGGGAACGCACCGTTCTGGCTACTAAAGTGTATGGCGATATGCATGACACATATGACGGACCTAATCGGGAGCAGGGATTGTCCGCCTACAAAATCCGCAGGCACCTGGAAGGATCGCTTCGACGGTTGCAGACAGACCATATCGAGCTGTATCAAATGCATCATGTAGATCGCAAAGTGAATTGGACAGAGCTATGGGGGGCTTTTGGAACCGCTCAGGCACAAGGGAAAATCGGGTATGTCGGCTCGAGCAACTTTGCCGGTTGGGATATTGCGGTAGCGCAGGGAGAAGCTAAGGCGAGAGGGATACTGGGTCTTGTCTCCGAGCAGCACAAATACAATCTGTTGTGCCGTCTGCCTGAGCTTGAGGTGCTTCCGGCATCGCAGGCTTTGGGATTAGGTATCATTCCGTGGAGCCCGCTCGATGGAGGGTTACTTGCGGGAAATCAGCGCCGCAAGCAGGGCGGCGGCAGAAGGAGCGGGGATGAAAAACGGCTGGTTAAGCATCAGCATCAATTGGAGGCCTATGGCAAGCTATGTGATGAGCTTGGCGAGCCGGAGGATGTTGTGTCGCTTGCATGGCTGCTGGCCAATCCAGCTGTCACCGCTCCGATCATCGGCGTGCGCACCAGCGAGCAATTCGAACGTTCCCTTCGGGCAGTGGAAGTGGAGCTGAGCGAGGAGACGCTGAAGCGAATCGATGAAATATTCCCTGGCCCTGGCGGAGATGCGCCGAGCGCGTATGCCTGGTAATTGATATCGTGAATGAATAGAGAACAGCCCGAGAGTATTCTCTCGGGCTGTTGTACTGCAGCTGGCACAAAGGATCAAATAAGCAGATTGAACAGTACAGGATCCTTATTCAATTCAACAAATTGGAAGCCTTTCTTATGCATGCGTTCAACGAGCGGCTCATAGTCCTCGCGGTGCTTAAGCTCCAGTCCAACTAATGCGGGACCGTTGTCCTTATTCGACTTCTTCGTATATTCGAAGCGGGTAATATCGTCGTTCGGGCCCAGTACCTGATCAAGAAATTCACGAAGCGCCCCTGCTCTTTGGGGGAAGCTGACCATGAAATAATGCTTGTACCCTTCATAGATTAAGGAGCGTTCCTTAATCTCTTGCATGCGGTCCACATCATTATTGCCGCCGCTGACGACACAGATGATCGTCTTGCCGGCAATTTGTTCCCGGTACGCATCCAGAGCCGCAATCGGCAGGGCTCCTGCAGGCTCGGCAACGATGGCGTTTTCGTTATACAGATCAAGAAGCGTCGTACATACTTTGCCTTCCGGTACGGTGATGACATCGTCCAGCAGCTCTTGGCAGATGGAGAACGTCAAGTCGCCGATGCGCTTGACTGCAGCTCCGTCTACGAACTTGTCTATCTTATCAAGCGGCACAACTTCACCCGCATCGAGAGAGGCGCGGAGCGACGGGGCTCCTTCAGGCTCGACCCCTATGATTTGAGTTTGCGGTGCGACGATCTTGATATAAGAGGCTACACCGGCGGCGAGCCCGCCACCTCCGACTGTGACGAAGATATAATCCGGTGCAGTCTCCGCCTTCTCCATTAGCTCTTGACCGACTGTACCGTTGCCGGCAATAATCTTCGGGTCATCGAATGGATGGATGAAGGCGAGTCCGCTGCGCTGACTCTCCGCGATTGCTTCCGCATAAGCGTCATCGAACGTATCGCCGGTCAGAACGACTTCGACCATGTCACCGCCGAAGAAAGATACTTGCTTCACCTTTTGTCTCGGCGTTGTGCTCGGCATGTAGATCTTGCCCGGTATGCCTAATGTCTGGCAGGAGTAGGCTACGCCTTGGGCGTGGTTGCCGGCGCTTGCGCATACGACGCCTTTTACTGTCTCCTCGGGGGAGAGGGAGCGCATCAGATGGTAGGCACCTCTTATTTTGAACGAACGTACGACTTGCAGATCTTCGCGTTTGAGCCAGACCTGGCAGTTGTAGCGTTCCGATAGGACTCGATTAAATTGAAGCGGGGTGCGGGAGATGACATCTTTCAGATGCATTTGAGCCTGTACGATTTCTTCCAGTCTTATATGGTTATAGGATAAGGGATGACTACTCATTGAGAACCTTCCTTCCGTCATTCACTGTACGTCTTGGATAATTAGTGGATTCATTATACCATTATGTCAGGAAGAATGAAGGACTGGCTTCAAAATATCTAATTCGATAGAATAGGAGCTGGACAAGGAGGTAGGGAATGGGGAAATTTATAAAAAGATTGTTTATCACCTTAATTGTTTTGTTGCTGATCGCAGGAGGTGCGGCTTGGTGGTTTTTATCTTATATCGCCCCGGACAAGCCTCTTAATTTGAATTATAATCCGATAGATGTCCGGCAGAAGGCTGTAGATATGGTAAAGCGACTTAAGCCGGAGCTAGTGCTGAGCGAAGCCGAAGTGAACGATTTGATCAAGAAGCATATAGACCGTGATGTAGCTGAGGATGTCAGATTGGACGGCGCGCAATTCGAGCTGGATGGTGACCGGTTGATTGCAGATTTGAACATCACTTACAGAGACAGGATTCCGGCTCAAATCCTTGCCGAATATCGCTTGGAGTGGCAAAATCCCAATCTGGCATTGAGACCTCAATCATTATCGATGAAAGGAATTCAGTTGCCGCTTCGGATGTTGGAGACGATAGTCGTTCCGCTTGATTTGCCGACGGGAGATATGGTCTCTGTTAGTGAAGTGAAGTTTGAGGAAAAACAGGTTAAAGTCTTGTTTAATATTAAGCTGCCGTTCTAACGGCATGAAGAAATCCCTTCCGATCGAAATCGGAAGGGATTTTTTTATATCAGAAGGGAGGGGATTAGGCGATTTGATGAATGGACCATACGATGCCTTCGTTGGATGTGCCGCCAAGCGACAATCCGATCGTCAAGCCGTTGGCTACATAGACCAGACCAATTGTATCGCCAGCGTTAAGGGCGACATCGCCAGCAAGCGTTACTGCGCCGCTGCCCAGGATTGTTCTTAAGCTTAGCAGAAGAGCGATATTGACGTTCAGAATAGGGAAGTCGGCAATAATCAGATCCGTTGTTCCGGGGGAGGTACGCCTCACGCGGAAGGAAGGAAAGATACCGGCTCCTAATGCAATGGAAATAACAGCGGTGGTCGTGTAGTTGACTGTAGCTTTGATCGAATATCTTCCGGTGGTTGGGACAGTGAATGTACCTGTGGTTGCATTAAAAGCGGCATTGCCGTAATAAGGAGCTGTGACGGTCCAGTTGGCAAGTTGGGTATCGGATGACACCGTCGTGTTGTTGATCCTGCCGGAGAAGCCGTTGGTAGCAAAGTTCGGACCTGTGGCTCCCGTAGGCCCTGTAGCCCCTGTATTGCCGGTAGCTCCAGTAGCTCCAGTATCACCTGTGGCGCCAGTTGCGCCTGTATTGCCAGTAGCTCCGGTTGCACCGGTGTTACCTGTAGCCCCGGTCGCGCCTGTATTGCCAGTGGCCCCGGTCGCACCTGTAACACCCTCTGGTCCGGTTGGTCCTGTCGGTCCAGTAGCACCGGCAGCTCCAGTAGCGCCGTCCGCGCCGGTTGGTCCTGTGGGTCCGATTGCTCCAGTAGCGCCGTCGGCGCCAGTCGGCCCTGTGGCTCCATCCGCGCCAGTCGGCCCCGTCGGTCCGGGCGGTCCAGTGGCGCCGTCCGCGCCGGTTGGCCCTGTGGTTCCGGTTGGTCCAGTAGCGCCGTCCGTACCAGTCGGCCCCGTCGGACCTGTTGGTCCAGTAGCGCCGTCCGTACCAGTCGGTCCCGTCGGACCTGTTGGTCCAGTAGCGCCGTCGGCGCCAGTAGGCCCCGTCGGTCCGGGCGGTCCAGTGGCGCCGTCCGCGCCGGTTGGCCCTGTGGGTCCGAATGCTCCAGTAGCGCCGTCAGCGCCAGTAGGCCCCGTCGGTCCGGGCGGTCCAGTGGCGCCGTCCGCGCCAGTTGGCCCTGTGGGTCCGAATGCTCCAGTAGCGCCGTCTGCGCCAGTAGGCCCCGTCGGTCCGGGCGGTCCAGTGGCGCCGTCCGCGCCGGTTGGTCCAGTAGCGCCGTCTGCGCCAGTAGGCCCAGTGGGTCCGGTGGCTCCAGTAGCGCCATCCGCGCCAGTTGGCCCTGTGGTTCCGGTTGATCCGGTAGCTCCGGTGGCTCCATCGGCGCCGGTTGGCCCTGTCGGCCCGGTAGCTCCAGTAGCGCCGTCCGCGCCAGTTGGCCCTGTGGTTCCGGTTGGTCCAGTGGCGCCGTCTGCGCCAGTTGGCCCAGTGGGTCCGGTGGCTCCAGTAGCGCCATCCGCGCCAGTTGGCCCTGTCGGTCCGGTAATGCCGTCGGCGCCAGTTGGTCCCGTCGGACCTGTTGGTCCAGTAGCGCCATCTGCACCGGTTAGCCCAGTGGGTCCGGTGGCTCCAGTCGCTCCAGTGGCTCCATCGGGACCAGTTGGCCCTGTCGGACCTGTTGGTCCAGTAGCGCCGTCTGAGCCAGTTGGCCCTGTAGCTCCTGTGGCTCCATCGGCACCAGTTTGGCCCGTGGGTCCGGTTGGTCCAGTAGCGCCATCAACGCCAGTTGGTCCCGTCGGACCGGTACTTCCAGTAGCGCCGTCTGCGCCAGTTGGCCCTGTTGGACCGGTAGCCCCAGTGGCACCGTCGGCACCAGTTGGTCCTGTCGCTCCGTTGGCTCCATCGGCGCCGGTTGGCCCTGTCGGACCTGTTGGTCCAGTGACGCCGTCTGCGCCAGTTGGCCCCGTCGGACCTGTTGGTCCAGTGGCGCCGTCTGCACCAGTTGGCCCTGTGGGGCCGGTTGGTCCAGTAGCACCGTCCGCACCAGTTGGTCCTGTCGATCCGGTAGCTCCAGTAGCGCCGTCCGCGCCGGTTGGCCCTGTTGGACCGGTAGCCCCAGTGGCGCCGTCCGCACCAGTTGGTCCTGTCGATCCGGTAGCTCCAGTAGCGCCGTCCGCACCTGTCAATCCGGTGGCTCCAGTAGCGCCGTCTGTACCAGTTGGCCCCGTCGGTCCGGTTGGTCCAGTGGCGCCGTCTGTACCAGTTGGCCCTGTGGTTCCGGTTGGTCCAGTAGCGCCGTCCGCACCAGTTGGCCCCGTCGGACCTGTTGATCCAGTAGAGCCATCCGCGCCGGTTGGCCCTGTTGGACCGGTAGTCCCAGTGGCACCGTCCGCACCAGTTGGTCCTGTCGATCCGGTAGCTCCAGTAGCGCCGTCCATACCAGTTGGCCCAGTGGGTCCGGTCGCTCCGTTGGCTCCATCGGCGCCGGTTGGCCCTGTCGGACCAGTTGGTCCAGTGACGCCGTCTGCGCCAGTTGGCCCTGTGGGGCCGGTGGCTCCAGTAGCGCCATCAATGCCAGTTAGCCCTGTTGGACCGGTAGCTCCGGTGGCACCGTCCGCACCAGTTGGTCCTGTGGTTCCGGTTGGTCCAGTAGCGCCGTCCATACCAGTTGGCCCAGTGGGTCCGGTCGCTCCGTTGGCTCCATCGGCGCCGGTTGGCCCTGTCGGACCAGTTGGTCCAG
>NZ_JBHVQB010000009.1:366971-371559 GCF_042887015.1 Paenibacillus sp. NPDC057967
GTGAAGCCGTCTTCGCCAGTTGGCCCAATGGTTCCGGTTGGTCCAGTAGCGCCATCCGCGCCAGTTGGCCCTGTGGGTCCGGTAGCTCCAGTGGCTCCATCGGCACCCGTTGGCCCTGTCGGCCCTGTTGGTCCGGTAGTGCCGTCTTCGCCAGTAGGCCCAGTTGGACCGGTAGCTCCGGTTGGTCCAGTAACGCCATCTGCGCCAGTAGGCCCTGTTGGTCCGGTGGCTCCAGTAGCGCCGTCCGCACCCGTTGGCCCAGTTGGACCGGTAGCTCCGGTGGCGCCATCCGAGCCGGTTAGCCCAGTGGTTCCGGTTGGTCCAGTAGCGCCGTCCGCACCCGTTGGTCCTGTCGATCCGGCAGCTCCAGTAGCGCCATCCACACCAGTTGGTCCTGTCGATCCGGCAGCTCCAGTAGCGCCATCCACACCAGTTGGTCCTGTCGGTCCGGTAGCTCCAGTAGCGCCGTCCTCACCAGTTGGCCCAGTGGTTCCGGTTGGTCCAGTGGCGCCGTCTGTACCAGTTGGCCCAGTGGCTCCGGTAGCGCCATCAACGCCAGTTAGCCCTGTTGGACCGGTAGCTCCGGTGGCACCGTCCGCACCAGTTGGTCCTGTCGATCCGGTAGCTCCAGTAGCACCGTCAGCGCCAGTTGGCCCTGTTGAACCGGCAGCTCCAGTAGCGCCATCCACACCAGTTGGCCCTGTCGGTCCGGTAGCTCCAGTAGCGCCGTCCTCACCAGTTGGCCCTGTCGGTCCGGTAGCTCCAGTAGCGCCAGTTGACCCAGTGGCGCCGTCTGTACCAGTTGGCCCAGTTGGTCCGGTGGCTCCAGTAGCGCCATCAACGCCAGTTAGCCCTGTTGGACCGGTAGCTCCGGTGGCACCGTCCGCACCCGTTGGTCCTGTCGATCCGGTAGCTCCAGTAGCGCCGTCCGCGCCAGTTGGTCCTGTGGTTCCGGTTGGTCCAGTGACGCCGTCTTCGCCAGTTGGCCCGGTGGTTCCGGTTGGTCCAGTGGCTCCGGTAGCGCCATCAACGCCAGTTAGCCCTGTTGGACCGGTAGCTCCGGTGGCACCGTCCGCACCAGTTGGTCCTGTCGATCCGGTAGCTCCAGTAGCACCGTCAGCGCCAGTTGGTCCTGTCGATCCGGTAGCTCCAGTAGCACCGTCTGTACCAGTTGGCCCTGTGGTTCCGGTTGGTCCAGTAGCGCCATCCACACCAGTTGGCCCTGTGGGTCCGGTAGCGCCAGTAACGCCATCTGCGCCAGTTGGCCCAGTGGGCCCAGTTGGTCCGGTAGCTCCAGTAGCACCTTCTTCGCCAGTTGACCCTGTGGGTCCGGTTGGTCCGGTAGCGCCGTCCGCGCCAGTTGGCCCTGTGGTTCCGGTTGGTCCAGTAGCACCGTCCGCACCAGTTGGTCCCGTCGGCCCTGTAGCTCCAGTAACGCCATCCGCGCCGGTTGGCCCTGTAGCTCCAGTGGCTCCAACGGCACCAGTTGACCCTGTCGGACCGTTTGGTCCGGTAGCGCCGTCTACGCCAGTTGTTCCCGTCGGCCCGGTTGGTCCAATAGCGCCGTCCGCGCCAGTGGGCCCCGTTGGTCCGGCAGCTCCAGTAGCGCCGTCCACACCAGTTGGCCCCGTCGGTCCGGTTGGTCCAGTGGCGCCGTCTGTACCAGTTGGCCCTGTGGTTCCGGTTGGTCCAGTAGCGCCATCCACACCAGTTGGCCCTGTCGGTCCGGTAGCTCCAGTAGCGCCGCCCGCGCCAGTTGGTCCCGTCGGTCCAGTGGCACCGTCCGCACCAGTTGACCCAGTGCTTCCGGTTGGTCCAGTAGCGCCATCCACACCAGTTGGCCCTGTCGGTCCGGTAACTCCAGTAGCGCCGTCCGCGCCAGTTGGTCCCGTCGGTCCAGTGGCACCGTCCGCACCAGTTGACCCAGTGGTTCCGGTTGGTCCAGTAGCGCCGTCCGTACCAGTTGGCCCTATCAGTCCGGTGGCTCCAGTAGCGCCATCCGCGCCGGTTGGCCCTGTAGCTCCTGTGGTTCCATCGGCACCAGTTTGGCCCGTGGTTCCGGTTGGTCCAGTAGCGCCATCAACGCCAGTTGGTCCCGTCGGACCGGTACTTCCAGTAGCGCCGTCTGCGCCAGTTGGTCCTGTCGATCCAGTAGCTCCAGTAGCGCCGTCCATACCAGTTGGCCCCGTCGGACCGGTAGCACCGGTGGCTCCATCTGTACCAGTTGACCCCGTCGGTCCAGTAGCTCCACTTGCACCAGTAACGCCAGTCGGACCCGTTGGTCCAGTGGGGCCTGGATTTTCGATCTCTAAGCGAACAATTGCCGACCCTTCCGAAACCTCAATTTGAATTGTGTCAGATTCAAAAATAACTTGTTCTCTATAACCGACTTGTGCTGAACCTACAGGGCCAATCACATAGAAAAGGGGATCAACGTCTATTATACCTGTTGGTCCCGTCGCGCCAGTTGCACCAGTAACTCCTGTTGCACCTCTTTTTCCTCGCTTACCTCGGCTTCCCGTTTCACCTCTTGGTCCAGTGGGTCCGGTTGGACCTTCGATACAACATTTTGGTATTTTCTTTTTTGCTGTGCATGGAATGTTTCTTCGGAGTGTCTTTTTCTTTTTCGAAAGTTTTTTGCATGTACTTTTGGGAAAGCGGGTATGTGATACATTATCTGAGTTATCGTTCATGATCCTCCCCGTCCTTCGTTATATTCGCCTATGTATCATATGAACGTGTAAGAGAAATTGGGAAAGAATTCTACAAGGAAATGAAGCAGGGGAGGGGATTTTGGCAGGGAAATGAATGGCTAGGCAAGACAAAGACCCTCAATAATAGAGGGTCTTGAAGGTAACTGTAATTATGCGATTTGATGAATAGACCAAACGATTCCCTCGTTAGTGGTTCCTCCTAGAGATAGACCAATTGTCAGTCCGTTAGATACATAGACAAGACCCACAGTGTCATTTGCGTTAAATAAAACATCGCCTGCTATTGTAACTGCTCCACTTCCTAAAATAGTCCTCAAACTTAACAACAACGCAATATTGACATTTAAAATAGGGAAGTCCGCTACAATGAGATCTGTTGTGCCAGGTGATGTGCGTCTAACTCGGAAAGAGGGGAAGATACCTGCTCCTAATGCTATTGATATAACAGCTGTAGTTGTGTGATTAATAGTTGCTTTTATGGAGTACCTTCCGCTAATTCGCTTCTAAATTACATATAATAAATTAAGTCAATTAGAAAAAATAGCGGATTGTGCTGAAGGAGGGGAGGGGACAGGTCTTGCAATTTTTCTGTCTGATTAAATGGGACCGCAATATTATTGATCAAAAATGATAAGTTCGGTAAAGAAGGTTGCTTTGAGAGAAAAGGATGTCTTATTTCATATACACAAAAGGCCCTTGGTCTCTCTATTAGAGGACCAAGGGCCATCAAGTTTAGTGATTATTGAACTGGCAGAGCTAAAAATAGATTAAGCAAGTTGGTTAATGGACCAGTAGACGCCGCTGCCTGCTCCTCCTAAATCCAGTGCAAGAGTTAATCCATCGGAGACATAGAACAATCCAACAGTTTCTCCAGCTGTAAGTTCGACTTCGCCAGCCAAAGTAACTGTGCCATTACCAAGTACAGCGCGTAATGTCAGGACCAAGACGACGTTGACGTTCAGTACAGGGAAAAGACCTGTAATAAGATCTGTTGCGTCAGTAATTCTGCGTACGACAAAGGCTGGGTCAATACCGGGTCCTAAGTTAATTGTAATGGCGGCTGTTGTTGTATAACCAATTGTCGCAGTAATTAGATATCTGCCAGTTGTAGGAACAGTGTATACTCCAGTTACTGGGTTGAAGCTAGGGTCAGCAAAATAAGGGTCAGTCACAGTCCAGTTAACAATTTGTTGCGAAGCGGCAACACCAGCGGCTGTAGTTAAAGCAGAGAATCCTTCTGAAGTTACCGTAGGTCCGGTTGCTCCTGTAGCACCCGTCGCACCATCGGCACCCGTAGGTCCAGTCGGGCCAGTAGCGCCATCCGCGCCAGTAGCCCCGTCAGCCCCCGTAGGTCCAGTCGGGCCAGTAGCACCATCCGCGCCAGTAGCCCCGTCAGCCCCCGTAGGTCCAGTTGGTCCGGTTGCGCCATCCGCGCCAGTAGCCCCGTCAGTACCTGTCGGTCCAGTAGCTCCGTCAGCACCTGTAGCACCCGTCGCACCGTCAGCCCCCGTCGGTCCAGTAGGTCCGGTTGCTCCATCCGCGCCAGTAGCCCCGTCAGCACCTGTAGGTCCAGTCGCGCCATCTGCGCCAGTAGCACCCGTCGCACCGTCAGCCCCCGTAGGTCCAGTCGGTCCGGTTGCGCCATCTGCGCCAGTAGCACCCGTCGCACCGTCAGCCCCCGTAGGTCCAGTCGGTCCGGTTGCGCCATCTGCGCCAGTAGCACCTGTAGCTCCGTCAGCACCTGTAGGCCCGGTCGCGCCATCTGCGCCAGTAGCACCTGTAGCCCCGTCAGCACCTGTAGGTCCAGTCGCGCCATCTGCGCCAGTAGCCCCGTCAGCACCTGTAGGTCCAGTCGCGCCATCTGCGCCAGTAGC
>NZ_JBHVQB010000010.1:0-211554 GCF_042887015.1 Paenibacillus sp. NPDC057967
TCGACGGGGCTCCGTTATTCCATACGGGCGGTATCGTTGGACAACGCAGCTTCTCCGCAGGCGACATGCTTATGCCGGACGAGATTACGGCGATTTTACGTCAAGGCGAAGTCGTGCTTACTCCGCAGCAAATTGCGGGTATTGTCGGAGGTCGCGGCGGCGGGACAACGGTTAATATCGAAAAACTCGTCGGCGTGGAAATGAACGATACAACGCTAGAAGACGAAATCGATGTACGTGCGATCGGACGGACTGGCGTCGATATGGCTACGGAAATGGCACGGAATCAATTTATGGGAGGTGGCGGATAGTGTCTATCGATACAACTTACGGCTTTACGTATAAAGGACGGCATTGCTCGGAGTTAGGCGTCCGCCTCCTCCGGTATACCGTTAATAGTCCGAACTTGCGAGAGTACGAGGATGAGCCAGCCGGAACGCCCGGCGTGATAGACTACGGGACCGAACTCGGTAAGCGCGAAATCGAGATAACGGTCGATATCGTCCCTGACTCTCGTATGTTTAAACGGAGGCAATCCGAGATATTATCGTGGCTTAAGCCGACAACAGCGGCGGGTATGCTCGTTTTTGACGATGTGCCTGACCGCTTTTTTACCGCCAAATTATCGGGCAACTTGACGCCGGAGCAGATTGGTAAATACGGCGAGCTACGTTTTGCGATGAAGTGTACGGACCCGTATTCCCGGTCGGCTACGTTGTCCGATAACGTTATACTAGATTCTACTATCGTACTAGACACGGAAATCCGTTTAGATGATACGTGGAGTTACCGTATTGACGGGACGCAAACCGTTGAGGTAAACAATTGGGGATACGAAGACGTTACGCCTACGATTACCATTACAGGGAGCTGCGCAAACCTCTCCATTTCCGCAGGCGACAAAACGTTCGTGTACAGCGGTACGTTAAACAACGAAACCTTAATCGTTGACGGCGAACGAATGACCGTCAAAAAGGGCGGGTCGAGTACGCTTCAATATTCGGACGTTGAGTTTATAACGCTAGAACCCGGCATTAATTACGTGACTATACAAGGGACGACGCTTAATTGCGATGTCTCTTTTTCATTTCGCGCAAAATATTTATAAGGAGGTACGTCCTTGGCTGATTTACAACCTATTGATGGCTCGATGACTCTCGAAGAGGCGTGGCCCAAACTTCGCGATAATGATACCGCTGTAAACGTTGAAATAGTGGAGCATAAAGCATCCGAGCGGGCGCATTCCGCCGAACATATCACGTACGAAGGAGATATTGCGGCAGAAACCGTCAGTCATGCGCTAGACGCCATAAACCAACGTGTGGAGAATATCGTAGCGGAGGCTGGCGACAGTAATACGGAAATAGTAGACGCGAGACAACCAGAAGGCGGAGCCGCATATTCAACGCTAAAAGGTCGATTAGATGCGGCCGATGGTGTCGTAACTGAGGGTGGACTAGATCGCGTTGGAGCTACGTCAAAGTTTGTATCGACGATGCTTTCATGGATCGGGATCGTTAATACGAAATTTTCCGATAACGCGACGCGGTTTTACGTCTTAGCAAAAAGCAAAGTTACGACAGGTGTCGGCGGATGTATAAAGCTATTTGCGGATGCCTATCATTTGGGCCAAGCCTATCGTGACCTCGGAATCTACTTTCACGCGGATCAAGAGGGCGATAAAGGGTATCACGGCAACGGTGTGTTTTGGGTTAATGGTAAAGTTCTCGAAGGTAGCGAATATGACAATAAAAATCCTGATATCGGATTCTCTTTCCAAGACGGGAGAATTATTGGTGGCCGCTGGGTCGCCTTGTTTAATTCTATTGCACGTGCCGTACTTATGATCGGACCGGGATTACCGAAACATGCGCCGTCAAATCCGGAGATCGGACTGGAATCGTCGAAGTCAATCGCGTTACAACATGGTCAAATGCTTTACATGTATTCAGATGATGGAGTATACGCGAACAGCGTCCGAACTCAGGGAAGAAAATACTTATGGTCGATCGCACCGAATGGCGGAGAGGAAAAGTATATAGGAGGCGTTAAGAAGTATGAACTCGATGACGCTAAATTTGAAGTCACAAACGCGTTTGTGACAGCTAGTAGGCGTAATATCCAAAGTAATACGTCAACAATCGACGCAACCGCCGTCAATCGAGTTGTCATGAATCAGCCGGACGCTAATACAATTACGTCCATTACGGGTATTGACGGCCAGGTAGTTACGATACTTAACGTTGCTGGTAACGCCAGCCCGCAGAAAACGACGATTGCCAATAACGCAACTATCGTATTGAAGGGCGGGGCAAATTTACCGTTGGCGTACAATCAGACGTTAAAACTCGAAAAGATCGGCGCATCGTGGTACGAGGTATAGGCCAACAAAACGGTGTGTCCTCGCGACATGCCGTTTTTATTTTGCGCGAAAGGAGGTATGCGACATTACGACGAAGTTTAGAAGCCGATTACAGCTACGGGCGATAGTCGGCGAAAACGCCGTGCATTATCTTCCGGCCGCAGCCGAAGTAACCGTAAAGGAGTCGCTGAATGGTCCGTTTTACGTGACGTTCACATATCCGAAATTGTCGGACGATAACGAACGTTATGCCGCGATAATCGAACGTAATGAGGTCCGGTTTCCCAGCGATCTACCTGACGTCGGGCTCGCCGGGCAGATATTCGTTATTAAACGAGTGGACGAGGAACGGCGCGGCCTCCGGATTTATAAACGTGTCGAGGCGCATCACGTCGCGTTTGAACTTAACCGTTACTATCTCGATTATTACGTAGACTTTACGGCTAACGTGCCGCCTACCTATCAGCTCGGACTTATCGGAAATAATACGCCCTTCGCCTTCGCGGTGGAGGGTTCTTTTAATTCAGCGGATGTATTCGAGTTCGGGGAGAAGCGGAAACACGAACTCCTTAACGACGTCCGGACGTTGTATAACGGCGACTTATCGTATGACAACACGGCCATTACGTTAGCCACTCGCAAAGGGGCGAACAACGGCGTCGTAATCCGCTATCGTAAAAACCTTACGGGGATCGTACGTAAGAGTCACGACATGGAACGTATTACGCGGCTGTACGGTTACGGGAAGAACGGGCTTACAATCGAAGGTTTGCCGGGCCACTCCGTTAAGTATATCGATAGTCAATATATTGACGTCAACCATATATTCGAAGGGTCTATCGACTTCCCGGAAATCGAGGATCAAAGCCGTTTGTTGGCGGAGATGCAACGATATATCACAACGGTTGAGCTACCGAAGGTGTCATACGAAATCGATTTCGTGGAACTCGAAAAAGTTGACCCCGAATTTAAGTCCGAAGCAACCCGCGAGGTAGGCGACACGATAACGGTCATTGACGAGTCGATGGGATACCGGTTTGACGCGAGGATAACGGAGTACGAACGATATCCGTTTGAACCGAAACGCGGCCGTGTAGTATTGGCCAACTTCCGCGAGATGAAAACGTCAGACTACATCTTCCAAGCAACGGTCGGCTCACGGAAGGCAATGGTGTATACGTCTGAAAACGCCGTACTGAAGGGCATCAAATACGACGACTCTATAACGTTAGTCGACGGTATGGGTATGCGGGTAGCTGACGCGCAGGACCGGACAATGGTGCGGCTTGGACAGACGGCACCGGGCGAGTACGGGTTAGCGTTGTTTAATAAGTCTGGCGTACGGACAATATGGCAGGATTCGGCGACAGGTAACGCGTACTTTTCGGGGACGTTGCAAGCGGCGGTTGTTAACGGCTCGGTAATCAACGGTAGTACGATTAATGCCGGTACAATCAACGGTACCACGGTTACAGGATCATTAATTCAGACAATCGCTTCCGGTAATTATCCACGTGCGGAGATGTCGAATACATCAAGTATGTTCAAGGTAGAAGCTTCAAACGCCGCTCGAATAGAGATGCGATCGTACGGAAGTACCTCGCCCTCGCCGAGTTTAGAGTTCAGTAATGGCGGCAGTCTTGTATCGATGACGCCCACAAATGACCCGGCTACGGGACTTTACATCAATGGACCAGCACTTCATGCTGAATTGAACCGTATTACGTTACGCGGATACAATGGCGTCTACTTTTTGAATTGGGCTAGCATTCGTAGTGAGGGACTTGGGGGAGGGGTATCTCAATCTCTACAACAAGCGCTTGATGCAAAGGCAACGTGGTCTTATGTTCAAATCTTAGAAACGCGAGTCTCCGCTCTCGAATCTGCATAGTTAACGTCATTATACTTCCGTGGTATAATGTTCCAAAACAAACGGAGGTATAAACCTATGAAAAAATTACTGATATTTATTGCGGGGGCTATCGTAGGCGCGGTAATAATGACGGCCGGTTCCGCAATGGCTGGCGGATTCAAAGCGCTGGTTAACGAAAAAGTAGGCAGCGTATGGGAATTATACGTTGATAATAAGTCCGTCGGGGATGTACCGATCATCAAGGGCAGCAGTTACGGTCCGATTCGTCAAATAGCGGAGATTGCTGGTATGGACGTAGACTTCGAGCCCGGCAAAGTGTATTTATCGACTAAGGAGGAGTCTGTTATCGAGAAGGACGCAGAGTTCTTAAACCTTCAAATAGCACACACGAAAAGACTGCGAGATGCCCTCGTAAATGTTCGTAACGAGGACAAGGCACGTCTTCAGGAAATGCCCACTGAAGAGGCAAGAAAAAGTTTAGAAGAGGCGATCGCTATTAAAGAAGAAGGTATCGCCGCATACGAAGCGGAAATCACCGCACTCGAAGCCGAACTCGCTGCGTTAGAGTCCGCTAAGAAATAACCCGAATAAACAACGTAAGCCCTAGCCGTAAATGGCCGGGGCTTTTTTGCGTTCAAATTTAATCACACGGAGGTATCACGTTACATGGCGAAAGTCACGCACAAACTCGAATTTCTCGTTAACGCAGCCGAACCGGTTCCGGAAATAAACAACGTCATCCTAGCGTTCCTACAGCTTCATCCCGGTAAGGAGTCGCGGATTCTAACGGAGTTGCAAACGGAAATCGGCAAGGCTCTTGTTCACTATAATGCAGACGGTGATCCGGCTGTGACGGCAATTAAACATTATTCCACGGAGGCGGATGCGCAATGAATCTCGTAACTATTAACGGTATAACAGGGTCGGTAGCAAGCGCGGCCGGAGCGGTCATTGCGTATGCGTTCGGACATTGGACGGAGGCTCTTTCGTTTCTACTTGTCGCGTTCGCTATCGATATCGTAACGGGCGTTTACGCAAGCAGAGCGGAGGGGCGCGGCTTATCGTCATCGGTCGCAAGTATTGGCGCGGGCAAAAAAGGGCTGGCGCTACTCGTTATCATCCTGGCGCACCGAATCGATATCCTACTCGAACTCGAAGCCATTGTAATGACGGCGGCCGTCTACTTCTACATCGCGAATGAACTCGTCAGCATTACGGAGAATCTCGGCCGGTCCGGGATGAAGCTGCCGGGTAAATTGCGTGACGTAATCGACGTACTGAAAACGAAGGGGAACGATAAATAATGACGTATATAGTCGATCATATTCCGAAGTCTACTCCGTGTAATCGGCGTCCGGGAATCGTAATGGTTCCGACATATATTACGATCCACAATACTGGAAATCCGACGTCGACAGCACGCAATGAGCGTAATTGGCTGACGAACCCAGGGAACACCGCGACAGCTTCCTATCACATCGCAATAGATGAGCGCGAGACAATCGAATGCCTACCGCTCAACGAGGTCGGTTGGCATGCGGGAGACGGCGGTAGCGGCCCGGGGAATCGTTCGTCTATCGGAATTGAGATTTGCGAATCCGGTGATTACGCGAAGACACTCGATCGGGCAGCGGAGCTAGTGGCGAGTCTGTTACGGGAACGCGGTTGGGGAATCGATAAGCTGCGGCGTCACTACGATTGGAGCCGTAAGAATTGTCCGCGTCTTATGAACAAGGACGGAAAGTGGACGGGGTGGACCGAATTTAAAACGATGGTTTCCGCCAAACTTGCGCCAAAACCAACAGAACCGGTTAAACCGACCAAACCAACGGAGCCGTCGTTGCCTTCCGTTCCGATTACAACGAAGACATCCACGTTATCGCCCGTAAACGTCATCGTCAATGGTACGAAGCTAAACGACGGTCATATTACGAATAGTACAACGTACGTTCCCGCCCGGGAAATTGCGGCGGCGATCGGCGGTATGTGCGGCGTGGACGTTAAGGTGACGTGGGAGGCCGCGACGAGGACCGTAAGTATTGATAAATGACGGAGGTGGGCGTGTGACACTAGCGGAGTATAGTACGAAGGAATTAACGGAAGAATTAGCGAAACGTGAGGGCGTGCGAACAACGGTAGTCGAACCGTACGAGGACGTGAAAATCAGCGTAAACGGTCCGGCTATTGTTGTTGTTAACGTCGATTAGCGAACTAAAGTAAGTACGTTGGGCGTAGTTGATTGCGGAAATAATCCGTTGTCATCTGCGCCCTTTTTTCGTTTGAAATCGGCCTGTAACTCCGTTAAAATAGGTGTACGTGGAGTTATCGCAAAAACCGTGCGCCCTCGCTGAGTGTCCGAACATAGATACGATGCGGCTTACGGCCCTTATACGTCCGGTTAACGTTTCCTAAACGTGGTGTCGGATGTTCGATTCATCTCGGGGCCGCCAGTGTTGCCGTATACTACAAGAATAAAGTTAAGGGGTTGGCCATAATTCGGCCAACCCCTTTTGATAGGTTTTATGCTTCTACTGTAACGGAGCCGACAGATACGGATGCTTCCAACCGAGGTCCTTTCGAGCCGATTGTGCCCGTTATTTCTCGTTTGGTATTCGCGGTGTATTCAATCGTCTCCAAATTGCTGGTAACGTTGCCGACCTCGCTCTTCAGGCTTACGTTAGCTGCAGCGGGAGATTCATTCAATTGAACACGAATGGATCCTACCTCCGTCTTGGCAGTAAGGTCGTTATTCAGGCTAACACCATCGATTTGAATATCGCCGGTAGCTGTTTCGAGATGCATCGCCCCTACAATGCTGCTCAATCGGATTGAGCCTACATCGTTTTTAACTTTAAGCGAATTCACATGCAGCTGCGAACCCTCAATCGCACCGAAGTTATTGTTGATAGTAACCTTGTCATACTGTTTCTCAGGCAGCGAGATAATCAACCGGCGCTCTCCGCGATTATCACCGATGATTTTGCTGTTCTTTTCCTTTGTTTCAATTTCGAGCACGTCATTTTTGATCGCGACATTAAAGGTAATATCCTTCTCCACCTTGCTGTCAGCCATCAATTCAACTTCAGCTTGCTCGGATTTGCTGCGCACGATATCAATTAACATGGCTTCTGTAGCGACTTTTATGTTCTCAAATTCATTAGCTTCAAATGTATGTTTGCCCTTGGAGACGACTTCCCCTGAGCCAGATCCTTCACCAATAACGACTTTATCCGTAAGCTTGTTAACAGTGCCGCTGCAAGCGGTCAGAGCAATGGCCAGCATGGTAGCCGTAACTAGCAGACTTATTTTTTGATAACTTTTCATAATAGATCCCCATTTCCACTCTAATTGTTTATAACCACTACGAGGGCTTGCTCGCCCCCAACGTATCCATAATTTAACTCATGCTATTTATTATAGAGAAAAGCATCCTCCAGCAAAACAGACCTCCGTCGGTGAATGGTACTAGACTTAAGGCTTGGTTATGAAGAAAAAGTAGAAATTATTTGACGCGGTTAAAGCTCGTTTAGAAATGAGGGGATTCTAACCGCCATAAGTCGACAACCACCCTCCCAGAAGGTATCATGGAAGAGGACTAAATGCCTTATGAAAAGGCATAGTTTTCCTTTGCTGTCGGTATAGTAGGGGAATAGGTTCGCCTATGGTAAAATGGTATGGATATGAACATAGAGGTGAAATAATATGTGCGGTTTTGTCGGATATATAAAAGGAAAAAATACAATTGATCATTCATCTGTAATGGAACATATGCTTGAAACAATTATCCATCGCGGGCCGGACAGCGGCGGCGTGCATGAGGATGAAGGCGTCGTGCTCGGCTTCCGCAGACTGAGCATTATTGACCTGTCTACGGCTGCGAACCAGCCTCTGTATAGCGAAGACGGCAATATTGTGCTCGTCTTCAATGGAGAGATCTACAACTTCCAGGAACTTCGCGAGGAATTGAAGGCGCAAGGCTACAACTTCCGTACATCCTCGGATAGCGAAGTGCTTATATATAGCTATCTCGCTTACGGTACAGAGATGATGCAGCGTCTGCGCGGCATGTTCGCATTCTGTATATGGGATAAGCGCAACGATACGACGTTTATTGCACGCGACGGGTTCGGTATCAAGCCGCTTTACTATACGCGTCATACCGTGGATAATACCTTTATCTTCGGTTCGGAGATTAAGTCGTTCCTGCCGCATCCTTCCTTCGTGAAGGAA
The DNA here is from genome assembly GCF_042887015.1 of Paenibacillus sp. NPDC057967. Lineage (NCBI taxonomy): Bacteria > Bacillati > Bacillota > Bacilli > Caryophanales > Paenibacillaceae > Paenibacillus > Paenibacillus sp. NPDC057967. The sequence continues at coordinate 8,466 of NZ_JBHVQB010000010.1, forward strand.
CTGAACAAGGACGCGCTTCGGCCGTACCTGACATTCCAATATTCATCGATGGACGAGACGTTCTTCAAGGGCGTGTACAAGCTGCCGCCAGCTCACTATATGATCATCAAGAACGACGAGATCAAGATCGAGAAGTATTGGGACAAGGCGTTCCACGAGGAAGAGAATACGCTGGAGCATTACGTAGAGGAAATCCACGAGACGATGAAGGAATCGGTAGCGACGCATAAAATTAGCGACGTGAAAGTCGGCTCCTTCCTGTCTGGCGGTATCGACTCCAGCTATATTACATCGCTGCTTCGTCCGAACAAGTCGTTCTCCGTCGGCTTCGCCGACTATGAAGCGATGTTCAATGAGACGAATCTGGCCAAGGACTTGTCCGAACAACTGAATGTACAGAATGAGCGTAAGATGGTGACGGCGGAGGAATGCTTTAACGCGCTGCCGACGATCCAATATCATATGGATGAGCCTCACTCGAACCTGTCGTCTCTTCCGCTCTACTTCTTGGCGGAGCTGGCGCGCAAGGACGTTACGGTCGTGCTGTCGGGTGAGGGCGCTGATGAGATATTCGGCGGTTACCCATGGTATCAGAATTCGCCGAAGATGGAGAAGTACGAGAAGCTGCCGTACGGCATCCGCCGTGCAGCTCACCATCTCGGGAGGAAGCTCCCGAAAAACCGGATTACTGAATTCATGGTCAAGGGTGGCCAGAAGGTGGAGGAGCGATTCATCGGCGAAGCGGTTATCTTCAGCGAAGAGGATGCGCTGGGCGTCTTGACGCCGGAGTTCCGCAAAGGACCTTCTGTATCCAGCATTACCGGCAAGGTGTACAACCGGGTGAAGGGCGCGGACGACGTGACGAAGATGCAGTATCTCGATCTTCATCTGTGGCTGCCGGGCGATATTTTGCTTAAGGCGGACAAAATGAGCATGGCCCACTCCATCGAGCTGCGGGTGCCATTCCTGGACAAACGGGTGATGGAGCTCGGCAAGAAGCTGCCGTCACGCTACCGGGTCAATGCAATCGATACGAAGTATGCGCTTCGTCAGGCAGCGCTCAAGGATCTGCCGGAGGAATGGGCGAATCGTCCGAAGCTGGGTTTCCCGGTGCCGGTCCGTCACTGGCTGCGCGAGGAGCGGTACTACAACCTGGTGAAGGAAACCTTCTCTTCGGAATATGCCAAGGCATTCTTTAATACCGAAGTATTGATCGGCTATCTGGATGACCATTATCATGGCCGCAAGAACCGTGCTCGTTATGTGTGGACGACATATGTATTTTTGGTATGGTATAAGCGATTTTTCATTGATATGTAGGAAATGGGGGTTGATCTCGTGGCAAAGCAGGATTTCATCCCGGTAATTTTGGGCACAGATATTAACGCGTACGGGATGGCGCGTTCCTTCCATATGGAATACGGCGTTACGAGTCGCTGCATCGGCAAGGGTCGTCTATTCATGACGAACTTCTCCGATATTACGACGATTAAGGTCGTCGAGAACTTGGATGAGCCGGACGTATTCGCGGATGCGATGATCGACTTTGCAAGCGAGCTGAAGCAAGAGGCGGAGAAGCTTGTGCTGATCGCCAGCAGCGACAGCTACGCAGAGCTGGTCATCCGCAATCAGGACAAGCTGGCCGCCCATTACGAGCTGCCGTTCGTCGCGGAGAAGTGGATTGATGAGTTGCTCTACAAGGACCGTTTTTACGCGATGTGTGAACAGTACGGTCTCGACTTCCCGGCTACGTACCTAGTAACGAAAGACAACAAGGATAAGGTGGAGCTGCCGTTCGGCTTCCCGGTTGCCTTGAAGCCAGCAGACAGCATCGCTTACCTGGAAGCATCCTTCGAAGGAAAGAAGAAGGCTTATATTATTAAAGACCAAGCTGAGCTGGAACGCACGCTGAAGTCGATCTACAGTTCGTCGTATACGGGAACGATGATTGTACAGGACTTTATTCCGGGCGATGATTCTCATATGCGCGTATTGAACGCCTATTCGGATCAGAATGGCAAAGTTCGCCTCATGTGTCTCGGCAGACCGCTGCTGGAGGATTGCACGCCATCACTGGTAGGCAACTACGTGGCCATTGTCAACGAATACAACGAGGACATCTACAAGCAGTACCAGCAGTTCCTGGAAGCCATCGGTTATACGGGGCTAGCCAACTTTGACATGAAGTATGATGCGCGAGACGGCAAGTACAAAATCTTCGAGATTAACCTTCGCCAAGGCCGGAGCAGCTTCTTCACAACAGGAAGCGGGTACAATCTGGCCAAGTTTATCGTAGACAGCCTGGTCTATGGCAAGGATGAGCCGGCTGTGTATGCGCAGACTGAGCATCTGTGGCTTGGCGTGCCGAAGGAAGTAGCGCTGACGTATACGGAGGACAAGGAAGCAGTCGCCTATATGAAACGGCTGATCAAGGAGAAGAAGTACTGCATGACGCTTCAGTACGATGCCGATAAAGCCATTAAGCGCTGGTGGCATGTGCGCAAGTATTACAAAAGCTACGAGGACAGATACAAACAATTTTACGAGCAGAAAGGAAATTTGTAATGCCAATCGTAGACATCACGAATGAAGCGGATTTGTCACGTTATGAGCACTTCGTGCGCACATCTCCATTCGCGACAACCACACAGGATACAGGCTGGTCCGAGGTCAAAAACAACTGGATTCCGCTATACGTCTACCTGGAGGAAGCGGGAGAGATTATCGCTGCGATGTCAGTGCTGATGGTGAATGCGGTAGGCGAGCAGAAGTTAGCTTATTGCTGCAAAGGGCCTGTATGTGACCCGAGAGACACGGCGCTCGTAGACCGTCTGATTCAGGAAGCCGAGGCAGCCGCACGCGATCATCAAGCCTTTGTGCTGCGAATCGATCCAGAGACTGCTTATGATGAAGAACTGCATAAGCAATATGCGGAGCTCGGCTATGTGCTGCGCAACCGGAATGTATCCTCCAAGGATACGACTCAGCCGCGCTACAACATGGTGCTGGATCTATTGGGCAAGACGGAGCAGGAGCTGCTGGAGAGCTTCCATTCCAAAACACGCTACAATATCCGTCTGTCGGAACGCAAGGGTGTGACGACCCGTTATAGCGCCGAGACTTCCGATCTGGAGCTGTTCCATCAGCTGTATGTGGTCATGAGCAACCGTCATGGCATCTCGTATCGTCCGTATAACTATTTTGCTAGAATGCTTGAGGCGTACAAGGATTACACCCGCGTCTATCTGGCTGAGCATGAAGGGGATACGATTGCCGCTGCCGTTGCGATCAGTTATGGCGACAAGACCTGGTATATTTATGGTGCCAGCGCGAATGAAAAACGCAATCTGATGGCTCCTCATTTGCTGCAATGGGAAATGATCAAGTGGGCGGTGGAGCAAGGCAAGCAGCGTTATGACTTTGGCGGTGTATTCAAGCTCGATCAATCAGACGGGCTGTACCGGTTCAAGGAAGGCTTCTGCTACCCGGATCGTTACTCCGAGTATATGGGCGAGATTGATCGTGTGCTGGATGAGGAAGCTTACCGGACGTTTATTAGCAAGTAGAGCTTATCCAAACAATATAGACAGAAGCATGGAGGTACAGACGATTGAAGAGGCTTTTATTGATTGCTATGACGGCAGGATTGGTGGCGCTGGTCGTTCTGATTGGGAAGAGCGGGTTCCAATGGGGGAGCGATGGAGCCAGCAAACCAGGCACAAATGACGGCAAGCAAGCGGAGAGCACTCCGGCAGTTGTCGAGAAGGTGAAGCAGGGGGTCATCACGATCTTGCATACCGACAGCACAACGACCCTGCCGATCAAAGGCACGGAATTTACGATTGTGAACGGCACGACGGATGCTGTCATCGAGAAGGTGACGACAGATGCAGATGGAAGAGCCGTATCTTCCAAGCTGAATTACGGGACTAATTATTTGATCAAGCAAAGTAATATTATGGAGCCGTTCGAGCTGGACAACCAGGCGGTGGGCGGCGCTGTTAATCAGGAGAATCGGGAAGTCACCTTCTCCAGCACGATACCGGCTTATGTAAAAGGCTATGAGTGGACGGAGAATGGAGAGCTGGATGTATCCGAGATCTACATCGACGTTCCACTGGTGATGCAGAAGCCTGAGCTGCCGAACGGCTGCGAGATTACATCGCTGACCAGCGTGCTGAACGGCATGGGCTACGATCTGACGAAAGAAGTGATGGCGGACGAGTATTTGCCAAAAGAACCTTTCTATCGCAAGGACGGCAAGCTGTTCGGAGCCAATCCGTACAAGGCTTATGCCGGCAATCCGCGTGATCAGATCGCATGGTTCTCGTATGCGCCGCCGATCATCGATGCGGCCAACAAAGTATTCGATGAATTCGGAGGCGATCATACGCCTGTCGATATTAGCGGCAGTACGCGGGAAGAGATCTACGCCGAGCTCGATCGCGGTAATCCGGTTGTCATCTGGGTGACGCTTGATCTGTCGCCGCCGAAGATTACGTCGTCCTGGTTTTTCAGCGACACAGGCGAGCTGTTCAAGGCGCCGGTCAATCTGCATTGCGTTGTATTGAACGGCTACGGACCGGGCAATCGGGTTCATGTTATGAATCCGCTGGAAGGCCAAGTAACGTACGACGCGGACGAGTTTTTTGCTTCCTATGATGCACTAGGCACTCATGCTTTGGTTATTCATTAATACCGGCTATCATTTCGAGCTTATTCGAATAAGTTGAGAGTTAGAAAACCCTATGTAATCTGTTTTCATAGGGGACGGACCTCACGTAAGATAAATCAAAACACCTTCAAGGGAACGTCCCCATGTCGCAAGATATGGAGGACAACTTGGAGGTGTTTTTGATTGGGCATCAAGAGTGAGTGGCCTGCTTCCATTGCGCTACCACAATACCCGCAATAATCAATCCCACCCCGATCCATTGCAGCCCGGATACCTTCTCGGCAAGCACCGTCGCTGCCATAAAAACCGATACCGGCAGCTGGGATGATCCCAGCACGGTCGTCAATCCGGCGCTGAGCGGCGGCGTGCCGAACATGAGGCAGAGCGTCGGCACGAGCATGCCGAGAATGCCAAGCAAAGCGGCCAGCGGCCAGAACCCGTTCCAATCGGCTTCTTGGAGAAGATCTACAGGCGGATAGAGAAGCAAAATTATTGCCAGTCCGCCCGTCGCCATGATCGGCCCGCGCAGCCAAGAGCTGACTTCTATTGCAGCTCTCCCGCTTGTATATAACGTGCCTGCATAGGAGAAAGCCGCCCCGAGGCCAAGTAATATCCCCATAGGCGGAATCTGAAGTAGCTGCCCGTGAAACACATTGGCGGCGAGCAAGGCCCCAATGATCGAGATCATAATGGAAACAAGCATCTTGCCGTCAGGCGCCACACGGCGGAAGATCCACTCGTACAATACGCCGATCCATACAAATTGAAACAGAAGAACGATAGCGATGGAAGCCGGCAAGAGCTGAATGGCCGCATTGAAAAAGGCGGTGGTCATCCCCATAAACGTACCGACCGCGAGCAGCTTCAATACCGCCTGAGACGACGGCTTACGCCACTGCCTGCGTTTCCATATGGCAGTTCCCCAGAGCAGAATCGTCCCGACGATGAACTGTACGCCATTAATCTGGCCCACACTCATTCCGCCCGCTAATCCTGTTCTCGTTAAGGTTGCCAGCAATCCATAACATACAGACGCGATTATGACCAGTGTTATCGCGGAATTCCGAGCCACCGTTTCCCTCCTATCTAACGCAAAAGGCAGGGTTTCCGCCGTAAACCAACGAAACCCTGCCTTTCCATTCAAGAGCTATGATTAACCGTCCAGCCCGTTCCTCGGCAAGTCGGTCGGCAGCGCGGCTGGTTGCTTGCAGCTGCTCTCAACAGTGTAATGCATGCCCCGCTCTGATGACAGATGGAAGCCGTGCATCAGTTCAAGCACATGGTAAGCCATCTCGCCGTTTGCACGATGCTCTCTCCCGTTTCGGATCGCGTAAGCCATATCCATAAGGCCGAGTCCGCGGCTGTTCTCCGTGAAGTCGTGTGTCAGCGGAATCGCCGAAAACTCGGTTTGGTTGTGGCGTTTCACATAGACCGGTCCTTCAAACGTGTTCGGATCGGGAACAACCAAGGTACCCTTCGATCCGTAAATTTCCATATGCGGCAGCTTGGAGCCCCACACGTCCACGCTCGTAATGATCGTGCCGACGGCACCGTTCTCGAAATCCAACGTTCCGGCGATATGGGTCGGCACTTCGACCGGAATTTTTTTGCCGTAATCGATGTCATTTGTGATTGTCCGTTCCGGATACGTCATCTGTGCCGATCCCGATACACGGCGCACCGGTCCGATCAAGTTGATCAGCGCTGTCAAATAATAAGGCCCCATGTCGAACATCGGTCCTGCGCCGACTTCATATAGAAATCCCGGGTTCGGATGCCAGCTCTCCGGTCCCGAACCCATCATGAACGCGGTTGCGGCGATCGGCTTGCCGATCCAGCCATCGTCGATCAGCTTGCGGCAGGTTTGGATGCCGCCGCCAAGAAAGGTGTCCGGCGCAGAGCCGACAAGCAGGTTCTTCTCCATGGCAAGCTCCAGAATGCGCTGTCCGTCTTCCATCGTGACCGCAAGCGGCTTCTCCCCATACGTATGCTTACCCGCTTCGAGCGCCCGCATATGAATCTCCGCATGAGCATGAGGAATCGTCAGGTTCACAACGATCTCGATTTCCGGGTCGGCCAGCAGCTCGTCGACCGTACATGCTTTTGGCACGCTGAATTGCTCCGCCTGCTCTACCGCTTTCGCAAGATCAAGATCCGCGCAGGCTGCAATCTCGATAATGTCGAATTTGCTCCCCGCTTCGAAATAAATCGAGCTGATGTTACCGCAACCAATGATGCCAACCTTCACCTTTTTCATGTTTCTCTCCTCCTAGCCGCTTAAACTTCAAACAACTTTGAAATGTTTCGATAGCTGATTTCTACGCTTTCCAGCTGGTTACGGGTAGTAAGATCTTGCTCGACGAATATATACTTCGCCGCTCCGATCTCTCGTACAGTGCTAATGATTCCCGCGATATCAAGCGATCCTTCGCCCACTTCTGAGAAGTGATCGACATTCTTCAGCTCCAGGAACCGCTCGAACGTAATGTCGGCGTCTTCGCCCGTCACTTCCAGCAAATTTTTCGGAGCTACCGATGCAGGCAAGTCTTTCTGATGAACGAGACCGCAGCGATCGCCCAGCTTCTTCAGATAAGCGATCGGATCGACGCCGCCGCGGACAGCCCAATACGTGTCTAGCTCAACTTTGACCAGATCTTTGTCCGTATTGTCCAGAATGATGTCCATGACGTATTCGCCGTCGAACTTCTGGAACTCTTGGAAGTGGTTATGATAGTAGAAATCTAACCCGCCTTTTTTATAAGCCTCGCCGTGACGGTTCAGCAGCTCGCAGCATTCGAGCACTTCGCGTTTGTTCTTGAAGAAAGCGATGCCGAGTCCGATGGACGTGCTGCCAAGCTCTTTATTGTACGCAATGATTTCCTCGTAACGATCAAGAGGCTGAATATGACTCGATACCACTCTCATGCCCAGATCATCCAACCGTTTGCGGAGCTCCGTCGCATTCGGCTCCAGGCCCGCATCCGCATTATGAATGGCAATTTCCAAATTACGATAGCCGATGGCGGCCAGCTTTTCCAGCGTTCCCCAGTAATCCTTCTTCAGTTCGTCCCTTACGGAATATAATTGCAGTCCAAATTGTAAGCTCATTGAAATTCCTCCTAATAAAAAGTTATAAGTTTCGGTTTACTTTCTGGATTTCATCTTATCCCAAGCGGATTGGAACTCGCTCAGCATCGCGGCGGCATCTATTTTGCCGGAAACATACTTCTGCATTGAAGCGCCGAATTCAGGCGCCGCCCCGTTCGGATATTTGGACCAGTGCCAGCCAAGGACTTTGCCTTCTTCGATATATTCCAGCACTCCGGCTCCGATAGCGCCGAGATCCGCCGGGTCCGGCTTAATATTCGTGAACGCAGGAATAAACTTAAATTCCTTGGTCAAATATTTCTGTCCGGTTTCCGAAGAGACCAGCCAGTTCAAGAATGCCTTCGCTTCCTCTTTGACCGGTGAATTCTTATAGATCACCCAGTTGTTGGCTGGACCCACGAACAGCCTGTCGTTCAAGTCGCCGTTCTCGTTGATCGGCATTGGGAGGATGCCCACATTCATCCCCGGGTTCAGCTTATCGATAACGGGCTGAAGCCAGTTGCCGCCCATATTCATCGCTGCTTTACCGGTGGCGAACAAGGTGGATTGCGTATTGTAATCCGTTGTCAATGCGTTTTTGTTGCCGTATTGGATGACGACATCGAACAGCTTCGTCCAATCCTGGAAGATGGCGTTGTCAGCAATCGACGCCGTTCCGTCATCCAGCCCTCTGATGAAAGCATTGGGGTCCGACTGCTTGGCAAACGCGTTGTTCAAATTATGGAAGCCAAGGCCGAACCACGTATCGAAATGATTGACGAACGGCTCTATGTCTGCCGCTTGAAGCTTCTGTGCAGCGGTTTCAAGCTCCGACAGCGTCTTGGGCAGCTCGGTAATGCCCGCTTCGGCAAACAAATCCTTGTTGTACAGGAAGCCTAGTCCTTCCAGACCAACCGGCATGCCGTACACCTTGCCATCTCGCAGCGTCGGTTCTTTGGCAATAGCGACTTCATGCTCGACCCAAGGCTGATCGGACAAATCCTCCAAATATTCAAGCCAATCATCCATCACATTGTAGCCTTCGTTGTTGAATATATCTGGCATTTCACCCGAGGCGAATCGCGCTTTCAGTTGCGTGTTGTAATCGTCTCCGCCTAAGAGGGTATCGATTTGAAGCTTGATGCCGGGATGCTCTTTCTCATACTCTTCCTTCAGCTTGTTGAACTGTTCGGCGATCTCGACTTTATAGTTCATGATCTTGATCGTCACTTCTTTGCCCGCCGGCTGCTTGTTGTTGCTCGTGCCCGTTCCGGGCTCTTCGCCGCCGCAGCCGGCCAGCAAGGAGCCTGTCAGCATGATCGCGCTTATAACCGTTAACCATTTTTTCATCCTGTCTGCCTCCCCTTTATCGTTTGTTTGGTTACAAGCTCATTGTAGTTCAGCTGTCCATGGCTTCAACACTCATCGCATTGACTGTTTAGGTGGACAAATTTGCTCTGCCCGGCTTAAGCCCCGTCATCCCTTCACGGCTCCGGCAGTAATGCCTTGAATGACATGCTTCTGCAACACAAGGAAAAAAGTCAAAATCGGTACGATGCCCATAACCAGTGCCGCAAGCGCCAAGTCCCACTGCTTCAGGTATTGTCCGAACAACGTATTCGTTGCGAGCTGAATCGTCTGAAGCTCCGGCTTTTGCAGAACAAGCAGCGGAAGCAGGAAGTCGTTCCACATCCATAAGCTTTGCAGCACAATCACCGTAATCGTCATCGGCTTCAGCAGCGGGAATACAATTCGCCAGAAGATGCCGTACGGGTTGCATCCGTCCATGACGGCCGCCTCTTCCACCTCCAGCGGAATCGACTTCATGAAGCCGTGATACAGGAAGATCGAGAACGAAACGCCCAGTCCGGTATAACAAAAAATAATGCCTGGAATGCTGTTCAAGAAATTAAGCCAGTTGCCGACCTGTACAAGCGGAATCATGATGGCCTGGAACGGAACGACCATCGCCGCTACAAACAAGGAGAACAATATCCGATTCATTCGGGATGGATGCCTCAGTAAGCGGTATGCTGCCATCGACGCTGCGACGACCATGCACAGAGCGCTGAACAGAGTGATGAGCAGCGAGTTGAGAAAGGCGCGCGGGAAATGAAGCACTTCCCATGCTCTTGTGTAGTTGTCCCAGCTCAGGCTCTTCGGCAAGCCGGATGTATCCACCAGCAGCTCGGCGAAGCCTTTGAACGAATTCGTCAGCACGAAGTAAAAGGGAGCAAGGAACAACAGTCCCACAAGGATGACGACGACTTCGACCGAAAGCCACTTTATTCCGTATGATTGTTTGTTCATTACATCTCCACCTCCTTCTTCTTCGTAATCGAGACTTGAATCATTGTAATAATGGTCACAATAATGAAGAAAATAACCGCTTTTGCTGTGCCGAGGCCATATCGGTTGCTCTTAAACGCCTCATAATAAATGTTCATGGCCACCGATTCGGTCGACTTATAGGGTCCGCCCTGAGTAAGTGAGAAATTCAGGTCGAATGACTTAAATGCCCAGGAAATGCTAAGGAACAAACAGATCGTCACCGCTGGCATGATGAGAGGAAGCACAATATGACGCAAAACTTGCAGTCCCGACGCGCCGTCAATTGTTGCTGCCTCCATCAGATCGCTCGGCACGTTCGTGAGTCCGGCGATATAGATGACCATCAGATAACCGGCACCTTGCCACACGCTGACAATGACGAGCCCCCAGAAGGCCGTAGACTCCGTTCCGAGCCAGAACAAATTAAAAAATCCGATGTCGGTTGCTTGTCCGATAGCAGAGAAGCTTCGGGTGAAAATAAACTGCCATATGAAACCTAACAGCAAACCGCCAAGCACGTTCGGCATAAAAAAGATCGTGCGCAGCACATTGCGTGATTTCAGCGGCTTCGATAATACATAGGCAATAAGAAATCCGATTACATTGCTTAGAAGCACGACGGTAACGGTAAAGCGGGCTGTGAACCAGAGGGAGCGGCCAAAGTCGGGATCGTCCGTCAATATGGTCTTATAATTTTGCAGGCCGACCCCATTAATTTGGCTGGATACGCCGTTCCAATCGGAGAACGAATAATAGATTCCGAGCAGAAACGGCAGTATCATGATGATGGCGTATACCAACAGGGCAGGACCTAAGAACACCGATTGCTGCATCGGCTGAGAGGTCAACCATCTTTTCATAGCTAGTTCCTCCTATCTAGGATGTGTGAAGTACCTTCATTGTATAGAGGGCATGTAACGATTCCCACTCCCTAATTTGAGAACATAGGTGGACGATTTTGACCCGGCGGTGTTAGAATATGAAAACGCTAACATTGGGGGCGTTCACAACAGCTTAGAATGGGAGGGCAGACAAATCCATGCGATTGCTGACTACAAGCGTGCGTTACAAGCTCATCGCTCTTATGCTCATTTCCATCGTAGTTCCCATTGTCGCTTCCATCATCGTTACCCATGTCTATACAAAGGAATCGGTGAAAAAACGGTCGATTGTGGAGAATACTCGTCTGCTTTCCGAAGGAACAACGAATATCTCCAATAACTTAGACGTCGTGAACAACGCTTCGCTTATTCTGTATTCCAATACGACGATGGAAAGAATCCTGGTAAAAGGTGTAACGGACAATAAGGATCAATCCTACGTCTATACGGCGCTCCAGCTCGTATCGAATGCGGCAAACAACATCTATCAAGTCTATTTGTACCTCGATAAAGGACAAAGCGGCTTCTTGATGAACGCCAACAATTTCGCCTATGGACAGGTAGAAGCACCGCCGATCGCAACGGATATTCCCCCCTACGCTTCCGTCACTCTGCCAACTCATTTAAGCAATAATTACGGCGTTCGTGCGATTCGGGCGAATAAACCGGAGCTCGTATTTTCTATTTATCGTCCGCTGTATAAGGTTCCAACTGCAGAGCGGCTCGGGCTGCTCGCCATTGATGTGCAAGTAGACGCTCTTCGCGAGATGACGGCGCAGCTGTACGATCCGGAGCAAGAAGACATCTACATCATGGATGGCAGCGGCACCATCATCTTCGCCTCTGACGAGCAAGATATCGGCGACCGGCCGGAACATGCGTGGATCGACAGCATATTGGAAGGGACGTCGCCTTCCGGCAGCATGGAAAAAAATAAATCTGGATATGACGGCATTATTTTGTATGATCGGATCCAAAAGCCTTATTTGAACTGGACGATCGTTAAGCGTATTCCCGACCAGTACCTCTATATCGAGGCGCATAAGCTGACAATGATCAACACCGTCATTGCTGTACTGTTCCTGTCCGTGGCGACGGTCGCCGTACTCATTGTGTCGATTCGGTTCACGAATCCGATCAAGCAATTGATCCGAAGCATTAACAAAATCCAATCCGGTCAGTTGGAAGAGCCGATCGACATTGTCCGGAACGATGAATTCGGCATCTTGGCCACGCGGTTCCGTACGATGATGCATACGATTAATGATCTGATCTTCCGGGAGTACAAGCTGAATCTCGCCAATAAGACGACGCAGCTCAAAATGCTGCAAGCGCAGATCAATCCGCATTTCATTAACAATGCGCTGCAATCCATTGGCGCCTCCGCCTTGGACAACGACGCTCCGGAAGTATACGGGCTTGTGTCTTCACTCGGGCAGATGATGCATTACAGCATGAATACGAAGGAAATGATTGTTCCCTTATCTCAGGAGCTCGACTACGTCCATCATTATTTGCTGCTTCAGCAGCAGCGGTTCGACGAGAAATTAAAGATTGAATATGATCTGGATGAAGGCGCGGGAGAGATTCCTATTCCGAAGATGATTATTCAGCCGCTCGTCGAGAACTACTTTAAGCATGGTTTTCATATCTCACAAAATACCGGCATAGTGAACATCACCACAGCCGTTGCGGACGGTAAGCTGCGCATCTCGGTTGCAGATAACGGCATCGGCATCTCCGACGATCGGCTTGCAGCCATCCAGACTGATCTGTCGGGCATTCGGCACGAGGCTGCCGCCGACAGCGGCGACCGGATCGGCTTAATGAACGTCATGTACCGTCTTCACTTGTACTATGGCGAACAAGCCGCTCTCCAACTTTCGCAAAACGAACCTCGCGGACTCAAAATTACGATGACGTTGCCAATTCCTAAGCAGGAGGACATGACACCATGAAAGCATTGATCGTTGACGATGAAAAGCATGTTCGCAATACGGTTCTGAAGTTGGTCGATTGGGAAGGATTCGGTTTCCGGACGGTGCTGGAAGCCGAAGACGGCGCCGAGGCTGCCGTGTTAATCGAGGAGCATCGCCCCGAGCTCGTCATTACGGATATGATGATGCCTATTAAATCGGGGATCGAGCTTATGGAGTGGATGGAAAAAAACGCATTCGATTGCAAAAAAATCGTGATCAGCGGCTTCAACGACTTTGAGTTCGTGCGTCATACCGTCAAATTCGGAGGCATCGACTACTTGCTGAAGCCGATTGACCGCAAGCAGCTGCAAGAAGCCGTAAGCAAAGCAGTAGCCAGCTGGAATGAAACGAAACGGGAGCGGCTCCAGTATCACGAGAAGAACAAAGAAGTGAACGAGCTAAAGCCCCTATATCGGGACAAGCTGTTGTCGGGGTTGCTTACGGATGCGGCTTCTGGGAACGCCCCGGCTGCCGGAGAGTCTTATTTGCGCGAATTTCCGTATCTGACCGGCGTCGATTCGTGCCGGGTTGCCGTGTTCGATCTTCATACGCTGCAGCAGCCCATCCGCGACAAATACGCGGCCAGCCTGGATTTGCTTTTCTTTACTCTGCTTAATATTTGCAACGAGTTTCTTCAGCCAGCCGAGCGAGGCCTCGCTTTCCGCAATTGGAATCGGCCATATGAAATCGTCGTACTTCTCTGCAACGATCCCGATGAGGCTTCGGATTGGCTGCGGAAGATCGCAGCGGGGATCAACCGGACGCTGAGAGGCTCGGTGGAATTCGGCTTAAGCACCTCCGGCGCATTCCCGGACGGGCTTCACAAGGCGTATATGGAAGCCGCAGATGCACTGTATAAACGCAATTTGCTCGAACCGAGCAAGACCATTCACGAATACAGTCAGGTGTCCGGACGAGTCAGCACCATTCGCTTCGGCAAATATGAAGAGAAGGCCCGTGTGGCTGTCCGAAGCGGCAATCCGGAACAAATCCGGCATGCTCTAAGCGATTGGTTCCGAGTCATCGACGAGATGAATCATATCTCATTGGAGCAATTAAAGATGTGGTGGGACGAATATAATGCGGCGAGAGCCGGCTGGGTTGAGGAGTTTTTCCGCGAGAACGACGGGTCGCAGCAGCACCCATTAGAGAATTGTCCGTTTATCGTTCCCTTGGATGAGTCCGGACGGTTGTCCCTGCCCGAGATGCAGCGGCTGCTTACGGACAACCTGGTCGAGCTGTCCAAAACGTTCATCTCCATGCAGACACTGAGCATCAGCCCTATGCGCGAAATTGCCCGCTATATCGAGGCGCATTATACGCAGGACATTAGGCTGCAGGATATTTCGGCGAGCTTCCATTTGAACCGGGAGTACATCTCCCGCAAGTTCAAAATGGAATTTGGGGAGACATTGATCGATTACGTTAATCGCATCCGGGTTGAGAAAGCTATGATCCTGCTCTTAAACCCGCATCTTCGCATGACGCAAATCGCCCAGATGATTGGTTACCACGACGAGAAGTATTTCAGCCGCGTATTCAAGAAGCTGACCCATACGACGCCGAACGACTACCGAAAGGAAAAGATGGGTAAGGAGGGGGAGTAGCCGACGGCTCTGGAAGGTTAGGCCGGTAATGATCCCTGACCTCACTTACAGGGACGTCTGTTAATCTCATTTCAGTGGCTTTCATCTTTGTTTTCACCGGGCAATTCACTCTTGTTGGTAACGCAAAAAACACCTTCAAGTTATCCTCCATAGCTTACGACATGGGGGCGTTCTTTGAAGGTGTTGAAGACAGATTGCAGAGGCTGTGCCTCCGTATGAATTAATTCGCTGATTTAGGAGTACGACCGGATAATACAATGGAGCGCTCGACGAGCACTTGCATCGCGTCGACTACGCCCTCTGCATAATCAGGGCCAAGCTCAATGCAAGAGAGCTCCGTGCAGGCCAGAATGACGCAAGCACAGCCATGCTCCGTACGCAGCTCGTCAATCTGCGCCTGAAGCTCCTCCGGTGAGAAGTCCATGTCGCGTTTGACGTTGGAGTAAATAATCTTCATCGTCTGCGCTTGCATCGCTTCATTCGGGATATGCAGATCGAGGCCGTATTTCTGACAGGCCTTGGCATAGACTCCGGTCTTCATGGTGCCGGATGTCGCCAGTACACCGACCTTAATGCCAGCTCCGTACCGATCACGAATCAAACGGAGCGTCTCGTCCACCATATTGATGATCGGGATCGTGGTCATGGCCTGCATATCGTCGTAGAAATAATGGGACGTATTGCACGGAATGGCGATATGCGCCACGCCCGCATGCTCCATCAGCTTCAAATCCTTGGCGACCTCCGTAAGGAATCGTTGTTCTGTACCCTCCATAATGACCGTGGTGCGGTCCGGAATGGTCGCGTGATTCAGTATCAACATATCGACATGCTCTTGATCGCACTGCGCGACGGTATTTTCGATGACCTTATCGAAGAAGACCGCCGTCGCTTTTGGACCCATGCCGCCGATTACGCCTAAGCTTTTCTGATCCATGATCAAACCTTCTTTGAAGTTGAATTAGTATGTTCAGTCATAATCTCGCGTACGATCTCGCCTTCATTGAACGGGATCTCCGTCTTGCCGATGATTTGCGTCGTCTCATGGCCTTTGCCCGCAATCAGAATGACATCGTCCTTCCCACTCATCTCAATGGCATAGCGGATCGCTTCTTTACGGTCTACAATGCCGGTATACGGCCCTCCAGCGGCTTTCACCGCGGCGGATACTTCTGCGATGATCGCATCAGGGTCCTGGTCCTTCGGATTATCGGTTGTCACAACGCAGAAGTCGGCGTGTTCGGCGGCAATCTTGCCCATCGACTCGCGCTTGCCGCTGCCAAGCTGGCCAGGGGCTGCGTAGACGCCAAATACGAGGATCAGGCGTCCCTTGGTGAACGGGCGGAGTGTAGACAATGCCTTCTCCAGACTGTCTTCCGTATGCGCGAAGTCTACGATGATCTTCCGGTCCTCATCCTGATAGACGACTTCCAGCCGCCCTTTGATGCTCTCCACGGCGCGAATGCCTGCAGCAGCCTGCTCCAAGTCGATACCGCTGCAATACGCGCAGGCTACGGCTGCTAAGCTGTTATAGACATAGATAAGCCCCGGCAGATTCACACGTATATCGACGCGGCCTGCAGGCGTATGGGCGACATAGGTTGTAGAGTCAGGACCATAACGGATGTCTGCCGCATAGATTGTAGCTTCATCTGTTACTCCGTATGTCACGAGCTGGGTGTCATATCCGGCTACCTTTCTGGCGAGTTTGCGTCCGAATTCGTCATCCAGATTAATGATGTTATAGTCGGTCGTCAGATCGAAGAGCATCGATTTGGCTTCAAAATATTCTTCCATTGTCCGGTGAAGCTCCAGATGATCAGGCGTCAGATTCGTGAAGACGCCAATCTTGAACCTGGAGGCCGTAGCGCGATGCAGGCTAAGCGCATGAGAGGATACCTCCATGACACAATCCTGTACGCCCAGCTCCACCATATCTGCGAACATATGCTGAAGATGAAGCGATTCTGGCGTTGTCGGCGTCGTAGATTTTGTCTTGAGCGATTGATTGCCGGCCATAGCGCCAATCGTACCGATGACGCCAGTTGTATGTCCGGTTTGCTCCAGAATGGATTTAATGAAATAAGTAGTGGACGTCTTGCCATTGGTTCCAGTAATGCCAATCAGGTTCAGCTTCTCGGATGGATGGCCGTAGAATCGGGACGAGAGCAGCGCCAGCGCCTTGCGGGTGTCTGCTGTCTTCAGTACGGTTACCGAGCCTGCAGCCGCGACATCCTTCTCCACGAGAACTGCGGCGGCTCCAAGCTCAATGGCTTTTTGTATATAGTGATGCCCGTCTTGCGTAAAACCGGTCACGGCAACGAACAGACTGCCCGTCGTCACTTCCCGCGAGTCAAACGCAATGTCGGTAATATCGAGATGCAAGTCGCCTTGCAGGGTGGTGCAATCAAGTTTTTCTATCAAGGAAGCCAGCAGCATGCTATCCGCCCCATTCTTATAAACTATCTTCTTCGAAATCTGCTCCACAGCTTGCCCAGCGTCATCGACGCGAAGGCCAGACCCGGCCTGGGATCGCTCCAGGACCAGATCGCATAAGCTTTTGGCCTCAGCAGCGACCGGAGTACTTGCCATATGGTTAATTGTTTGCTTCTTATATAGTCACGAATAGCCAGCATATCCTCATAGCCGTACCAGAAGACCCGGTTCATATCCTTCGTAACGGCATGCGGTTCTACGGGGGTGCCTGTCAGCTCCCGATAAGTCACATAAGGGAAGTTGATGCCGACTTGCCGCAACAGCTCGTTCAGGTTAGTCATCCGCACATTCACTTCAATTAAGTAAAAGGCGCCGGTGTGGGCATCCTTCTTGAATTCAATTTCCGCAAAGCCCTTCCAGCCGATATTCTCCAGAAACGCTCCGCCAGTTTGTCGAAGCTCTGGCACATATTTTTGACCGGTGTAGACCGATGCGCCGAAGTTAATGGGGAATTGCCGATATTTCTGACAGGTGACCCAGTGAGTTATTTTGGACTCCTGATTCAGATAAGCGTCAAAGGTATACATATGATCATCGAATCCGGGTATAATCCGTTGCACGACGACCTCAAGTTCGGCCTCTTGTACCTTGGACAGCGCCTCTTGCAGCTCAGCCTGGTTATTCACCTTAAATATCTTGCGGCGGAATACAGCGACAAAAGATGGCGAATCCGTCGGCTTGACGATGCAAGGGTATCCCAGCTCGGACTCGACTCGCTCTAGAAAGCGGTCGTCGCTTGGACTCAGAGTCTCCGGAACTCTCACGCCATACTGCTGCGCCATACGGTGAAGTGACTCTTTGTTCATTACTTTCGTATACAGACCTTGCTCGGTCTGAGGAATCCGATATAGCTCGCGAAGCTCCTCCAGATGTTCGTCAATGACCTCTACATAGGAGTCGTGACAAGGAATAAGGACAGGAGGCTCTTGCTGCCTGCGGCCATAATCCTTCAAAAAAGTAAGGAAGGCATCTTTCTCCTTCTTATAATGCGGTGCAATCAAGCGTTCCGACGTATATTTGGACAGCGCGCCATAGGCGCGTTCCTCTGAATAATCTACAGCTACGGTATGTATGCCGAATTGGCCCAAACAGCGGAGGGCACTTAAGCCGATATAATAATTGCACCCAAGAATAACTGCTTTCGCGCACATAATAATCATCCCGCTATTCTATAGTGGTATGAAGTCATTTTACTGTATCGCTTTCTAGATTACAATTGGAAGCCAGCTGGTGAAAGAGGGCTTGCACCACCACTGGGACTACAGTACTATAAAATGGAACCATTAGCCTTTATTTGTCGAATAATGCCTAAAAATTGTAGTCATCCGTCGACATGTTTTTACAAACACTTCGATTTTCGCGGAGTATAATGGAACTATTGCCACATGATTACTAGATAAGGAGTGTGCCTCGAAGCGACCATGGATAAAAATCACTTGCTTAGACAGTTGCAATCGCTTCGGCAAAAGCTTCATGAGATCGCCGAAGTGCGAGGCAGTTTGACCGATCCGGCCGTCCTGGCGATCAGCGAGGAAGCAGATCAGCTAATTGTTGCGCTCCAACATATTCAGCGGACAGAATTCGAATTAACTGCCGCACATCGAGAAAAACATAGATAAGCGTTATCGGCCGCGGAGTCGACGAAAGAACTGGGTAAGCAGCCCAGCGCATTCCGATTGAAGGACGCCGCTTGTGAGCTCCGTTTCGTGATTGAAACGGGGCTCTTGTAGTAGGTTCATGAGCGTTCCGGCACACCCTGCCTTGGGGTCTGTCGTGCCATATACGACCCGTTTCACCCGAGACTGTACGATTGCTCCGGCGCACATAGGACAAGGCTCCAAGGTGACATAGAGGGTGCAATCCAGCAGGCGCCAGGCTTCGATCCGGTCACAGGCATCTCTGATGGCTACCAGCTCGGCATGCGCGGTAGGATCAAGACGGGTTTCGCGCAAATTATGGCCGCGGCCAATGATCTCATCGCCGCGTACAATGACGGCTCCAATCGGTACTTCTCCAATCTGTTCGGCTTTCCTGGCTTCGGCGATCGCTTCCAGCATCCAACGACGATCTTCTTCTTCTCTCTTCATGATGAACTAGACTCCTTGTTCTATCTTTGTGATTTATTCAACGAACAAATATTCCGTTGTTAACATACTGTTGATAAAATTGTGGATAACTTTTTCGATATTCACATAATTACTCACAATTCATCCACTGTTGTGTATAACTTCTGTTGACTGTGTGTATGGAATGTGAATAGTCATTTGGATCTATGTCCAACCGATCATCTCGCCAAAAGGGTGTGTCGTTCATTGTCGATTAAGACGAAGCTGTCCCTTGTTATTTCGCTCATGTTGTTCGCTGTAGTCATTCTATACCATCTATTAAGCGAATATTCGATGGTCAATGGAATAAAGAGCTTGATGGTCGATTCCATGGAGAGTACGTCTGTCCAGGCTGCCGAGTATATTTTGACTTACGAGGAATCGGGAGCCGAGAATGTGAGCGGCTCGTCGCATGCGCCGGCATTCCTCTTCCATATGCTTCATACCATCAATCCCTATATTAAGGAAACTACAGTATTCGACAAGGAAACCGGAGAGGTTGTCTACGGTTCTTATATGTATCTTGATGCTAACAATGATCAGCAGTAT
Organism: Paenibacillus sp. NPDC057967; assembly: GCF_042887015.1. NCBI lineage: Bacteria > Bacillati > Bacillota > Bacilli > Caryophanales > Paenibacillaceae > Paenibacillus > Paenibacillus sp. NPDC057967. The sequence continues at coordinate 28,176 of NZ_JBHVQB010000010.1, forward strand.
GTGCAAGCATCGGAGCCGGGCAGTTATGCCCTGCGTGATTTGACGTTCGAAGGACATGAATATTTAAGAAGCTTCTATATGAGTGAGAAGCTAAGCAATTATGTGGTGAGCATCATATATGATCGCGCCAGCATTACGACCTTGGTCGAGATGAAGCGGGACTATACGCTTATGTACACCGGCCTCTTCCTGCTGCTGATGATTGTGGTGATCTACTGGCTGGTCGGCATCATGATTCGTCCGCTGAAAGATATTTTGTGGAAAGTTAATGAGGTTTCATCCGTACGTTTCCATAAGCCGATCCAGATTAAGCGCAAGGACGAGTTCGGCTTGCTTGCACTTAAGATTAACGCCATGTCGCAGAACCTGAGCATCTATATGAACAAGCTGCGCAAGGCCTTTGAAGAAAACCGCAGAATGAAGGAGCACTTGGAATCCTTCATTAACCATTCGAACGATGCTATTCATCTGATGGATCTGGAAGGCAAGGTTATTCAGGTCAATCGTGCGTTCGAGCAGTTGTTCGGCTACGAGGAGGCCGAGGTGCTGGGGAAGAAGTATCCGACGATCCCCGAGACGCATCGCATGGAGAAGCGTCAGATGATTGGTTTGCTGCTGGCAGGTAAGAAGCTTCCGGCGCAAGAGACAGTCCGCGTGACAAGAACGGGCGAAATCCTCCCTGTCAGCGTAACCGTATCGCCTATCCGGGATTCGGACGGTACGATCCGAGCCTTTGCCAGCACCTGCAGGGATATGCGCAGCCGTAACCGCATGGAAGAGCTGCTCAGACGCTCTGAGAAGCTGACGACAGTCGGGCAGCTGGCTGCCGGTGTCGCCCATGAAATTCGCAATCCGCTCACGACGCTTAGAGGTTTTCTGCAGCTGCAGCTCCAGAGCAAGTCATTGAACTTATCCCATGTTACTCTGATGCTGTCGGAGCTGGATCGAATTAATCTGATCGTAGGCGAGTTTCTCATATTGGCCAAGCCGCAGGCGACCAAATTCGTAACGAAGGATGTACGGGACGTGCTTCAGGATGTGCTGCGCTTCCTGGATAGCGAGGCTCATCTGCATAATATCGTGTTCCGTACCGTGATTACCGAAGAGCACTGCTTAATCTCCTGCGAGGAGAACCAGTTGAAGCAAGTGTTTATCAATCTATTGAAGAACGGTATAGAAGCGATGCCTCAGGGAGGGCCGATCCATATCTCGATACAGAAGAAAGGCGGCAGCATTGCCATCTCGATTACGGATGAAGGTGTCGGCATACCGGAGGAGATGATCTCGAAGATCGGCGATCCATTTTTTACGGGCAAGGAGACAGGAACGGGACTCGGCATTATGGTGAGCCAGAGGATCATTAGCAGCCATCAAGGCACGCTTGATATTCAGAGCCAGGTCAATGTAGGCACCTCTGTAAAAGTTACATTGCCAGCTTTGAAAGGGGAAGGGAAGGGAGATATACTGGAGTGAGACACTTACCGTGAGGGGAGCTGAGAAGAGCGAGTGGAACGAAGAGCAGTCATCGCAGGCGCGACGGGCTTGGTGGGAGGAGAATTGGTCAAGCTGCTGCTGGGCCGCGAGGATTATAGCTGCGTAACCGTGCTGGTCCGGCGCAAGCTGCCGATGGAGCATGAGCGACTGGAGCAGCTGGTTGTGGATTATGAACGGCTGGAAGAGCTGCCGAATCATCTGTTTGAGAACAGCGATGTGTATTGCGCGCTTGGGACGACGAGGAAGAAAGCTGGCTCCAAGGAGCAGTTCGAGAGGGTGGACTATGGTTACCCGATGGCGCTAGGACGCTTGGCGAAGCGTTATAATGCAGACCGGATGCTGATCGTAACGGCCATGGGCTCGGACGAAGCTTCCATCTTCTTTTACAGCAAGGTCAAAGGAAAAGTGGAGAAGGAATTGCAGCAGTTGCAGTTGCGCCGATTGCATATCTTCAGGCCGTCACTTATTCTGGGAGACAGGCAGGAGCATCGTTTCGGAGAAGCGGCTGCTGCTAAGCTGTATGCCAAGTTTCCTTTCTTGTTCGGGGGGACAAAGAGCAAATATAGGCCCATAACTGCACGTGAGATAGCCGAGGGGATGCTGAGTATGGCGTTAGCTGAAGATGCGTCAGAGCGCATCATTCCGTCGCATATCATCGCAGAGAAGGCTAGACGGTTGCGCGAAAGAACTTGATCATGTAGGATACGCTACAGCGGGGTGAGTCACAATTGAGAATCAATAAGTTTATAAGCGAGACGGGGTATTGCTCCCGGCGAGAAGCCGATAAGCTTGTCGAGAGCGGTAAAGTTACGATTAACGGCGTTAGAGCCGAGTTGGGCAGCCAGGCTGAGCAGGGTGATGATGTCCGGGTGAACGGCAAACGCATTGGCGCACATAAACGGCATGTGTACATTGCTCTTCACAAGCCAGTAGGCATAACCAGTACAACTGAGCGTCATATTAGAGGGAATATCGTCGATTTCGTAGGGCATGCGGAGCGGATCTTTCCTATTGGCCGGTTGGACAAGGATTCGGAAGGGCTGATTCTGCTGACGAATGACGGCGATGTCGTGAATCCGATCCTGCGTTCCGAGGGAAAGCATGAGAAAGAATATATTGTAACGGTAGACAAGCCGCTTACGGAAGCTTTTGTGAGGGGAATGTCCCAAGGGGTTAAGATATTAGGCAGCATGACGCTCCCGTGCAAAGTGACTAGAGTGGCGGAGAGAACATTCCGGATTATCCTGACGGAGGGACGCAACCGGCAAATTCGCAGAATGTGCGAGACGCTCGGCTTTCATGTCCGCCGTCTGAAGCGAATTCGTGTCATGAACATTCGATTGGATGAGCTGCCGGTCGGCAAGTGGCGGGATTTGACGGAAGGCGAGCGCCGAGAACTGTTCGATACGCTTCAATATACGCCGCAATAGTACGTTTAACGTGTCGTACAAAAGAGAGAAGCCGCCGGGGGATTAAGCCCGGCGGCTTTCTGTATGGATGCGAAGTGTGTCTGACTTCGCTATTCGACCTTCAACTGCTGCGGATTTGAAGCATTCACATAGGTGTGAATAATGGAAACTTCGACGCGGCGGTTTTTGGCTTTGTTTTCGGTCGATGTATTCTCCGCAACCGGATGGTACTCGCCATAACCGATGGCGCTGAATCGCTTCGGCTCCAGCTCTTTGTTCTCCAGCATAATATCCATGAAGCGAACGGCGCGCATGGAGCTTAGATCCCAGTTGGAACGGAATTCGGCACGGTTCACCGGCGTGTCGTCCGTATGGCCGGCCACAACGATATCATACTTCGGATACTGCTGAAGCATCGTTGCGATCGCTGTCGCCAGTTCCTTCGCTTCCGGCTTGACCGTTGCTTGACCTGGCGCGAACAGCGCGTTGTCGCTAATCGTAATCAGCAGCTGAGACATATTGAGCTTGGTCTCCAGATCGCTCATAAGGCCATTTTTATCGATATAGTCATCGATCTTCTTCTTCAGATCCTCAAGCTCTGCTTCCTCGTGCTTAATGAGCTCTTGAAGCTCTGCTTCGGAGAGCTTGCCTTCATCTTCTTTGTTCTGCTCGTTTTCCTTCTCGTCCGCGTCCTTATCGCTCTTGTCCGGATCGGTTCCTTGCTCGGTGACGGCAGGCATATCCAGAACGCCGCTTCCCGTGCTCAGCGCAATGCTGAAGGCCCGGGACATATCCTCGAACTTCTTCACGTCCACGGAGTTCATGGAATACAGAACGATGAACAAAGCGAGCAGAAGGGTCAGCAGGTCGGCGTAAGGAATCAGCCAGGATTCGTCTACATGCTCTTCATGTTCCTCATGCTTGCGCTTTTTGCTCAACGGCCCCTTCCTCCTTCTCTCTCAGCTTCTTCCGCTCTGTCGGTGTTAGGAAGACGGACAGCTTCTGGTTAATGGCGATTGTAGAGACGCCAGACTGGATGGACAATAAGCCCTCCAGCATCATGAGACGGATTTGAATCTCTTGCTTGGAAATTCGTTTTAGCTTATTGGCAATCGGATGCCACAGAACATAACCTGTAAAGATACCAAGCAGCGTCGCGATGAATGCGCCGGCAATGGCGTGAGCCAGCTTCTCCATCTCGCTCATGTCGGACAATGCAGCTACGAGACCTACTACGGCACCAAGTACACCGAGGGTAGGTGCGTATGTACCAGCTTGAGTGAAGATCAGGGCGCCTGCTTTATGGCGTTCTTCTGTTGCGGCAATATCCTCCAGCAGTACATCACGGACCAGATCCTGGTCGTTGCCGTCAATAATCATGCGCATACCGTTGCGCAGGAAGGAATCTTCGATTTCTTCGACACGGGCTTCAAGCGCCAGCAAGCCTTCACGGCGTGTAATGGAGGCCCATTCCATAAATTTGCTAATGAGCTCCTCTCGCGATGTCAGCTTCTGTTCGGAGAATACAATTTTGAACAGAGACCCAAGCTTCTTCAGCTCTTCCATCGGGAACGCAATCAAAACCGAGGCGACCGTACCGAGAATAATGATCATAAAGGCTGCGGGATTTAACAAAGATGTCAGACTTGCGCCCTTGATTACCATCCCGCCAAGCACAGCGATTAGACCTACCACGATACCAATAATAGTTGAGTTCTTCATCATACACCCCGTCCATGTTATCAATAGTTTATGGTATAAGCAGACATTAGCACGAAGCGTATGCCCGTCTCATATTCATTCGTTGTGCGAAAACGATATTGCTAGTAGAAATAGCTCAGCCGTTTACGCTTGTCTACTTCTATTTATATCGTCAAAAGGGTATTCTGAGATTATAGTAAACAAAAGTGTTCACTAAATTTAAGGAGCTGTTTGTCAAATGGGAGTTCGTCACGCGCGCGAATATGCAGATATATTGAAGGAATTGACAGTTGCTGTGGGTGAAATCGAAAATAGTTATTCGTTCTTCGAGATGGAGCCGGAGGAATGGGAGGCGCTGGCTGCGGAGGAACGTCAAGAGGTGTTAGAGGCCCTGGCCGACGATGTGTTTTTTGGCCTGGGTGAAGATCCCGTTATTGCCATCGGAGGCGGAGCGATTACGTATAATAGCAAACACCATGTTATTGAAGTGTCGCAAGGCGACAATGTGATTCAAATTATTAGGCTCATCTGATTCCAAGGTGAGATCACTACAAGGCCGGACACCTCCAGCTCAATGAGAGCAAATGGACGCCAGTGATTTGGATACGCATATGACACGGAGAAAAGCGCCTGTTTTCAGCCGATTACTGTACTGAATACGAGACGCATTCGTGGGGTATGAAGTCTTGGACGAAAGGTCGAGAGCGGCCCCTTCCGAAGTTTGGGGCCGTTCTTCGTATCCTGGATGAGGAGATCCGAATGAGCAGAGCTAGTCTTGCTCATCGGACAAACCGTCTGGATGGAATACCATGCAATGGCATTCAACTTCACCGCTTGGAGCGGGACGTAGATACGTATCTTCGATTCGGAAGCCGGCACGCTCGTATGCGCGGATAGCGCGTGTATTCCAACTCGCAACCTCCAGATCAATCTCGTGCTCCGGCCAGCGGCGGAGCGCTTCTCTGGCCAGAGTGTGGGCGAAGCGAGCGCCTAATCCTTTGCCAATTCGTTCAGGATGCAGTCCAAGGCCCAATCGGGTTACATGACCCATCGGGAAAAATTGCACGAAGCCGATAAGAGACTGCTGTTCGTCCATTACAACAGCATATTGGGAGGCACGGAGGACGGGATCGCCGAATTCGATTCCGTCCTTTTTCATGTTTTCCCATGCAGGCCAGTTGTAGCTGTCCCAAGGCGGCACATAGTGCCAATCGCATAGGGAGCGGGCGTGCTCCTCGGACATGGCTTGAATGGTCATTAACGACTGGTTTGGTTTATAATAGAAGGTGTTGTGGTTATCGTATATCATAAACTTGATTATAGCAGATGGCGTCGATCGGGCGTAAGGACAGGGAGTCGGTTAGAATGAAGAAGCTGCTGTGGATGGGCTGCCTCTCATATTTGGTTATTGGCATTGCGCATGTGGTCGGCGGAGCGTTGCTGGAGCAATTGATTGCCCATTACGGCATTACCTATAAAGACGGCGGGCAATGGATCATGAATCAATTCATCGGATTTCTGTTCGGTGTACTGCTGGCGCCGGCTCTGACCAGCCGGATCGGGAAGCGGGGGGCTGTTCTGATCGCCATGGCGCTGCTTACCTTAAGTGAGGCGGCATACAGCCTGCTGCTGCCATGGGGCTGGATGCTTGCCTTTGCCCCGATTGCCGGCATTGGCTTCGGGATGACGGAAGCGATTGTTGGGGCGACCATTATCGATCATATGAAGGGTAAGGCTTCGGCGATGAGCAGGCTGGAGACCTTCTTCGGCATTGGGGCGCTGCTCATTCCGATTACGGCGGCGTTCCTTATACAGCAGCATGTATGGCAGCTTTCCTTTCCGATTCTATCCGCGATGGCGGGCATTACCTTTGTGCTGTGGCTGACGATGTCGTTCGGCAGCTTGGATGACAGCTTAAGTCCGCCGCAGCGTTCTGTCCCTGGACAGGGGGAAGAGCGTCAGCAAGCGTCGGTATTAAAGAGGAATAAGAACCATGCTAGCTGGCTCGGATATGCGCCAAAGTCGATTCCTTTTCTCGCGCTGAGCGCGGCTTTTTTCATGATCTATGTAGGCATGGAGATGAGCTTTTCGAACTATTTGCCTTCGATTCTCATATCGCGGACAGGCATGTCCGATTCAACAGCTACGGCTGCGCTAAGCTTATTCTGGGGAACGATGGTGCTGGGAAGGCTGTTCGCGGGCATTATCGCGGACCGTATCGGCTATGCAAGCTATTTGTTCATCACGACTGCGGCTGCAGCTGTCGTATTTATCGGAATGATCGTCTTCCAGCAGCAAGGTCTGCTGCTTATCTTGATTGCCCTAAGCGGACTATGCTTCTCCGGTGTGTTCGGCATTGCGCTCGTGTATGCGAATGGCTTGCTGCCAGGCATGACGGAACGGACAACAAGCTTGCTGGTTGCACTTGGCGGAGTCGGAGGGGCTGTATTCCCTCGGGTGACAGGCTGGTTCATGGATCGCTATTCGACGGGAACGACGCTCTACTATCTCTCGGCTTTGGTGATTGCACTTATTGCCGTATTAATCGTGCTCATGATGGCAGGACGCAAGCAGTCGAATCGAATGAACGAAAAAGAGGTTGCCCCCTCCTAGGGGCAACCTCTTTATTCTAATCATTACTTCTCAGCAGCAACGATAAATTTCTCAAATTGCGACTCGTCCAGTACGCGTGCAGCCGTTACGTAGCGCGGCTTGTAGTAGGAAGAATCCAGCTTCTCGATAATTACGCCTTTGCTTGTGGAAGCGTGAGCGAAGTTACCGTCTCCAACGTAGATGCCTACATGGGAGATTCCGCCGTTGTTTTTACCGCTAGTGTCGAAGAACACCAGATCGCCTGGTTGAAGGTCGGTTTTTGCGACTTTCGTGCCGGCGCCTGCTTGATCGGACGATCTGCGCGGCAGATCGATGCCCATCTTGTTGAACACGTAGCTCGTAAATCCAGAGCAATCAAATCCTTTAGTTGTTGTTCCGCCGTAGGAATAACGTGTTCCGATCAATTCATCAATGATGCCGTCCATCTTGGATGCGCTGGCGAATGCGCTTCCAGCCTGGAAAGCGAGCATAAGAACAAGGCCCGCCAAGATGATGCTGACTTTCTTCTTCAACTTGGTGAAGCTCCTTCCGGTGCCGACGAGGTTAGCTGTGGGGTTCGGTTGAAGGTTCCCTATGATCTCTCAGGCGCCCGGCGTGCCGTGCGTCAAGATCAATTCACCCAAAGTGGTTCCCCCGTTTCCCGAGCGGGAATTAGGCAATTTTTGTTTAAACATCTTTAACCAATATAATAAATGGAAAGTGTAGATTCGTGTTGAAAATGAGTAGATTTTAATAATACAAATCGAGATATACACATTCGCTTATTGGGCATAGACAAATATATAGAGATAAACATCATTTCAGCCAAGCTATGACACCTAAACTTGAGTGTATTTTCAATGGAATTTGTGTATTATAAATAGAAAACTATTTAACGGGAAAGGTTGGTCGCGATGGAGAGCGCTGTGGATAATAAGACATCATCCTCGAACTTTATTAAAAATATCGTTGTAGAAGATTTGAAGAGCGGCCGCGTGCAGGAAGTCATTACTCGCTTCCCGCCTGAGCCGAACGGTTATTTGCATATCGGGCACGCCAAGTCGATCTGCCTGAATTTCGAGCTCGCCGACGAGTTCAAGGGCAAGACGAATCTGCGGTTCGACGACACGAATCCGGCGAAGGAAGACACGGAATATGTAGATGCAATTAAGGAAGATGTGCAATGGCTCGGATTCGAGTGGGATGAGCTGAGATTTGCTTCGGATTATTTCGAAGAATTGTATAATCGCGCCGTCCTTCTAATTAAAAAAGGAAAAGCGTACGTATGCGATCTGACAGCCGAACAAACTCGCGAGCTGAGAGGAACGCTGACGGAGCCTGGCAAGGACAGCCCGTACCGCAATCGCAGTGTCGAGGAGAACCTGGATTTGTTCGCGCGCATGCGCGCTGGCGAATTCAAGGAAGGCGAGCGCGTGCTGCGTGCGAAGATTGATATGGCGTCTGCGAATATTACGATGCGCGACCCTGTCCTGTACCGGATCTCCCATGCCCACCATCATCGCACGGGCAGCGAGTGGCATATTTATCCGATGTACGATTACGCGCATCCGCTGAGCGATGCAATTGAAGGTGTCTCGCATTCGATTTGTACGCTTGAATTCGAAGATCACCGGCCGCTATACGATTGGGCAATCGCGGAATGCGAGATGGAGTCGCAGCCGCGCCAATATGAGTTTGCCCGTCTGAATATAACGAATACCGTGATGAGCAAGCGTTATTTGAAGCAGCTCGTAGACGAAGGCGTCGTAGAGGGCTGGGATGATCCGCGCATGCCTACGATCAGCGGCATGCGCCGCAAAGGCTTTACGGCAGAAGCGATCCGTACGTTCTGCCGCGAGATCGGCATTGCGAAGAGCAACAGCGTTGTAGATGAGCGGAACCTGGAGCATTTTATCCGGGAGGATCTGAAGCTGAAGGCGCTTCGTACGATGGCGGTACTACGTCCGCTTAAGGTGGTCATTACGAATTATCCGGAGGGCCAGACGGAACTTCTGGATGCGGAGAATAATGCGGAGAACGAGGAGATGGGCGTTCGCCAAATCCCGTTCTCGCGTGAAATTTATATCGAGCGCGACGACTTTATGGAGAACCCGCCCAGCAAGTACTTCCGTTTGTTCCCTGGCAACGAAGTGCGCCTGAAGCATGCATACTTCATTACTTGCCAAGACGTAATCAAGGACGGGAACGGCGAGGTCGTGGAGCTGCATTGCACGTATGATCCGGAAACAAAGAGCGGCAGCGGCTTTAATGCACGCAAGGTGAAGGGGACGATTCACTGGGTGGAAGCTTCGCAAGCGATTCCTGCCGACTTCCGCTTGTTCGAACCGCTTATCCTGGACGAGTCCAATGAAGTGGATACCTCATTCCTGGAGCGGATTAATCCGAACTCCCTGCAAGTGGAGCAAGGCTTTGTAGAACCGAACATGAACGAGGCGAAGGGCGGCGACAAATTCCAGTTTTTCCGTCATGGCTACTTCAATGTCGATCCGAAGGATTCCACATCCCAGAAGTTGATTTTCAACCGTATCGTTTCATTGAAAAGCTCATTTGATCCTGCCAAGGCTTAGAGGAATTCGCTTCGGTTAGGCGGGCAGCCTGTCAAGCATTCCGCTTGGCAGGCTGTTGTTCGTTAAGAGGGGGTTCGAGAGATGCCAGATAAGCTCCGCAACAGTATCGTGCTGGCAGGCGGTCGAAGCAGCCGGATGGGGCAGGACAAGGCACTTCTAATCATAGAAGGAGAACCTCTGCTTAGGCGTTTGGTCCGCCAATTGTCGGAGATATCGGAACGCGTGATGATAGCATCTGGCTCCGAAGCACAGATGGATAGATATCGCGCTGTCCTACAGGACTTGCCGTTCGCGACGGATATTCAGTTCGCAGTAGATCGTTATCCCGGGGAGGGCCCTTTGGCAGGATTGCACGCAGGAATTTGCGAGATTCGGGAAGAAGGTTATGTCTTGGTGACGGCCTGTGATATGCCCGATATCTCCCCTTCCTTGCTCCAGAGGCTGCTTGATGGCAGAACGGGCGGTCCTGACGTGATCTATGCGCAGGGGCAACCGTTCCATGCCCTCTATCACACCAGCGTGACTGCTGTGTTGGAAGAAGCCCTGCAGCAGAGGAGCCTGCGGGTTATGGATTTCATTGGCAGGTTGAATAGTAGCGTTCTTCCGCCAGAGAGCGATTCAGCTAAGATTGCGACGGGGCTTTCCAATTTAAATACGCAAGAGGATTACCAAAATTATTTGAATAGAATGCGGAGAGATGGATCATGAGCACACCTACTTATGACATTCGCGATGCCAGGCTAGATGACTTGGAGCGGATTGTGGACATCTATAATTCAACGATAGCAAGCCGTACGGTAACGGCGGATCTGGAACCTGTAACATCCGAGAGCCGCCGGGCATGGTTCGATGCGCATTCGCCGGAGAAGCATCCGATCTGGGTCGTGCGGATGGAGGATGGGACTATTGGCGCGTGGATGAGCTTCCAATCCTTCTATGGCCGTCCTGCTTATCAGGCTACCGCGGAGATTAGCATCTATATCGCGGAGGAACAGCGTGCCAAGGGGCTGGGCTCCTTTCTCTTGGAGCAAGCGCTCGCGGAGTGCCCGAGACTTGGTCTAACCACGCTGCTCGGATTTGTCTTCGGCCATAATGAGCCAAGTTTGCGGTTGCTTCGCAAATACGGATTCCTGCAATATGGGCTCCTGCCTCGGGTGGCGACACTTGACGACGTTGAACGGGATCTCGTCATTATGGGACGACGAATAGACGCTGTGTAACGACCCGGGTGGCGAACGGAAGGGGTGATCGACGTAAAGCTCTATCAAAAGGCTTTCAGCAAGCATACCGGCTTTAATGTGGCGGTGACGCTACTTGCTGTCATCTACGCATTGATCATGCTGAACTTGTTGTTTTTACGTGACCGGTCCATGATGGACGGCTATGCGTACAATTTCGTACCGTTCGATACGATTCAACGTTATGTGGTGCATCGCGATCATTTTAATTTCGATACTTGGTTCAAAAACCTGTTCGGCAATCTGGTATTATTTATTCCGATCGGCATGTTCCTTCCGCTGTTGAATACGCGCTTTCGGAGCAGTCTGATGCTGATTGCGGCTACCGTCATCATTATTGGCTTCATGGAGACGGCCCAGATGCTGCTTCGGGTAGGCAGCTTTGATATTGATGATATTATATTGAACACGGCCGGAGCCTGGATGGGGTTACTGCTGACCCGGCCATTCATGAGGAGAGAGAAGCGATGAGTAAATATTGGAGTCCGCTGGCAGGATCGCTAGAGCCCTATGTGCCGGGCGAGCAACCGAAGGACAAGTCGTATATCAAGTTGAATACAAATGAGAATCCATACCCGCCTTCACCCAAGGCGATCGAAGCGATCAGATCTGCTGCGGACAGCGATCTCAGGCTGTACCCTGATCCCACTTGCGATATTCTGGTGAAGGAAGCGGCCCGTTATTACGGACTGACAGAGAAGCAAGTGTTTGTGGGCAACGGCTCCGATGAAGTGCTGGCATTCGCGTTTGCCGCATTCTTCGATCCGGCGAAACCGGTCTTATTCCCTGACATTACATACAGCTTCTACAAGGTTTATGCCAAAATGTACGGCTTGCAGCCTAAGCTTATTCCAGTAGATGAAGACTTCTCAATTCCGCTGGAGCAATTCGCGGGCAATGAGGAGCATACCGGCATTATTCTGCCGAATCCGAATGCGCCTACAGCCAAGCTGCTGCCGCTGTCCGACCTGGCATCGCTATTGGAGCGCAATCCCGATCGCGTCGTCATTATCGACGAGGCTTATATTGACTTTGGCGGGGAGTCCGCAGTGAAGCTGATCCCGCTTTATCCGAACCTGCTCGTCATCCAGACGCTGTCCAAGTCCAGGTCGCTTGCGGGCTTGCGCGTAGGCATGGCCTTTGGCTCCGAGGAACTAATTGAAGGCTTGGACCGAATCAAAAATTCATTCAACTCCTATACGCTGGACCGACTGGCCCTCTATGGAGCAGTTGCCTCCCTTCAAGATGAGGCGTACTTCCGCGAGACGACCGACAAGGTCATTCAGACGCGTGAGCGAGTGGCAGGGGAGGTTGCCCGCTTAGGGTTCAAGCTGACCGATTCCAAAGCGAATTTCCTCTTTATCTCGCACCCGGCTATTGCGGCTAAGGAGCTGTTCCTGCGACTTCGCGAGAAGGGCGTATTGGTTCGTTATTTTGCCTCCCCGCGTATTGACCAGTATCTTCGTGTGAGTATTGGAACCGACGAGGAAATGGATGCTTTCTTGACGGCGTTGGAGGAAAGTGTCAGAGAGCTGTCCTAATCGCTGTCTAACTTGAAAAGGGTGCCGCTACAGCCAGACAACTGGCTAAGCGGCACCCTTTCTTTCATAGGCTTGCGTTATTCGTATACAACACCTGCATAATATTCAATGACATCGCGAAGCACGATGAAAAATTCCCCGTTCGTCATCGCAGTCTGATCCGTAATCTGATTGATCGTCTCCTGCTTCAGCCAGCCGTTATTTAAGAACTCGTCCAGCGTTAGCGTTTTGGCTTGTTCGTTATCCATCGCATTGGCAATAGTTTTGACCGCTTGGTCGAGAGACAGCTTCTGCTCGGCCGGCGTATCCACTCCGGCAATGGCTACAGAAGGATCACCATGGAAATAGTCTGAATGCTGCTTCTTCACGCGGTTCATGCTGTAGACAATGCGCTGCATATTGGACTTGCCATCGAGATCATACGCCATATTATCGTGATTGCCGCTAGTCATAAGCATGCTGACAGCTGCCACAAGACCCTTGTACGCTTTATGGTTCATATAATAAGGCGTCTCGAAAGCATTCATCGTCAGCTCCATGCCTTGCTTGGTCAATCTGTCGCGCAGCTCCGCAATCAGCTCACTCGACTTCGACAGCTCGCGGAAGGTTATATTGTTCTCTGACGCCATCTTGGCCGCCAGTCCCGCTGCTTCTGCGGTTGCCATTCCGAGCGGAATGACGCGCGCGCTGCCATGCGGCAGCGAGTCGAAGCTGGCTGCGCGTCCTACCACAAGCAGGCCGTCTACCTTCTGCGGCACTAAGGTACGGAACGGGACACCATATTGAAGCGGTGAATAAAGAACAAAGCCGGTATCTGCATTACTGGTCGCTTGAATATCGACATCATAAGAGCCATAGGCTACGGCATCCCAATGATCGCGATTCGCCATCAGGTCTGCCATGGTCAGGCGGTATTCCCCTTGAATATGTCTCGTCTCGCGCACGTACAGCTCATCGAATGTATAGGCGAGCTCCAAATTCTTGAACTCCGGGTATGTATCCTTCAAATATTGAGCGATACGCGGTGCCTCGGTGCGTCCAAGCTCCATCGCAGATTGCAGGCTTTGCGGATCGAGAGGGTCAATTCCGAACAGATGCATGGCATTAATCAGCATCGTATCATCGTTCTGCCGTCCGACATTCAGGCCGCGAAGCTTGACCCGTTCAGGGTCGCTGGAAACATAATTGGCGGCATCGTGGAAGCCCCATGCACTCATCGAATCAATACCGGTGTTCGGAATTTTGCCGAATGAGTCCCATATCTCTTGCGTAACGCCCTTCAAGGCAAAAACAAGCGTAACCGCCATCTGGGCTTCCGGATCACCGATATCTGAGCGTCCTTGCGTGAACGGAGCTCCGGCTGCGGCTGCAAGATCGCCATCCTGCGTGGCATCGATGACAGATGGGGCGGAAACATCAAGGCTTGTCCCGTCTTCTTTCACAATGCGAAGGCCCTTAACGACTCCATTGCCGTCTGTCCCGGGTTCCACAATAGGCTCCATAGATTGCGTCTTCATCAGCAGATCAATATTGTCTTCAGCCTTGACCATACTATAGAAAGCATTGGCAGCGGTATTCACATCGAATGAAGTACCTTCGACTTTGTTGTACCATTCCTGAAAGATGCTTTTGTTCAGGAAGTTGTGCTTGCCCGGAACGGAAGACTTCTTCGGCGAGTAGTTCAGATCGAGCGTATTCAGCCCGCCGACCGTCATGAGACCGCCTAGAATTTCCCGGTTCTTGCCATCGACGAGAAGAACGCTGAGGCCATTCCGTGCAGCGGATATAGCCGCGGCGATGCCTTCGGGATCCGTCCCGGCCACAATGACATCGTAACTGTCTTGAATCTCTTCAATATATTGAACTTGGGTAAGCTCCTGTCTCTTGTTGGTGTTGACCGTATCATTGGAGCGCAGCCAAGCATAGCCAGCTGCAGCAGCTACGCCAAGGACAAGCACGAGAGATGTGGCAGCAATGATTGTTTTCTTCTTGGAAGCAGCCGGTGCTTCATCTGGAAGCTGCAGCCCTTTGCGCGGCACATTGCCGAACAGCACCCACGAAAACGGCACAAAGCGCGAAACTATCGCAACGGTGAACCACGAAGCTACCAGCATAACGACCCAGCTGCCGAAGTAGCTGAGATGCTCCATCCATGCCGAGCCGAAGCTTGGCATATAACGATCGTACAGCATCAGGAACAGAAGATGGATCAAATAAATACCGAACGACAGCTGTCCCATTCTGTACAGGACCTTCGAGATCCATCTTGGCATATGCCGGAAGATGAAGAACGACAGGCTAATGACGACCAGCGCGGCGAAGAAGGAATGGAAATTCCATAAGAACTCGTAGAGCATCCCGTGATAACGGGTGCCGTAAGCGCGCGCGTTAAAATAGACGTGTACATGGTACAGCGAAACGCCGAGCCAAGCGCCTATAAGCACCACCCAGAAAAGCACCCGGCTGATCGACACATTTTCTTTCGTCATCGCAAGCCAGCGCTTGATTTTCGGGTAGAAGACGCCCATAAAGGCTCCTGCGAAGAAAAACGAGAAATACGATGGCGCGAGGCTGCCTTTGTTGTCCAGCTGCCAGTCGTAGAAATTGAAATAGACGAAAATCCATTGCAGGATGAAGCCTGCCGGCACAAAGCCGTATACGATACGCGGCCAGCGCTTGGCTGCCCATAAGATCAATGGGAACAGCAGATAGAACTGAATGCTGATATAGACAAAATATAAATGAGAATATACTTTGCCGTTCACAAGCTTATCGAGAAATTCTTGCAATGCCTCGAGATTCCATAGCGGAAGATTATTGGCCCATTTAATATAGATAAAATAAATAACCGAAAAAATAATATAAGGGACGATGATGTAGAGCAGCCGCTTCTTATAGAAGCTTGCGATGAGCTTGCTGTCCAGCGGCCGGTTGTAATAGCTGTAGAACAGGACAAAGCTGCTTAGCAAAATAAAGGTCGGTGTACCGTATTTCATGAAGATATTAATGAAATTATAGAAGAAGAAATAGGCCGATTCCTTCATGTAGACGGTGGCTGCTGCACTTGCATGCACAGACAGCACGCCGATAATCGCAATGGCTCTTACCAGTTGCAATTCGGGGATATGCTCTTTTTTCAAGTTCGGTTGATTGGTCATGATCCTACCTTTCCTCTTACCGGTATTGGGGGCCAAATCGTTTAAATGGTATCACTATCCTATAGGAATATGCAAGATGACGAGGTAGCAAAAATAGGAACGTCATCGAAAGCTAGAGCGTTACATCTTTACAATAAAATAACGGCGGACGCCATCAAGGGCGCCGCCGCCTTGCAACTTACTTATCTGTTATTGTTCCTTATCGAAAGTCTCAATCAGCTCCCTTGCCCGTTCGATCTCTTTCTTCGGTACATGAATCCGTTTCAGCGTATTTCCTTCAAAGGTAATTTTGGACTTGATGCCATGGCTCTTGAACAACGCCTGAAGCCGATCGATCACATCGGCCCTAGAGCCGGTTTCCGTGCGCACCGCTACCCAGCGATTGCCGAACAAACCCACCGTTTTCACCTCCTATTCCGCGCGTATCCCGCACTTGATTGGAGACTCCCTTCATATATATTCGGGGTCATGATTCGCTCATGACTGCGATGGGTAAAATTATAAGAGGCTTGCGATCGTGTACGGTGCATAAGCGGACTCCGTCTTTCGCAACCTAATCAGGGAACGGGCCGTATTGCGCTTGACAACATCAACTGTAACGGATATTATTACAGTATAAAGCAGGGAGGCCCGCTTACCGTGAACAGTGAATTTACAATTGCCGTACACAGTCTCGTCTACTTGGCTTATTTGCCGGAGAAGATGGCAAGCAGCGACATGATCTCCGATAACGTGCGTACGCATTCCGCCCGTGTCCGCAAGGTGATGAGCGCATTGCGCAAAGGCGGCTTTGTCGAAACCCGGGAAGGCTCGGGAGGCGGCTATCGTCTAACGCTTGATCCGGATTCTGTTACGCTGGCAGATATCTATCGTGTCATGGCGCAAGGCTCGCTTATACCGAGCTGGTGCTCCGGCAATCCAGAGATGGATTGCGTCGTGGGCTCTAATATGAACCAGGTCATGTTCGGTATCTTTTGTCAGGCAGAGAGACAACTTGAGGATCACTTCAGAGGCATTACGATCAGCGATGTCCTGAAGCAAATCCATGCCTGCTAACAGAGGTTGTTCAAAATTCGTCTATTGATCACGAAGCATGTCCAAGATGCCCATTCGACATCGAATCTTGCGTTCACCTTCTCGGTGCTGAACACGAACACACAGCTTATCTTTGGTGAGACGGGACTTCCCTTTATCATAAATCATGTCTTAGAGAGGATGATTGACAATGGCAGCAGTAGCATTGACAAAAGATAACTTTACACAAAGCGTAGAGAGCGGCGTATCCTTGGTAGACTTCTGGGCTCCTTGGTGCGGACCTTGCAAAATGCAGCTTCCTATCGTAGAAGAGCTTGCTGGCGAACTTTCCGGCCAAGCGACAATCGCAAAAATCAACGTGGATGAAGAGCCTGAACTTGCTTCCCAATTCGGCGTCATGAGCATTCCGACGCTGATTCTGTTCAAAGACGGCCAGCCTGTAGACAAAATGGTCGGTCTGCAAAGCAAAGACGCCCTGAAAAACAAAATCTCCAACCAATTGTAAGAATAACGTCCTCCTTTCTTGGAGGACTGAAACGCTACCGTACTTGCAGCGCATAGCTGCTTGCGACGGTGGCGTTTTTTATTTTCCATTTTCTCATTCATTCTGCAACCGATTGACAATCCGCTTCGTTATAAATATGAATAAATTTACAATTGGTCAGGAGGAACGAAGTTGAGCGTACGAATCAGGAAAGCGGTGGCGTTAAGTCTCGCGGCTGCGATGCTGGCAAGCCTTTGCAGCGTGCCCGTGGCATCCGCCGATAATACGGCTGCCAAAGCGGCGACTGAAAATGTGGCTTCCGGCAATACAGCTTCGAACGATGCAGACAACAAGGATCGTGCATCCGCAAAGGGTTCCATAGATAAGGCTCAGGCAGAAAAGCTCCTTAGGCAATACATAAACATTCCAAGCGACTACAAGCTTCAGAGCGCGAGCAGTTCATCTATAAAGAAGCAAAAAGGTTCAATCCCCGTATGGGGCATGGAATTTGTAAAGACAGTGAGCGGCAAACGTCTGGGATCGATCTATGCCTCGCTTCATGCCGACAGCGGCCAGCTGCTTAGCTTTGAATCGTATACGGATCAGACGAATGCAAAGCCTGTTTATCCGCTTAAAGTGAATCGCGAGGCGGCCCAAAAGCTGGCTGCGGATTTCATTAGCGAGATCGCCGCGGACTATGTGTCCCAAGTGAAATTTAATTCGGATGCCGGGGTCCAAATCTTGCCTCCTCTGTCGGGAGAGGTGCGTCATGAGCTTCGTTATGACCGGATTGTGAATGGGATATCTTATATCGACAATTACATACAGCTATCGATCGACAGCGAGGGCCATGTTCTTCAGTTCAGATTGGAGTGGGATGATACAATTGTTTTCCCTGCTTCGGTCAAGCCGATCTCTCAAGAAGCAGCAACCGCCAGCATCCGTAAGCATGCTGAGCCGGAGCTGGCTTACTTCATTCCCTATTCGGGACAGAAGAAAGAACCTGTCTTATATTATGGTGTGCAGCCAGTCGTCATTCAGGCGGAGACAGGCGAGCCGCTGCCTGGAAACGGGTATTCGGCGTACATTCGCCAAGAGGTGTCGAAGGAGCCATTGTCGGCAGAGCCGCTTGCCAAGCCTCCTGTGCCGGTCACTCTCACCCAAGAAGAGGCGGCAGCCGCCGTGGAGAAAGCATTTGCGTTGCCGCAGGAATACAAGCTGCAGAACGCCAGCTTCAATGAATATGTCGATGAGGCAGACAAGTCGAGCACTAGATGGAGTTTGGAGTGGAGCGCGAAGAAAGACGGTAAGGATACCGGCTTCGCCCATGCCAGCGTTGACGGCCATACAGGAACAATCTCGGAATATTATAGCTATCAAAACGGAAAAGGCGGCCAAGCAGCGGAAGGCGGCATCACGCTTGATAAAGCGGTCGAGCGCGCAATCGATGTCGTGAAGAAGCTGCTGCCGTGGAAGACACATGAGATTTATCTCCAGAAGCCTTCGGAGGATCGCTATAAGGATCGTACTCCGGAGGAAATCGGCGCCTATTATATGACATTTGTCCGCAAGGTTCATGGCGCTACAGTGACGTATGATCATATCTCGGTCGCCATTAATGCGGTAACGGGTGCGGTGGAGAATTATAGCGCGTATCTGTCTGATTTTGCGTACCCGGGGCAAGCTCCCAAGACGATCGATAGAAGCACGGTTTTGGATCGGTTCGAGCAGTATTACAACATTGGGCTGACCTACCGGCTGTTCTCCGAATACCGCTTGAACGGCGAGCCGATTCCCGTCGAGAAATACCAGACCTTGCTTGCGGCCGGTCTGGACGACTCCGAAGAGATTACACAGCAATCAAAAGTAGAGCTTGTCTATCAGCAGATGCCCAAGCCTCGTCCTGAAAACGTTGTGCTGGATGCGTTGACCGGAGAGTGGCGCAGCAACGAGACCGGCGAGCCGACTCAATTGGAAATCCCAAAGCCAACGGATGCGGAGGGGCATTGGGCGGAAGAGTCTCTGGGTCTCATGGTTGCCTATAAGGCTTTAGACCTAGTTGACGGCAAAGTGCGACCGAACGAGACGATCACCCGCGGCGAACTGATTAAGATGCTGGTATTGGCCAGAAGCGGCGGCCGACAGTTTGCCTACGATACGGCTTCAATCGCTGGTTTGAGCAAGGCATCCTTTAATGATGTGGCAGCTGGTTCTGCTTACTTCGCCTACGTAGAGAGCGCCCTGCAGCAGAACCTGATTGATATCGGAGACGGCTCGTTCAATCCCGCCGCCAAGGTCTCCCGTGACGAGATGGCAGAGCTGATCGTCAGGGCGCTGGGCTATAATTCGCTGGCCAACTATGACCATATCTTCAAAGCAAACTTCAAAGACAGCAAAGATATAGCAAATACGGGGCAAGCAGCGATTGTTGTCGGTCTCCGTATCATGAATTTAGCAGACGGAAAGTTCCTGCCGAAGAAGCAGGTGACAAGGGCTGAGGCCTCAATTGCGTTCTTCCGTTACTTGCAAAAACGGGCAGAATTGCAGGAAGCGCCGCTTCGGATGTAAGCAGAATACAGGCGGGAGAGAAGGCGATTCGCAAGAAGCGGATCGCCTCTTTTTATGCGACATAAATTTTCCCCCTATTTTAGAGAAATGTACCCCTGAAGGCCATAGGAATGTCCCCCCCGTTATTAGAGGAATGTCCCCCCGAAAACGCCCTCCAAGCCGTTGACGACCCAGTAGATATGTCCTAACATTTTGAGTGTAGGGCAAACGAATTCCGGTCTAATGATCCGGCTGAGGTCCTAATAACACTAAGGGGGATTTTCGAAGTGAAGAAATCAGCATTGACTATCGTAAGCTTGCTTCTCGTGATGACAATGTTCCTTGCTGCTTGTGGCGGCAATAAGAACAACTCTACAGGCGGTGCAAGCAACACGCCTTCGAGCACGCCATCTGAAACAACAGAACCATCCAAAGCACCAGACCCTGTTAACCTTCGTGTATTCTCCACATTCGGCGGTACTGACGCAGCTCGCGAAGCTTTCCAAAAAGCGCTTGACGAGTTCACAGCAGCTAACCCGCATGTGAAAATCGAAAACGACACTATGTCCGCAAACGATGACGGCTTTAGAACAAAAGTAAATACAGACATGACAAGCGGCAACGAGCCGGACCTTCTGTTCTACTTCATCGGTACTGACGCTTCTGAAATTATCAAATCCGAAAAAGTTGTTCCTTTGGACGAGGTTCTGGATGCTGACCCAGAGTGGAAAAACGGTTTCGCTCCAGCAGCTCTTGAATTCGCTAAACATGAAGATGGCAAAACATACGCAATTCCTTTGACAGGTTTCTTTGAAGGTCTGCTTGTTAACAAAAAGATCTTCGCTGACAACGGCCTTGAGCTTCCTACTGATTGGGACAAAATGAAAGCAGCTGTTTCTGGCCTGAAAGCAAAAGGCATCATTCCTTTGTCCGGTCCATTCGACCAATCACACTACCTGCTTGAGCACTTCATTCTGGCAGCTGCTGGTACTGAAAGCCAAAACAAAGGTCTGAAAGAAGCAGTAGATCCAAACTGGGCAAAAGGCCTGGAAGCTATGAAAGAACTGTATGACCTTGGCGCATTCCCAGAGGACGCTGCAACAATCGATCTTGGTATGGCAGCGAACTACTACTCCGAAGGTCTGGCAGCTATGGTCCTTGAAGGATCGTGGGCAATCGGCGGTCTATCCGACGAGACTAAAGCGAACACAACTGTTCTTCCTTTCCCTGCAATCCCAGGCGGAGCAGGCACTGGCAAAGACGTAGTAGGCGGCTTCGGTACTGGTTTCTACGTATCCAAAGCAACTTATGACGACGCTGCTAAGAAAGAAGCTTCAATCGCATTGCTGAAACACCTGACTTCACCATCTACAATTAAAAACATTGCTGAAGCTAACGGCGGTACGCCTGCAGCTGCTGGTGTTGAGCCAGAAGGCGTGACACAAGCTGTTCTTGACGGATTCAAAATGGTATCGGAAGCAACTTCCGTTAACTCGCCAATTGACTCCAAAGTTACGCAAGAAACTTTCTCCGAGCTTCGTGCTAACGTTCAGCCTGTCGTAACAGGCAAGAAAACAGCAGCTGAAGCAATTGATGCGGCTAAGAAAATCGAAGACGCAGCTAAGTAAGAACGTTTCTAACGAGTCATTCGCGCAAGGACAAAATGATAGCCGCCGCCCCTCTGATTCATGGGCGGCGTCATCATTTCCGAACCTTGCGGCAGAAAATAAACATCAAAGGTGATAAATGATGAAGGGCGATCGTAAGTATATCGTGATGTTTCTGTTGCCGGCGGCAGCATTTATGTCAGTGTTTTTGTACTATCCGTTCTTTAAAAGCTTGTTCCTTAGCTTCTTCAGAACAAAAGGGTTTACGACAAGAACGTATGTCGGCTTCGATAACTATATCCGCATGTTCTCAGACAATTTGCTTGGCGCCGCCACCCTTCATACATTGGAATTAATGTTTTATGTTATTGTGTTCCAAGTGGGTATCGCGCTGTTTCTGGCAGTCTTAGTTGACAATATTACTTGGGGCAAGAGCTTTTTCAGAACCGTATTTTTCTTCCCGGTTGTGATATCGGGTACAGCTATTGCATTGCTGTTTGTATTGTTCTACAACTTCCAATTCGGATTGCTCAACACGATTTTGCAAAACCTTGGTTTCTCGAAAATCAATTGGCTTAGCGAAAGCATGGCCCTCAAAGCAGTTGGTATTCCAACCGTATGGCATTATGTAGGTTTTTATTTCGTACTATTCCTAACCGCGATGTCCAAGATTCCATCCGACTTTTATGAAGCGGCGAAGCTGGAAGGGATAACGGGCGTTAAGAAAACGTTCCTGCTAACCATTCCGCTGATCATGAGCGATATCAAGGTAGTCATCACGCTGGCGATTACGGGCACGCTGAAAGTGTTCGAATTCATCTACGTGTTGACAAGAGGCCAGAACGGAACGGAAGTACTCGGTACTTACATGTATAAGAAAGCAATGGTAGACCAGAACTTCGGTTATGGCTCGACAATTGCTATCTATATCGTAGTCTTCGGCGTACTCTTGTCTCTGCTCGCCAACCGACTTCTGAAAAGAGATGAAATCACATACTAAGCTGGTATTAGGGGTGTACGTTTATGCAACAATTAGCAAGAGGAGAACAAAAAGTCTATAAACGAAAAAAGATTAACTTTAGTATAGGCCAATTCTTTTCATACCTCGTATTGTTCGCTTGGTCGATGTCGACTATTTACGCCATGTTCTGGATCGTGAACAACTCGTTCAAGGTATCCCGTGACGTCATGAACAACTCGTTTAAAATCGCATTTGATCCTGTAATGGTTAACTATACAAATGCATTCGACCGTATCAATATTGGCAAAGGGTATTTGAACAGCTTGATCATGTCCGGCGGTACAGTATTGCTCGTGCTTTTTTTCGGCGGACTTGCGGCGTACGTTCTGTCCCGATTCAATTTCCGAGGACGGAAAGCATTGTTCTCTATTCTTTATGCAAGCTTGCTTATTCCGGCATTCGCGACAGTCGTTCCCGTCTACGAATTGCTGATCAAAACGCAATTGGTCAACACGTACTTTGGTCTCATGTTCCCGCAGACGGCTGGCAACCTGACTTTTGCTATTCTGGTTCTGGCGGGTTATATGGCCACGATTCCGAAGGAGCTTGAGGAAGCCGCCTTTATTGACGGATGTAATCGATTCTCGTTATTTACCAAGATCTTGTTGCCGATCTCAAGACCAGCATTTGCATCCGCAGCGATCTTTGTATTCCTGTGGTCATATAATGACTTGTTCTCAGCTCTGATCTTTGTTAACAAAGAAGCGGTTCGCCCAATCGTATTACTGCTGAGTGAGATCAGCTCCCAGTACGGTACGGACTTCGGTCTGATGGCAACTGCCGTCTCGCTTACCGTTGTGCCGGTATTGATCGTGTACTTGTTTATTTCGAAGTATATCGAGAAAGGCCTGACAGAAGGTGCAGTGAAAGGTTAATTCTTTCCTGCTGGAATCGGATAAGTGGAGTGACTCTGCAGCCACGCAGTGGCCGGTATGGACCGGCTGCAGCGTGGCTGTATGAGTTTGCGGCTTCTCGACTAGAGGAGAGATCATGAAGAGGTTAGTCTGTTTTTTTGTTGGTAGAAGAGAAGTTGGTTACAGACTTGGCGTCCTCTACGGTATCGTTCACGAAAGCCATGTCCTGATTTTTGGCTTTCATCTTCGTGGTTCCTTTGTAGTTGCCTTTATGCGATTGATTTTCCATTGTCTTCACCTCCTGCTGTTCCTTAGTATGGCCTTCGCAGAGAGGAGCATTCCGGTGCAGGTTACTATTTTTTTCTAGCAATGAAGTATTTTTGACGTGGAATAAAGGTACTGCGACGAAAACGGCTCCAACTCCATAACCGTTAATCACGGTCTGGATTTACGACCGTCAATTTATGGTATACAGGTCACACCAAGAGGGTATCTGGCTGACCTATCGTTTGGATGCTGACTGCCGGCATTAATAAATGACCTTTGGTATAAATACATCAGGCAATCTGGGAGAAAGTATCGCATTTTCTTGGCAAGCAGAAGTGTAGTAGATTGTATTTAATAGATAACTATCGAATTATGTTAAAGTATCAACAAAAAGCCGGTAAAGTATGGTATAGTTTTGAAATACTTTAAAGGCAGGTTTAAAAATGAGAAAACAAAACGTCACTATACAAGGACTCCGCGGTTTACTTGCGCTATTAGTTGTTATATTTCATAGTTATTCGGGGCTGGAATCTATAAGTTTGATAGCTCCCTTACAAGGTCCATTACAATGGATTGGGTCTATGGGGTCAGTATCGGTTAATTTGTTTTTTGTTATTAGTGGATATTTAATATTACAAAGTCTCACCCGACATCAAAATTTGAAAAAGTTTTTTATAGATAGGATCTTGAGAATATATCCTGTTTTTGTCGTAATTCATCTTTTAATCTTTATGGCAGGACCTATTATAAATTATGATTGGATGAGTGGAATATCAATTAAAGATTACGTAATCCATTTTTTTTCAAACTTATTGTTATTACCAGGGATTTTTCCTTCGCTTCCAGAAGCACAGCTTGTCGCTTGGTCCATAAGCTACGAGTTTTTATTTTATCTACTTGTCGGTTTAGTATTCGGTGCGTCGATAAATCGAAGTTCTAGTAAGAGTTCTCTAATTATAATTGTAGCTTTAATTATTTCAGTGCTTTTCATTTATTTTCACCCTAGGGCATTGTTTTTTATTGTCGGCATCATTCTTTTTAAATTAATCGATAAAATAAACGAGAAAGTTACGTACAGACCTTGGTTTTATTTTAATGGAGTTATATTATTAGGAGTAATATTAGTAACTTATAACGCTTTGCATATTAGTATTTCGTTGTTGTTTAGTTTCTTGTTTTTTAAAACGGTAATAAATGAAGAAGGTCTTCTATCGCGTGTTCTACGAACTAAAGTTTTTAAATTTCTTGGAGATATCAGCTATAGCCTTTATTTATGGCATACGTTCGTAATGTTTCCTTTGAAAATAGTAATATTAAAAATTTCCAATATCACCCAGATTCCTTTTATCCTGTTATTAATTTTTACGGTACTTTCGATAAGTATTTCAGTATTAGTATCTCATTTATCGTACCATTGGATTGAACAGCGATTTACGAAATATATTAAATCAAGGATTTATCGTGTTCGAGATTCAAGAACACCACTTCAAAGGACGTTATAACGTAGTTGGTCCATACTGTAATAAAACGGAGCGCCACATCGGTGCTCTTTTCATTTTTAGAAAGGTGGAAATATATGAAACGGCTAGAGGGTGGTCTGTTACGTATTAAGCTCGGCGCAGCGCACCAACGGCGGTGCGACAATAACCTACCAATGCGAGCACGTATTGGCGACGCTGACGGACGATGTACTGTTCCAGTTTCACACGGTCGGCAATCTTGGGGTCTATACAGCGGATGTCATATCGTATGTGTTGTAAGCGCAGGAAACAATCCGTTGGCAACTCGGAACGCCCAGCTTCTCTCGGCAGTTTGAGTATAACTGAGAGAGCGCAAGCCTTTTAGCCGCGCTGTACTGTGCCCCTAAGCCATTCGCACAAGAGTTCATGTGGATGTGGGATACAACTGCCTATTCGTGGAATATCAATCTTGTAGAGCCTCCTAGCGGGCACACAGGCGTGTATCCGGTACGGGGTAAATATGCAGGGGATTACAAACAGAAAACAACAGTCAGTGTCATTGTAAAATTAGACAGAGGAACATAAAAGTTTCAGATTCTATCGTTTTCTTTCGGATTCTCATTTTTAATGACGAAATAAGCCCCCAAATCCATTGTCACTACTGGATTCCTGGAGTTTTGTATGTCATCAGTCTTATTCTTTCATATACCAATGGCGTCGCAGGAGGGATTCGAAGGTTGGCAATTCCCCAGTGATCCTTTTATTGTGGGGACTCATCAGTTATAATGTCCAAAGATATAGTGACTAGGAGATGATTTAATATGCCACTTTCTTGTGGGATTGTAGGTCTGCCGAACGTGGGCAAGTCGACCTTGTTTAATGCGATTACGCAAGCGGGAGCGGAGTCTGCGAACTACCCGTTCTGTACGATTGATCCTAACGTAGGGGTAGTAGAGGTGCCGGATGACCGTCTGGACAAGCTCGTGGAGCTGGTTGTGCCTAAGAGCATTGTGCCTACCGCATTCGAATTTGTGGATATTGCGGGTCTTGTTGCCGGCGCGAGCAAAGGCGAAGGTTTAGGCAATAAGTTCCTTGCGCATATCCGTGAAGTTGACGCGATCGTGCATGTCGTGCGCTGCTTCCAGGATGAGAACATTACGCACGTGGCTGGCAAAGTCGATCCGATCAGCGATATTACCACGATTAATCTGGAGCTGATTTTGGCGGACCTGGATACGGTGGAGAAGCGGATCGAGCGTTCGCGTAAAAACTTGAAGGGCGGAGACAAGAAGGTCGCTCAGGAAGTGGAAGTATTGGAGCGCCTGAAGGAATCGCTATTCAACGATAAGCCGGCGCGCAGTCTGGAGCTTACGGACGATGAGAAGCTGCTGGTACGCGATCTGCATCTATTGACGATGAAGCCGGTCTTGTATGCGACGAACGTCAGTGAAGCAGAGGCAGGCGGTACTGACGACAATGAGTACGTACAAATCGTACGCAAGTTCGCTGCCGAGCAAGGCGCAGAAGTGGTGCCAATCAGTGCGAAAGTGGAATCGGAGATTGCCGAGCTGGAAGGCGAAGACAAGGAGATGTTCCTGCAGGAGCTGGGTATGGCGGAATCGGGACTTAACCGGTTGATTCGTGCGGCATACAAGCTGCTTGGATTGTACACATACTTCACGGCAGGTGTGCAGGAAGTACGTGCGTGGACGATTCGTCAAGGCACGAAAGCGCCTCAAGCGGCAGGCGTCATTCATACCGACTTCGAGCGCGGCTTTATCCGTGCAGAGGTCGTGTCGTTCGATGACTTGGCAGCGGCAGGTTCTATGGGCGTGGCTCGCGAGAGAGGACAGCTTCGTCTGGAGGGCAAGGAATATGTGGTGCGCGACGGAGACGTTATGCACTTCCGCTTCAATGTATAGAGCAAGACGGGGATCATAACGGGCCGAATAGAGAAGAGCATTCGGCCGTGTAATGAAGCGCGTGAGGCTGTCCTGGACAAGGGCACTCGCGCGCTTTATTTGAATAAAATAAATGCGATGTGGACAAGATGTGCACAGTGTGTGGATGAATTGTGGATAAAAAAGATGCAGTGGTTAAAACCTCATATCGATACACCCTTCGGGATGTGCTATAATATTGATATTGTATATCTTAATGGAATAAAACAGAGGTGAATAAACGTGTTTGACCGATTACAAGCACTCGCCGACCGATATGAGAAGCTAAGCGAGCTTCTATGCGATCCGGACGTAGCCAGCGATCCGAAGCGGCTTAGAGATCTGTCCAAGGAGCAATCCGATCTACAAGAGGCGCATGACGCCTATACGGAATATAAGCAGGTTACGGAGCAATTGGAAGACGCCAAGCTGATGCAGGGCGAGAAGATGGACGATGAAATGCGCGAAATGGTCAAGATGGAGATTGATGAGCTGTCCACGCGCAAGAACGAGCTGGAAGAGACGATGCGTATTCTGCTCCTGCCGAAGGACCCGAACGATGACAAAAACGTTATCGTGGAAATTCGCGGAGCGGCAGGTGGTGACGAAGCGGCCTTATTCGCTTACGAACTGTATCGCATGTATACGAAATTCGCGGATTCCCAAGGCTGGCGTGTAGAGCTGATGGAATTCACAGAGAATGATCTCGGCGGCTTCAAAGAGGTAATCTTCTCCATTAACGGCAAAGGTGCGTACAGCAAGCTGAAGTATGAGAGCGGCGCGCACCGCGTACAGCGTATTCCGGTAACGGAGTCTGGCGGACGTATTCATACGTCCACGTCGACGGTAGCGGTAATGCCGGAAGTGGAAGAGGTCGAAGTTGAAATTCTGGACAAGGATATTCGGATCGATACGTTCTGCTCCAGCGGCGCAGGCGGACAATCCGTCAATACGACCAAGTCAGCGGTACGCGTTCTACACGTACCGACAGGCATCATGGCAACTTGCCAAGACGGCAAATCGCAGAATGACAACAAAGCGAAGGCGCTTCAAGTGCTTCGCGCACGGATCTACGATATCCGCCGTCAGGAAGAGGAAGCCAAGTATGCGGGCGAGCGCAAGAGCAAAGTGGGAACAGGCGACCGGAGCGAACGGATTCGCACGTACAACTTCCCGCAAAGCCGTGTGACGGACCATCGCATTAACCTGACGCTGCATCGTCTGGATTCGGTGATGAACGGCGATATTGCGGACATTATTTCCTCGCTCACGATTGCGGAGCAAGCGGAAATAATGGAGCGCGAGTCGATGTAAGCGAATGAAACGATAGAGACATGCATTTGCTTGTCACATAGATGCCGGATTGCCGCGCACATTGCCTAGTGCAAGCGAGGGCAATTCGGCTTCTTTGTTATAGGGGCTGGACCAAAGGAGGACTTTGATATGACTGTTGAGCAAGCGCCGGAGAAGAGCTGGCACAGCTTGCCGATGTCGCTTCGGGAAGCGCGAGATCGCGCCGGGGCATGGCTGGAGCAGCAGGGCGTGGAAGATGGACGCAGCCATGCAGAGCGGCTGCTTCTGCATATTCTGGGTATCGATCGTGCTGCGCTGCTGATGGCGTGGCATGATGCTTTCCCCGAGAGCGGGCTGCCCGTGTGGGAGTCGCTGGTACGCCGCAGGGCGACTGGAGAGCCGCTGCAATATGTGATCGGGGAGGAATGGTTCTACGGGCGTCCGTTCGCGGTGACGCCCGCCGTCCTTATTCCGCGCCCCGAGACGGAGCTGCTCGTGGAAGCGGTACTGGCCGCTGCCGATCGCCTCTGGCCTCCGACAGCCGAAGATGGCGCCGCCGCGCCGACAGTCGTCGACGTCGGCACCGGCAGCGGCGCCATTGCCGTGACGCTATCAGCTGAGCGTCACGGCTGGCGCGTATGCGCGTCCGACCTGTCGCCGGACGCGCTGGAAGTCGCCCGCGCGAATGCGGCCCGCCACGAGGCATCGGGCCGCATCGCCTTTGCGCCGGGCGACTTGCTCGCGCCCTTCATCGCTTCAGGGCGCGGGGGCACAGCCGTCGATGGCGGCAAGCGCATCGACGTGCTCGTGAGCAATCCGCCGTACATACCGGCGGCGGATATGCCGGGCTTGCAGCGCGAGGTGCGGGATTACGAGCCGCATCTCGCGCTGGAGGGCGGAGCGGACGGGCTCGATCCGTACCGCCGCATGCTGGAGCAGCTGCCGCTGCTCCCGGCCATGCCGCGCATCGTCGCCTTCGAGCTCGGCATGGGCCAGCCTGCCATCGTCGCGGAGCTGATGCGCGCGATGGACGTCTGGGACGATATTCGCATCATTACTGATTACAACGGAATTGATCGGCATATTGTAGCGGTCAGAACTGCTCAATAGAATGGCGTTGCCGATATCGGGATGATGAAAAGATGGACGGAACGGACGCTGCTGATTGGCTATGCCAATCAGCAGCGTCCGTTCCGTTTTTTTGCGGCAGGGCATGGTTGAAGGGAATCTTGTCAGCATACACTACAGTGACAACAACAAGCGGAATGATGGATTTCGTCCGGTTGGAGCGCTGCCGCTTAAGCATTGGATCACATGCGGTATCCCGTTAGTTGAACGACTGATACGAGAGCAGGTGTCCGATGAGATTCAAGGATGTATTCTCGATTATCGGTCCGGCTATGGTCGGACCGTCAAGCTCGCATACAGCTGGAGCCGTCCGAATCGGCCGTTCAGCCAGGCATCTGCTTGGCGCTGCGCCTGTGAAGGTGGGCGTCGCGTTCTATGGCTCCTTCGCCGCTACGTATGCCGGCCATGGTACGGATGTTGCCATTATCGGCGGCATTCTTGACTTCTCGACGGATGACGCCCGTATCCCGGATGCAATCTCTCTGGCGGAGGAGATGGGGATAGAGGTCAATTTTCGCGAAGGAAAGGGGTTGTATCCACATCCCAATACGGCTCGTATAAAGCTGACAAGCGCAGCGGGAGAGAGCATAGAGACCGTGGGTATTTCCATTGGCGGAGGTAATATTGAAATCGTAGAGATTAACGGCTTCCGGGTGAAAATGACTGCGATCTATCCAACACTGGCGCTCTTTCATGCGGATCTTCCAGGAGTGATTGCAGATATTACGGGTGAGCTGAAGGAGGAGCATTCCAATATCGGCTATATGTCCGTCGATCGGAAAAGCCGCAGCGGAGATGCGTTGACCGTCATTGAGCTGGACACGGACATTACAGAAGTTATGCTAAGCCAGTTGAGGCAAATCCATGCGATTCAGACGATCCGAGTGGTCGATATTACAGATAAATTTTCGGCGGCGAAGAAGCTGCAAAGTCCCGAGGAAGGGCCGAAAGGAGCGGAGGAGAATGAGGTTTCGCCATCTGAATGAGCTAGCCAAGCTATGCGCCGATGAAGACGCGAGCATCGGGGAAATGATGGTTGCGGAGCAGGCCGCTGAATCCGGGCAATCACCAGATGCCGAATTCGCGAAGATGGCCGATTATTATGCCGTGATGAAGGATGCGGTTCTACGGGGGCTGACGGAGGACACAACTTCCCGTAGCGGGCTAACGGGTCTCGATGCTCAGCGGGTCGCTGCCTACAATAAGCGATCTCCCTCCAATCTGGGCATCGCGGGAGATGCAATGGCCTATGCGCTGGCTGTATCAGAGGTGAATGCTTCCATGGGTCGCATCATTGCGACGCCGACGGCTGGCTCTTGTGGCATTATTCCCGGGGTGTTCGTCAGCTGCCAGGAGCGTTACGGCTGGTCGGACGAGCATATGACCTATGGCTTGTTCGCGGCGGGCGCGATTGGGTATGTCATTGCGAATAACTCCTTTGTATCCGGCGCGGAAGGCGGCTGTCAGGCGGAGGTTGGCTCCGCGATCGGAATGGCGGCAGGCGCGCTGACAGAGCTGCAGGGCGGCAATCCCGCTCAAGCGGTACATGCGGTAGGGCTGGCATTGAAAAACACACTCGGGCTCATCTGTGATCCGGTTGGCGGGCTGGTGGAGGTGCCTTGCATCGTGCGCAACGGCTTTGGTGCGGTGACCGCCCTGGCGGCGGCCGATATGGCACTTGCGGGCGTGCGCAGCGCTATTCCGTCGGATGAAGTCATTCAGGTGATGCTGGAGGTGGGCTCCGCCATGCCGGACAAGCATCGCGAGACCGCCGGCGGAGGGCTTGCCCAGACGCCGACCGGCAAAGCGATATTGCGCAATCTGAGTTCTCTGCGTACGAAGCCAAAGCAGTCATGACCTGGTTGATTCAATCGCAGCCAATAGTCAGTGTCTATCCGCATAACTGCACCAATCGAAGAACCGCCCCTTTCGCATCGCATGCGGAGAGGGCGGTTCTGTTCGAGTGATCTGAAAGGATGGGCGAAGGTCTACTCCGGCATCAAGCCGGTTGTAATGGCAATGCGGTTCCAGCCGTTAATGGTAACGATAGCCATGATGAGCTCGGATAATGATTTGTCATCGAAGTGCTTGGATGCTTCTTGGTATACCGCATCAGACACATGCTGGGTTGAGATCAGGGTAACCGCTTCTGTCAACGCCAGCGCAGCTTGCTCCTTCTCCGAAAAAAACGATGTATCTCTCCAAGCATTCAGCGCATAGATGCGCTGTTCAGTTTCTCCCTCGCTCCGTGCTTCCTTCGTATGCATATTGATACAGAACGCACAGCCGTTTATTTGTGACGCGCGAATTTTCACCAATTCAATGATCGGCTTCTCCAGGCTGGAGGCTCTTACGAATTTCTCCATGCCGCTCATCGCTGCATACGCCTCCGGATTCACTTGATGGATATTTATTCGGTTGCTCATTTCATCCACACTCCTTGTCTGATGTGGCCGATTCCATATGAAACGGCTATATATCTAAGACAAATTAGCATCCGTTTTTGTGACATGTGATAGCTTATCGGGATTCATAACGAGATAGATTCGAGTGATTTTCTCGCCGGAAGCGTCCCACTGGAAGGTGAGCACTCTGGCTGCATGCCCGTCTTGTATGAGCAGCAGACCGGATTGCCCGCTGACCATAGCGGGAATGTATGCCCCGCTGCTTGGCTGGTTTCCTTTGCGGGCGAGTCCCTCGTAGAACGCCACAATGCGGTCGCGGCCCAAAATAGGGAAGATTGCGGCGCGTACTTTGCCTCCGCCGTCTGAGACCATAATGGCGTCTTCCGACAGCATGCCAACTAACACAGCTGTGTCGCCGGTCTCCGCTGCCCGGATGAATGCGCCGGCTAGCTCCAGGGCTCGTTTGTTGTGAAAGGAGGGGGTATCGGGCAGAACGCCAAGCTTCTCCTTGGCTCTGCTCAGCAGCTTGCGGCAGTTGGCCTCGGACTTGCCAACAACCTCAGCAATGTCCGAGTAGTCGAAGGCGAATGTCTCTCTAAGCACAAATACGGCTCGTTCGATAGCGCTTAAATTCTCCATCATAACCAGCATGGCATAGGTAATGGTCTCTGTCTGCTCAAGCTTGTCAGCCGGATCGCCTTGCCCGTGATCGCTGTAGATCACGGCAGGTTCGGGCAGCCAGTTGCCGACATACGTCTCCCGTCTCTTGCGGGCGGATTGCTGCTCATTCAAGCAGCGATTGGTGACCATTTTCGCCAGATAGGCTTTTTCATGCTCGATACCCTTCCGGTCCAACTGATAATAATCCAGGAATACCTCCTGAACGATATCCTCGGCGTCGCTGAGGGAACCTAGCATTCGATAAGCCAGGCTAAGCAGCAAGGGACGGTAGGCTTTATAAGGCTGCGGTTCTTGCATAGGGCTATTCTCTCCTTCTCTTATTCCACTTGAATTTATAATAGCCTGATAGGTTTATAGATTTGCCTTCACGGGCATAATGACGGATAGAGACGTTCCGGAACGCAAGCAGACGCACCGGCGGGTGCGCGAGAGGAGCTTGTGTCATGTCCCGTACTTATTCCTATTCTTCCTATCGTTCGGTTTCCCCTTTTCGTTTTCCTTATCGCAAATCCTATGGCTTTATTATAATGATTTTGATGGTATTGATCATGAGCTGGGAATCGCAACAAATGGATGCTGCCTTGGCAAAGGGCGGAATTCCCGAAGAAGCGATCCGGCTTCGTATATTGGCTCATTCGGACAGTCCGTCCGATCAGCTTGTTAAGCGTGTTGTGCGTGATGAAGTTGTAAAAGCAATGAATAGCTGGGCGACTGGGCAGCAGACGATCGAAGAAGCCCGTGCGACTATTCAGTCCAAGCTGCCGGAGCTGCAGCAGCTCGTAGCGAGTGTGCTGCAGAACAGGGGCTTCGTCTATGATTCCAGTGCTGAGCTTGGTCTGGTTGAATTTCCGACCAAAATGTACGGCAACAAAGTTTATCCTGCAGGCCAATATGAAGCGCTGCTGATTACAATCGGGGAAGGACAAGGGCAAAACTGGTGGTGCGTGCTGTTTCCTCCACTATGCTTTGTTGACGCTGTGTCAGGTGAAGCTTCAGCGGCATCCGGTCCCGTGCAAGAAAGCGCTGCGGTGACAGTGTCAGCAGACTCGGATACAGCAGACAATGATGTCACAGCAGCGGCTGAGAATCATGGAACGGACGCGCCGAAAGCAAAGTTTTTTCTATGGGAGCTGCTGCAGTCGCTGATTGACTGGATTAAATCCTTGTTCTAAGATTCCCCATTGCGCGCCGTTATTCCTAGCTCAATAGGAATGATGGCGTTTTTCCTTTATTCGTACAGCGTGGTTCCTGATGAGAGGCGCTCTATTCCATTGGGATTATGCTATAATAGCGGTGATATGGACACTATAGGCAAAGTAAGAGGATTGAATAGATATGGCAATTAATACGAATGTTTGGATCGTTCAAGATAAAGAACAAACCGCCAGTTGTGACAATAAGGCAGGAGAAGCGCTGCGGGAGGCCGCTGACATCTTGAGACAGGGCGGACTTGTTGCCTTTCCTACGGAGACGGTATACGGGCTTGGAGCCAATGCGCTCAACACGGAAGCTGTGTCAGGCATCTTTCAGGCCAAGGGAAGGCCGTCGGACAACCCGCTTATCGTACACGTGGCTCGCGAGACGGACTTGGACGCGCTGGTCCTCCCTTATCCGCCGCTTGCGGGGCGTCTGATGAAGCGGTTCTGGCCGGGACCGCTTACGATCGTGCTGCCGGTTCGTCCGGATGTATTGTCACCCCTTGTGACAGCCAATCTTCGGACGGTTGGCATCCGCATGCCCGATCATCCTGTTGCACTGGAGCTGATCAAGCTGGCAGGATGCCCGGTAGCCGCACCGAGTGCGAATCGCTCCGGCAGGCCCAGCCCGACAGTTGCCGGGCATGTGATGGAGGATTTGTCTGGACGCATAGATGGCATCTTGGATGGCGGTGCTACTGGCGTCGGACTGGAATCGACAGTGGTCGAGCTGGAAGGAGAACGGGGCATTCGCGTATTAAGACCGGGCGGCGTGACGGAAGAAGCGCTTCGCCTTGCTTTCCCCGATGCGGAGATCATCAGCGAGCCTGAGTCAAGCGCAGAGCCAGAGAAACCGAGATCGCCTGGCATGAAGTATACGCATTATGCGCCGAAAGGCGAGCTTTCCATCATACAGGGTCAGCCCGAGGCTGTCATCTCGTATGTGAATGAACAGGCCAGACAGTCGAAGGCAGACGGTGTGGTTACCGGCGTGCTGTCCTTCAGTGAGCGGTCAAGCCGTTATGAGGCCGATCTTGTGCTGGATCTCGGCAGCGAGAGCAAGCTGGAGGAAGCAGCCCATCGCCTCTACGGAGCGCTTCGTCAATTCGATGAAGCTGGGATTGGCCGCATATGGTCCGAGGCTTGTCTCTCGGAAGGGATTGGCGGCGCACTTATGAACCGCCTGGTGAAGGCAGCCGGCGGTACGATCATTGCAATAGACAAGTAGTATGTTTGTCCCTATGTCCGCATATGTTGGTTAGTAAGTGCGGCCATACATAGGGGAGATGTGCGAATGGACGTTAGTGCGTATATGGGGCAGTTTTTGACGCTGCTCATTATTGCTGTGGCGCTTGGATTCGATGCGTTCTCGCTCGGTCTTGGCATTGGACTGAAGGGCATTCGACTGCTTGATATAGTAAAGCTTGGCGCAGTTATTGGACTTTTTCATATTCTAATGCCTATCGGAGGTTTGCTGACAGGCCAATTCGTGAGCGGGCTGCTGGGCAGTGTCGCCACGACCGCCGCCGGTATCTTGCTCCTCCTGCTTGGAGGTCATATGATCTACAGCTCGATCCGCGGGGAAGGCGTGCCGACCTTCAACCATCGTTCGTCGCTGGGGCTGCTTGTCCTGGCTCTAAGTGTTAGCGTTGATGCTTTTTCGGTAGGTGTAACGCTAGGGATGTTTTCCGCCGACTTATGGCTAACCATATTGTTATTCGGCTTTTTTGGCGGGATGATGTCCATGCTGGGCCTATTGCTAGGTCGCAAGGTAAGCAGCAAGCTGGGTGAATATGGGGAGGCTTGCGGCGGCGCCATATTGCTTGTGTTCGGCCTATTATTTATTGTCTAATGTAGTGTAAGGTAACCGTTCATACAAAGGAGCTGGCGCAATGAAACGTATTTTGTTCGTCTGTACAGGAAATACTTGCCGTTCGCCCATGGCGGAGGCTTTGCTTCGTCGCCATGCCGCAGTGCGGGGCATTACGTTAGCTGTCCGCTCAGCGGGCGTATCCACGATCGACGGCTTGCCGATCTCATCGAATACCTTATCCACGCTCAGGCTCAGGGACATTGAGCATGCAGGCTCCTCGCGTGCGATAACCGCTGAGGCTGTGGATTGGGCGGATTTGATTTTAACCATGACCTCCAGCCATAAGCGTTCTTTGCTTCATTATCATCCGGGTGCGGTCGACAAGACATATACGCTCAAAGAGTTCGCCTATCAGGATGACAGCGTGCTGCAGGATATATTGGAGCTGGAGGGTCTTTATACCGAAATGCAGATGAAAAGCGCGCTTGGCCAGCAGCTCAGCACATCCGAGAGACAGCGTCTGTTGGAGCTGGAGCAGCGTATTCCAAGCTTCGATATCGCCGATCCGTTCGGAGGGACGCAATCCGTCTATGACAGCTGCTCCCGCGAGATTGAAGCTTCCATTCAGAAGCTCCTCGACAAGCTGTCGAAACGTCCGTAATTAGACGTTCGAAACGATTGATTTCTGAACAGATATGAGCTATGATGATGGAGACAAAAGAGTTTCCGATGTAACTGGCGACGGAAGTGGGCTAACCACGGTGGAGCATCGGAATATACGGCCGGTCGCCTGGGCAAAGAGCAGCATGCTGAATAAGCATGTCTTGCTCTTTTTTTCGTCTTTTTGGCCGGAACAAGGTATACTATCACCATAGGTTATTTGCAGGAAGCAATGACTCTTACAACTTAAGGCAGGATGGTGTTCACATTGAAGATTGCGATTGGCGCCGATCACGGCGGTTACCGTTTGAAGGATGAGCTTGTTCCGATTATTGAAGCACTGGGTCATGAGATTGAGGATGTTGGCTGCGATTGCGAGCAGTCGGTCGACTACCCCGATTATGCGCTGCCGGTATGCGAGATGGTGGCTAGCGGCAAGGCGGATCGCGGCATATTGATTTGCGGTACAGGCATTGGCATGTCCATCGCTGCGAATAAGTATCCAGGCATTCGCTGTGCGTTGGTGCATGATATTTTC
Source organism: Paenibacillus sp. NPDC057967 (assembly GCF_042887015.1). Classification (NCBI taxonomy): domain Bacteria; kingdom Bacillati; phylum Bacillota; class Bacilli; order Caryophanales; family Paenibacillaceae; genus Paenibacillus; species Paenibacillus sp. NPDC057967. Next base: position 64,826 of record NZ_JBHVQB010000010.1, read on the forward strand.
TCGGCCAAAGCGACTCGGGAGCATAATGATACGAATGTCTTAGCTATGGGCGAGCGCGTCATCGGACCTGGTGTAGCCGGAGAGATTGTGAAAGTGTGGCTGGAGACGCCATTCTCGAATGCGGGTCGCCATGCAGGCCGCATCGACAAAGTTATGCAACTGGAGAAGCGCTTCTCCATTCATCCCTAACAGCTGGTTTCAGGGAAGGAGGCGTGACTGAATGAGCAAGGAACCTAATGAGCAACAAGCGGCAATTGCCGGGCAAGTAGAGACCGTTGTCAGAGAGCTCGCGCTAGCCGGCAAGCTGGGAGCGGGTCATCTCCTGATTATTGGGGTAAGTACGAGTGAGGTGCTTGGTCATCGAATCGGTACATCGGGAGCCGTGGAGACGGCGGCGGCTGTCTATGCAGGCGTCGAAGCGGTCAGAAAGCAGATTCCGTTTGTTCCTGTGTACCAGTGCTGCGAGCATCTGAATCGGGCATTGGTTATCGAAGAAGATGAGGCCGTGCAGCGCGGACTTGACGTTGTCTATGCTGTACCTGTGCCGAAGGCGGGAGGCTCCATGGCGGCCTATGCATACGGCCAATTCGCCAAGCCTTGTCTGGTTGAGCAATTGACAGCACATGCGGGCATCGACATTGGCGATACTTTCATCGGTATGCATTTGAAGCGGGTTGCCGTTCCAGTGAGACCGTCCATTAAGACGATTGGCGAAGCTCACGTTACGATGGCGATCACGAGGCCAAAGCTAATCGGCGGAGCGAGAGCGGTCTACGACGAGAGCAGCAGCTTGAGAGCAGAACAAAAAGCCGGGCTATGCGAGTGAGTAAGGTGATTGCGCGAAGGACGCTTTGGCGATATGAAAGTGTGTTTTCGCTATTATACAAGCATTGATACAAGGAGGAACTAAAGGTGGAACAATTACGCAAGCAAGATCCAGAAGTATTGAAGGCGATGGGCCTTGAGCTTCAACGCCAACGCGACAACATTGAACTAATCGCATCGGAGAATATCGTAAGCGAAGCGGTACTGGAGGCTATGGGCTCTGTACTGACGAACAAATACGCGGAAGGCTATCCGGGCAAACGCTACTATGGCGGTTGCGAGCATGTCGATATCGTCGAAGATATCGCGCGCGATCGTGCGAAGGAACTGTTCGGCGCTGAGCATGTTAACGTACAGCCGCATTCCGGCGCACAAGCGAATATGGCGGTATACCTGGCTGCGCTGAAGCCTGGCGATACGGTGCTTGGTATGAACCTGGCTCATGGCGGCCACTTGACGCATGGCAGCCCTGTCAACGCTTCCGGCTTGCTGTACAACTTCGTGGCATACGGCGTTCAAGAAGATTCCTTCACCATTGATTATGAAGAAGTGCGCAAGCTTGCTTTCAAGCATCGCCCTCGCATGATCGTTGCAGGCGCTAGTGCTTACCCGCGCATTATCGATTTCGAAAAACTCGGCCAGATTGCCAACGAAGTAGGCGCTTTGTTCATGGTCGACATGGCGCATATCGCAGGTCTGGTTGCAGCTGGTCTGCATCCAAGTCCGGTTCCGCATGCTCACTTTGTTACGACTACGACGCACAAGACGCTTCGCGGACCTCGCGGCGGCATGATTATGTGCAGAAAAGCTTGGGCGGCAGCTATCGATAAAGCGGTATTCCCAGGTTCCCAAGGCGGTCCTCTGATGCATATTATCGCTGCAAAAGCGGTAGCATTCGGCGAGGCTCTGCAGCCTTCTTTCAAAGAGTATCAACAGAATGTCGTGACCAATGCCAAAGTTCTGTCTGAAGAGCTGGTCTCCAAAGGCATCAACATCGTATCTGGTGGCACGGACAACCACTTGATGCTGATTGATACGCGCAACCTGAATATTACAGGAAAAGTTGCGGAGCATGTTCTTGATCAAATAGGCATTACGGTGAATAAAAATGCAATTCCTTTCGATCCAACTAGCCCGTTTGTGACAAGCGGAATTCGTGTAGGTACGCCTGCAGCGACTGCTCGCGGCATGAATGAAGATGCCATGAAGGTAATCGCAGAGGTAATCGCATTGGTTCTGAAGAACCCGGAAGATCAAGCAGTGCTGGATCAAGCCAAAGGCATGGTACGCGATCTGACGGCTAAGTTCCCGCTTTACCCGGGTATCACATACTAATAAAAGGTCCCATTAGAAAGCTCTCGGCTATGAAAGCCGGGAGCTTTTTTGTATTCGAAAAAAACAAATGATGGAAATAGTGTAAAAAAGAGATGGTAAATGATTATGGAGTGTAATAGTTGGTCAAAATCATTATAAGTTTATATAGTTGAAGAAAGTGTTCTCATAAGATCATTTGGTAACTTTTTACGTGTGCTGCAATTGTTCATAAAAAGGTTTAGTATAAGATGGCGTAAGGGCGATCAAGTACGCAGTATTAGCTTATTCAGAGCCAAGTGTTTCAAAAAAAGAATATCAGGGTATGAAATGAAGGGAAAAAACGAACGATAGACTTGGTTTATTGGAAATCGATGGTTTTTTATTTCATTCATATATGAAATATTATAAATTCCATAATATACCAATTAAGGAAAATGAAAATTGAAGGGAATGCCTAATCGAATAAGCGCATAACATGAGTTTCAACCCGTCGAATTGACGTGTGCAAAATGAGTTTCTTCTATAATATACGTTAAAGCCGTATTGTGTTAATGCACATATGTATTAACACAGGGTCGGGTTATTGCATACAAGCATTAATGCTAGCCTGCATTAATGCTTGTATGCATTAATTCTAGAATGTTTTAACGCTTATATGTACTGACGTAGTAAAGACAAGCCGGAATGAATAATTAATCCACTTCGCTCATAAATTCTCTCCAATAGGACATAGTAAAAACGTTTGTTGGAAGGATTTAAGCGCATCGAATAGTTGACAATTGTTCAATTGAAGTTGTATATTGTTTAACGTCGAATAATTATTAAAACCATGTTAATTATTGTTACATCCATGCAATATGTGAGCGTTATCTCATTACTTACGGTTTTAAAAAAATTATTATAGAAAGTGGGAGTTGATGTTGGTGAAAGAAAATTTCAAAAAGCCAGTGCAATTCATGCTTGTGCTCGTAATCGCCTTCAGCATGCTGCTCGCAGCTTGCTCTAGCGATAACAACAAGCCAACGCCTTCGAACAACGGCGGCGCGAACAACGGGGGAGAGACAAAAGCACCTCAAGAGTTCCGTTTCACACTTGCGAGCGAGCCACCTAGCTTGGATCCTGCACTGATGACGGACGCTCAGTCCAGCATCGTAGCTGCAGGTCTTTACGAAGGTCTTACTCGTCTGAACACTAAAGGCGAGCCTGAGAATGCACTTGCAAAAGAAATCAAGGCTTCTGAAGACGGCAAAACATACACGATCACCCTTCGCGAAGATGCAAAGTGGAGCAATGGTGACCCTGTAACTGCGCATGACTTTGAATTTGCTTGGAAACGTTCTTTGAACCCAGAGACAGCTTCCGAATACGCATACATGTTGTTCTACCTGGAGAACGGCGAGAAATACAACTCCGGTGAAGGTTCCGCTGACGAAGTAGGCGTTAAGGCTACTGGCGATTACACGCTGGAAGTTAAACTGTACACGCCAGCTCCTTACTTCCCAAGCCTTCTGGCTCACTACACCTACCTGCCAGTTCACCAGGCTACTGTAGAAGGTGCTGCTGATTGGGCTGCGGAAGCGAAAACGATCGTATCGAACGGTCCTTTCCTTTTGAAACAATGGGCTCATGCTGACAAGCTGGTCCTTGAGAAAAACCCTGACTATTACAACAAAGATGCGATCAACTTCGACAAAGTTACCATTTCCCTTGTTGAAGACGAGAACACGGTTTACCAATTGTATGAAACAAACAAAATCGACTGGATCGGTGCTCAAGCTGGTTCCGTACCAACGGATCTGACGAAAAAACTGGTCGACGAAGGCAAAGCTGAAGTGACAGCTGTTGCATCGACTTACTACTACCTGTTCAACAACAACAAAGTACCATTCAACAACGCAAAAGTTCGTAAAGCATTCTCGATGTCCATCGACCGTCAATCCCTGATTGACAACGTGGCTCAAGCGAACCAACAACCGGCATTCGGTCTGGTACCGCCATCCATTGCTGGTCCAGAAGGCAAAATGTTCCGCGAAGTATATCCGGATAGCTACTTCCAAGAAAACACAGAAGAAGCAAAAAAATTGCTTGAAGAAGGTCTGACTGAACTTGGTCTGACTGCATTCCCTGAAGTAACGCTTCTGTACAACACTTCCGAAGGCCACAAGAAACTGGCTGAGGCTGTTGTTGACATGTGGCGTAAGAGCCTGGGCGTAGAAGTGAAGCTGGCTAACCAAGAATGGGGTACATTCCTGGAATCCAGAAAAGCGGGTCAATTCGATATCGCACGTTCCGGCTGGGGCGCTGACATCAACCACCCGATCAACTTCACGTATGACCTGATTCACCCGAAATCCGGCAACAATGACGGCAAATACAACAACCCTAAAGTTGAGCAATTGCTTGACGGTTCCCTGGTAGCTGAGTCGGCTGAGGAAAGCATGAAAATGATGGCTGAAGCTGAGAAAATCGCTATCCAAGAAGACATGGGCGTATTGCCAGCATACTACTACACAACTGTAACAATGGTTAAAGAAGGCTTCGAAGGCGTAATCTCTGACTATGCTGGCCACCTTGACTGGGTACACGGTAGCAAGAAATAGGTCACTCAACCTGTCCTATCTATAGCGACTAACTTAGAGTAACTTAAGTTCCAGAAGGGTATATATAGTCACTATATATACCCTTTTGAAATGGAAATAAAGATTGTGAGAGAGTGGGTGATCGTGTGCTCCGTTACATTTCAGGTAAGTTTGTTTTCATGCTCATATCTTTGTTTTTACTCGTAACGGTGACATTCTTGCTTATGAATGCCATCCCCGGCAGCCCGCTGCAATCGGAGAAGGCAACAAGCGAGGCCGTTCAGAAAAACTTGGAAGCGTATTACGGCTTGGATAAGCCGCTTTATGTACAGTATGGCACCTATCTAAAAAACCTTGTTCAAGGTGATATGGGTATCTCCATGAAGAAAAAGTTCCAATCCGTTGATAAGATGATTTCCCAATCGTTTGGTCCTTCTCTTCGATTAGGTCTTTCCGCGCTTGTCACATCCGTAATTGTTGGATGCATCTTGGGTATTCTCGCGGCCATGTATCATCGTAAGCTGCTTGATAACTTGGCCATGTCATTAGCCGTTATTGGCTTAGCTATACCGAGTATCGTACTCGCACCTGTCATGCAATATTCCCTGGCGACCAAGCTAGGGTGGTTTAATGTAGCTGGATTGAACGGTCCTATGGATTATGTGTTGCCGACCATTGCTTTGGCATCAGGTCCGATCGCATTTATCGCAAGGCTTCTTAGATCGACGATGATTGAAGTATTGAACGCTGATTTTATTAAAACTGCCAAATCCAAAGGGCTTTCCGGATATGTCATCATCGTGAGGCATGCATTGCGGAATTCGATGCTTCCGGTCGTAACGTATTTGGGTTATCTGACCGCCGGTATTATTACCGGTTCCGTAGTCGTTGAGAAAATTTTCGCGATTCCGGGCATCGGAAAGCACTTTGTTACTAGTGTCATAGATCGTGATTACCCGTTAATTATGGGCATTACCATTTTTTACGCCGTGATTCTCATGGTAAGTCGTTTCTTGGCGGATATCGCTTATGTTCTAGTGGATCCGCGCATGCGCGCCGGCGGAAAGGTGGGTAAATAACCGATGTCAAACCTGAATTCCAATCATAAAGAACGTTCGGATTCCTTAACGCCAGATATGTTCGAGAAGCTGGAGCGTGCGGAAGTGCGCGTCGACGAAGCGGGTCGAGCCAGCTTAACGGCATGGCAAGACATCAAGATGCGTCTGATGGGCAATAAGCTTGCGATGGCAGGTTTCTGGATTATCATTACACTGGTCTTGGTGGCCATTTTTATGCCTTTTATTTGGCCATTTGACCACTTCACTAATGATCTGACAAACACCAACCAGCCGCCTAATGGTACGCATTGGTTCGGAACAGACGACCTTGGACGAGATGTGTTCGAGCGCGTATGGAAGGGTGCGCAGGTATCGTTGTTCGTCGGTGTAGTAGCCGCATTGATCGACTTGATCCTAGGGATTATTTATGGCGGTATTATGGGTTACTATGGCGGTAAAGTGGACGAGGTTATGAACCGTTTCGCTGAAATCCTGTACTCCATCCCTTACCTGCTTGTTGTTATTCTATTGCTGGTTGTTATGGAGCCAAGCTTGACCACAATCATTGTGGCGATGTCCATTACAGGCTGGATCAATATGGCGTGGATTGTACGCGGTCAAATTATGCAGCTCAAAAACCAGGAATATGCGCTTGCTTCCAAATCTCTGGGCGCAGGGGCAATGCGTATTATTTTCCGCCATTTGATTCCCAATGCGATGGGGCCGATTCTTGTCACGCTGACATTGACGATACCAAATGCGATCTTTACGGAGGCGTTCCTGAGCTTCTTGGGCCTTGGTGTACAGTCCCCTGTTGCTTCATGGGGTACGATGATTGACGACGGAGTTAAAGCGATGTCGATCTATCCATGGCGCCTGTTCTTCCCGGCATTCTTCCTAAGCTTAACGATTTTCGCCTTTAACGTCTTCGGTGATGGACTGCGCGACGCATTCGATCCGAAGCTGAAAAAATAATTATACAGCCTGTCTGAGAGGAGGTCACCACCAATGAAGACCTTGCTGGAAGTTAACAATTTAAGTGTCTCCTTTGACGTGTACAGCGGTGAGGTGCAAGCGATTCGCGACATCAGCTTCCATGTGAACAAAGGAGAAGCGGTCGCTATCGTAGGCGAATCCGGTTCGGGTAAAAGCGTCACAGCTCAATCCATCATGAGATTGAACCCATCGCCGCCAAGCCGCATCAAACAAGGCTCGATCAAATTCGAAGGACAAGAGCTTCTATCTTTGTCGGAAAAGGAAATGCAATCGGTGCGTGGCAATAAGATCGGTATGATCTTCCAGGATCCGATGACATCCTTGAACCCGACGCTTACTGTGGGCGCTCAGATCATGGAAGGCTTGATCAAGCACCAGAATGTAAGTAAAAGCGATGCTACAGCTCGCGCGATCGAGATGCTCAATCTGGTCGGTATTCCGAATCCTGAAGCGCGTATTAAGCAATATCCGCATCAATTCTCTGGCGGTATGCGCCAGCGCGTTATGATCGCAATCGCACTGGCCTGCAATCCTTCGCTTCTGATTGCCGATGAGCCTACGACGGCTCTCGACGTTACGATTCAAGCGCAAATCATGCGCGTCATGAAGGACCTGCAGCAAAAAATGGGCACTTCTATTATTCTTATTACGCATGACCTTGGTGTCGTCGCTGATGTGTGCGACCGTGTAATCGTTATGTATGCGGGCCGCATCGTGGAGCAAGGCACCAAGTGGGAGATCTTCTCCAACCCGCAGCATCCGTATACGAGAGGCTTGCTGCGTTCCTTGCCTCGTCTGGACCAAAGGAAAGACGAGCCGCTTATCCCAATTCCGGGCACGCCGCCGGATTTGATTAAGCCGCCAGCGGGCTGCAGCTTCTGCGCACGCTGTGACGAAGCGATGAAAGTTTGCGTGGACAACGATCCGAATCTGCATGCGATCAAGGGAAGCGACTCCCATTCGGCTGCTTGCTGGATGCTGCATCCATATGCCAATCGGGAGGTGCCGGTATGAGCTCCCCATTAGTTCAAGTCAATGACTTGCGCAAGTTTTTCAACTTGGGCAAAGGTAATATTCTGAAAGCCGTTAACGAAATCTCGTTCGATATCGGACGCGGCGAGACGGTTGGTGTCGTAGGCGAATCCGGCTGCGGCAAATCGACTGCCGGACGTACCATTCTCCGTCTGTACGAGCCGACTAGCGGCGGCGTTACATTCGACGGTAAGGACATTTACAAGCTTCGTGGCTCCGAGCTGAAGGCGCTTCGCCGCAATATGCAGATGATCTTCCAGGACCCGTATGCATCGCTGAACCCACGTATGACGGTAGGCGATATTATCGGTGAAGCGCTGGACATTCACAATCTGGCCGGCAGCAAAGTCGAGCGCAAGCGCAAGGTTGAGGATTTGCTTGACCTGGTTAACTTGAATTCTGACCATGCGACGAGATATCCGCATGAGTTCTCCGGCGGCCAGCGCCAGCGTATCGGGATTGCCCGCGCTCTCGCAGTAGATCCGAAATTCATCATTGCCGATGAGCCGATCTCCGCGCTTGACGTATCCATTCAGGCGCAGGTCGTTAACCTGATGCAGGAACTGCAGCGGAAGATGGGGCTGACCTATTTGTTTATCGCGCATGACCTGTCTATGGTTAAGCATATCAGCGACCGTGTAGCCGTTATGTACCTTGGCAAGATTGTTGAGCTTGCGGAAAGCAGCGAGCTGTACGACAATCCGCGCCATCCTTATACAAGAGCGCTGCTGTCTGCGATTCCGATTCCAGATCCAAAGGTAGAAGCGGAGCGCGAGCGTATCGTCCTGAAGGGCGATCTGCCGAGTCCGATCAACCCGCCGTCCGGCTGCCAGTTCCATACTCGCTGCCCGATCGCGACCGAGAAATGCAAGACCGACGAGCCGAAGCTGGTAGATGTAGGTCAAGGACACTTCGCAGCTTGTCATTACGCATAAGAAGCAAAGAGGCGAGGCCGGATGATCATCCGGCCTCGCCTCTTAAACGTTCAGGGCCCTCTGTCATCTGACAGAGGGCCCGAGTGTTAATGATCTTATTTAACTGTAACACGGATGGTGGCGCTCTTGCCTCCGAATGTGGCCTTGATCGAGGCTGTTCCTTTGGCGACCGCTGTTATTTTGCCATCCTTAACCGTGGCTACGGTTGGCTTGGAGGACGTCCATACAGCGCTGCCAGTGGCATTAGCCGGGTTGCCGGTATAGTAGACGGCCTGGACGGTTACGTTGTATGTGCCGCCTGCTCCCAGCTGCACAGACTTAGCGGACATCTGCAGCGACTTTAGCTTCGGCGTAATGATAACCGTCACTTCAATCGGTTTGCCTTGATAGGAGCCTGTTACCTTGGTCGTGCCTACGTCGATTGCTTTGACGGAGGAAGCTCCGCTTACCGTTGCTATCTTCGTATTGGCCACTGCCCAGTCAACTCTGGAGCCGACGGACACTTTTTTGCCGTTTTTGTAATAGCCGGTTACTTTGATGGACTTCGAGCGTCCAGGATTAAGCTCTATGACGCCCGGATCTACTTCCAGCTTTACGATTTCTTCTTCGATTTTCACGCGTACCGATACGGTCTTCGCAAGGTAAGTACCGGTTAGCGTTACGGTAGAAGCTTCAAGACCTTTCATGCTGTCCTCTAGAAGAAGAATATTGTCCGATGTTGTTTTCCATTCGATTGATTTGCTAATATCTGCTTCCTCGCCGTCTTCATAGATGACGCTCACTGTTGGCAGCGTTGTGGAGCGGCCCAGCACGATGCTCAAATCTTTGTTCTCAGCTATCAGCTTGACCGGCTTCAGATGAACGATAAGCTTGGTCTCTACTTTCATGCCCTGGAGCGTAGCTGTAAACGTGGTTTCGCCTAGCTCTTTGGCTGTCCATTCATTGCCTTTGATCTCGGCAATGTCGTCATCCTTCACCGACCACTTGACCAGCTTCGACACGTCGACGCTAGATCCGTCAAAGGTCGTAGCCGTTACTTTCGGAAGCGCGGCGCTAATGCCTTTGAATCCGTCGATGGTTTCCTTCTCTACCTTCAGCTTCGTAATGCTCGGATAGACGGTGACATCAATGCTCTTGCTGACGCCTTTATGCGATACGGTAATTTTGGTCGTGCCAACCGCTTTTGGAATCACTCTGCCTTGTACGACTGTTGCTACTGTCACATCAGAGGATGTCCATTCGCCTACATCCGTAATGTCATAAGATACATTGTCATTGTTCAGTACTTCCGCCCGCACTTGAAGCGGCGTGTCTTGCAACTGAAGATGGAACTCTTTCTCCGGAGTCAGCTTGATTGACTGATAAGGTGTGCGTACCACGACGGTAAGCGTATCCGTCACGCCGAGATGGCTGACAGTGATGGTTGTTTTACCAGTTCCGACTGCTGTTACTACGCCTTTTTCGACAGTCAGCACTTTCGTGTTGCCGCTTGTCCACTTTGCGTCTTCGGTTACATTTAGCGTGCCGCCGGTCTTAGGTTCAGCAATGGCTTGCAAGTTATGATCATCCATGCCGATCTCAAGCTCCAGTAGATCATGGGCAGGCTTCGGCAAGATCTCGATACCCTTGTAAGGAGACGTAACGGTGAGCTTCACCGTATCGCTTTTTCCTTTGTACTTGGCGGTAATCGTTGTTGTTCCTGTTCCGACGAGCGTAATTTTGCCATCGGCTACCGTTGCTACGGATGCGCTCGATGTCGTCCATGTCGCGTCGGTGGTAATGTTGGTCACGTTTCCTTGTTTCTTGCCATCAAGAGTGAAGGTCAACGATTCTCCCAGTTTGATGTCCGCGATCGATGCGGGAGCCGCTTGATCATCCTGCATAATGATGACTTCGTCATAGACATAATCGGAAGTGGCTTTGATCGAAGCAGTAAATCCTTTATACGTAGCGCTGATCGTTGCCGTGCCTTTGCCGACCCCGGTCAGGACGCCCTTCTCTACTTTAACGATAGAGCTATTGGATGTTTTCCACGTGGCATCTGTGGTCACGTCTTTTTTGGATGACGATCCCGATAGACTTGCCAGAACGGATACATTAACTTTGTCATCCTCTACAAACATGACAAGCGATGATGTGCCTGAGTTATAATCCGACGAATCGTAATCCAACTCTATTCCGGTTATGGTCTCCTCCGCGGCGCTTGCAACGCCTGCAAGGCTGGACATGACGAGGACGAACGCCATCATGGCTGCCAGCGATTTGCGCGCGTTCATAAGCGACTTGCCCCAACTTGAACTCAATTTCACTACATCCCTTTCCTTTCGTAGGTGGATTTTTGTTTCTCTCTCTATTTAACGGCATTTAAGGCCCGAAAATGAACACGACAGGCTAGGTCATTGGTACGATATTCCTCAAATATGTTGTACATTTGCAGAGGGGATGCTGCTTCGACGACCATTTTAAAACTATGTTAAAATAAGACTTTACGCAGACGCTCAGCATTAACCTGCCGAACCCTTGCCGTGAGCGTCCGGAAAGGAGCTGCAATACACTATGGTCACTATGGATTGGATCATGCATAAGGTTGAAGTGTGGCGGTTGCTTGATCTCGGCATTGCCATCGGTATATTTTTGTTGTTTTTGTTGTTCCGCAGATTATTTGTCCGGTTTTTGTTCACCTTCCTGATGCGACGGCTGGCGCGAATGGAGCTGGCTGCACGCGTGCTGGAGGCATTCGAGAAGCCGCTTCGCGGCTTGTTTGTGCTGCTGGGCGCTTATTTGGCCATCCTCTATTACTTCCCGGCTCATTGGACGTTCCTGCTTGTGGTGCATAAGCTGTTCCGCAGCGGCATGATTCTCTTGATCGGTGGTGGCTTGTATAATTTGTCCGCTGCTTCGTCCGTATTTATGGAAGGAGCGCTTAAGCGATTTGGCGGAGACGACTCCAGCATGCTGATTCCGTTTCTGTCGAAGGCTGCCCGTTTCGTTGTGATCGTTGTTGCCATAACGGCAGTGATTTCGGAGTGGGGCTTCAATATTAACGGGGTGGTTGCGGGCATGGGGCTAGGGAGTCTCGCACTGGCGCTGGCGGCCAAGGATACACTGGGTAATATTTTGGGCGGGGTCATTATTATTCTGGAGAAGCCCTTCTCCAAAGGAGATTGGATCTTGACGCCTTCAACAGAGGGAGTAGTAGAAGATATTACGTTCCGAAGCTCCAAGATTCGCACATTTGCCGATGCGCTGGTCACAGTGCCTAACTCTACACTTGCCGATCAGCCGATTACGAATTGGAGCCGGATGGGGAGACGGCGCATCACGTTTACGCTGAATGTGGCGCTGGATACGGATGCGGACCGGCTGACTGCGGCTATTGACCGCATTGAACACTATTTGATGACTAACGAGGAAATCGACGATCAGACGGTTATGGTCAAGTTCAATGAATTCAAGGAGAGCAGCCTCGGCATCATGCTCTATTACTTCACGAAGACGACGGCATGGAAGGATCATCTCACCGTTCGTCAGGCGACACAGCTGGCCATGCTCCAAATTCTTAAGGAAGAAGGCGTGCAGCTGGCACTTCCTATGCAGCGCATTGTGGTCGGCCGCGAGTCGGACGAGGCACGGCATGAGGGGAAGCCGGAGCTCGGCTAGTATGCTGAGCTGCGATGCATGATGTGCCGGATCTTAAGGAAGTTCATAATCAAACCTCATATTAACTTAAGTTTTTTTTAAGTTTCGCTTACAAGCCTCTTAACGTTTGACGGTTATCTTGGTAACAGGTAATCAGTCGAGCGTAGGAGGCTATTTTTTATGAAAACCCAATTATTTGTTATATATGGCGGCAAATCGGTAGAGCACGAAGTTTCGCTTAGAACGGCATTCACAGTCCTGGGATCGATCGATCGCGAGAAGTTCGATGTGTATCCAATCTACATTACACAGCAGGAGGGGGCATGGTGCTGCACCGGAATACAGGAGCACCCGCGTGCAACCATCGATGAGCTGGTCATGGAGCCAGAATCCGTATCGCCTTCACAATCGATGGGCTCGGTACTGTTGCGTTACATGTCGGGCGAGGGCAAGAAGGTTGTGCTGCCGCTGCTTCACGGATCGAATGGAGAGGATGGTACGGTACAAGGGCTTATGGAATTGCTGGATATTCCTTATGTCGGCAATGGCGTGCTGTCAGCTGCCCTGACGCTGGATAAAGCTGTATCCAAGCAATTGCTGGCACAAGCGGGTATCTGGCAGACGGACCATCTCAGCTTCCGTCTGGAGCAATGGAGTGAGGAGAGGGAGCAATGGCTGGATCAGCTGGAGCAGGCGCTGGGCTATCCATGCTACGTCAAGCCGGCGACGCTCGGCTCCAGCATAGGGATTAGCCGCTGCGAGGATAGAGACGCGCTTATCCGGGGAATCGAGCTTGCGTTCCGGTTTGACAAAAAGCTAGTGATTGAGCGGGAAGTGGCGGGACGGGAAATCCAAGTCGCAGTCATGGGCAACGAGCGTCCGCTTGCTTCCTTGCCGGGAGAGTTCATACATCGCCACCGCTTCTTCGATTTTGAATCGAAATATATGGACAAGGAACTGGTTATGTCGATTCCAGCGGAGCTGCCTGCAGGCGCTATGGAGCGCATTCGGGAGTATGCGGTTCAAGCTTACAGCGTGCTGTGCTGCTCCGGGCTTGCGCGGGTGGACTTCTTCCTGGATGCGGACGGCCATATTTATTTGAACGAAGTTAACGCCCTGCCAGGTTTTACGGGAACGAGCATGTATCCCGTCATGTGGGAGCGTACGAACGGAACGGCATACAGCGAACTGATCGAAAAGCTGATTGATTACGCGTTTATGCGTCATGCGGACAAGCTGACCGTTCAATACGCAAGGTGATGACATGTATAGAGATACAAGAGCGGAAGTGAGTCTTGGCGCGATCAGAGAAAATACAGCCGAGATTCGCAGACTTATGCCGGAGAGTGTCAAGCTGATGGCTGTAGTAAAGGCCGACGGATACGGGCATGGAAGCGTAGAGTCAGCGCGAGCGGCTGTTCAAGGAGGCGCTGATCATCTGGCCGTTGCTTATCTGGATGAGGCGCTGCTGCTCAGATCGAAGGGGATCGAGCTTCCGATCCTGATCCTGGCTCCGATCCATCCTTCGGAGGTCATGATTGCGATCCGGCATCAACTCATGGTGACTGTGACACATGCGGAGTGGTTCCGCCAAATGAAGCCGTACCGAGACCCGCTCTGCAAGGAGAAGCTGAAGGTGCATGTGAAGGCGGACACAGGCCTCGGGCGAATCGGATTTAGGACCAAAGAGGAATGGAACGAGCTTGTGCCGTGGCTGCAATGGGAATTTATCGAAGTTGACGGCTTCTATACCCACTTTGCCACCTCCGCGAGGGAAGATACTGGCTTTCTGAAGCTGCAATATGCCCAGTTTATGGAGATGAAGGAATGGAGCCAGGCCTCTGGCCTAGAAGTGGGTCATTATCATTGCGCCGGCAGCAATGCGGCGCTACGGTTCCCCGAGCTTGCGATGGATATGGTTCGGATAGGAGCGGCTTTGTTCGGCTTCTATCCGGAGAAGTTAGTTCCGGGCATTAATCTGCGTCCGGCACTAAGTCTGTACAGCAGGCTGATCCAAGTGAAACGGCTGCAGAAGGGGGAGTGCATCGGGTATGACAACTCCTATGTCGCGGAAGAAGACGAGTGGATTGGGACGGTGCCGATTGGCTATGGGGACGGCTGGTCCCAGAGCCTGCAAGGCACGGAAATGCTGATTGAAGGACGAAGGGCAAGAGTCGTAGGAAAGATCTGTATGGATCAGCTTATGATTTCTCTGGATCGTTCGTATGAAGCGGGCACAGAGGTTGTCTTGATTGGAAGCCAGCGAGAGGATCGCATGGCGGTCGCAGAGCTCGCTCTGCACATGGGGACCGTACCGCAGGAAATCTCGACATCGCTGTCTTCACGAGTCGAGCGAATATATAGAGAGTAGGGGATAGATATGGAGAGAGCATCCGCGCAGTTCACAGTGAATAAGACAAGACCAGTGCTGTCCTCTAAGCTCTTGTTGGACCGGGAAGAGGTGCATAGAGGTCATTTGCTGCTCGTGAATGCGGCGAACCCTGTGCAATCAGCAAAGGAGGCAGTCGCCTTGTCGCCTGTGACTGCTGTTGACAGAGTGCATACAATTGATCCTGCAATCGAACTGGAGACGACTTGTCTCCGGCAGCTGACTGCATTGCTGAGCGCTGTTCAGGCATCGGACGACATTATCGTTGTGAGCGGCTACCGCCCGCAGGAGGAGCAGCAAGCGATCTATGAGGGCTCTCTCCGGGACAATGGACCGGAATATACCGCCAGTTATGTTGCGCTGCCGGGCAGGAGCGAGCATCAGACGGGACTGGCTGTTGACGTAGGCGAGCGGAAGGCGGGCGAGCTGGACTTTATCGCGCCGTCGTTTCCGGACGATGGGAAATGTCTCGATTTTAAACAAACTGCGGCGCGTTATGGTTTCGTCCAGCGGTATCAAGAGGGGAAGCGGGCGCTTACGGGCATTGCATGCGAGCCTTGGCACTATCGTTATGTGGGAACGCCGCATGCGCAGGGGATGGAGCGTTTGGGCTATTGCTTGGAGGAGTATATAGAGTATGTGAAGAAATTCGACTTTTCCGGGGAATGGCTTCAGCTTGATAGCGATATAGAAGAAGCTTCTGCCTATTACGTGAGAGCCATGGAGACCGGGCAGACGGAGATCCCGTTGCCGGTAAGCGGACGTTGCCAAGTATCGGGCAATAATGTCGACGGTTATATTGTGACCGTATATAGAAATGATGATCATGCAACCGAGGGGAGCTAATCGACGATATGGAGGCATCGACTTCGTCAAGCTGGCGGCCTCCTACCTCGTCATCGCTATTCATACAGGGCCTCTGCTAACCTATGATGAATATGCCGATTTTTTGATTACGGGCATACTCGGCCGCTTGGCTGTACCGTTCTTCTTCATGGCTTCCGGCTACTTGCTCTTTCGGAAGTTGACGGGCAATGGCCGGGATGATCTCGTCATGATCAATCGTTATGCTCGGAGAGTAGCCCTTCTCTACTTGGCGGCCATCATCATCTATCTTCCTCTTAATGTATATAAAGGCGACTTCGCTCAAGGCATTCACTGGCTAGAGCTTGCAAGGGATATCGCGATTGACGGGACCTTCTATCATTTATGGTATCTGCCGGCGTTGTTCATCGGTGTCTATATCGTGTACGGCTTGTACAGGCTGCTGCCGCTATGGGCTTTGGCGTTAGGGGTATGTTTGCTGTACGCCGTTGGCCTGATGGGGGACAGCTACTATGGTCTTGCTGTGCGGGAGTCCCACCTCAAAGAGGTGTATGAATGGATGTTCGCACGATTCGATTATACGCGCAACGGCTTCTTCTTTGCTCCTGTCTTTCTGGCGATGGGCTTGTACATGGGGAAGCGTCCGGCAAAAGCAAAAGGGGGATATATATATCCCGTCATTTTCTTAATCAGCATGGGGCTGTTGTTCCTGGAGGGCATCTTGCTGCGAGAGGCCGGTTACCCAAGGCATGACAGCATGTACATCGCACTCCTGCCCGCGGTATACGCCCTATTCGGGATGGCTATGGGGATAAAGATCAGCTCTACTCCCCGCGCAGGCGCGATTGCCCAGTGGATCTATCTGCTCCACCCGGCAGTCCTGATAGCGGTCCGGGGGGTAGCTGGAGCTGCGGGAATGAAACCTCTGCTAGTAGACCATTCACTTGTGCATTATATTGCCGTATGCGTCTTGACGACCATCGTCTCCATCCTGGTAGCGCGGCTTCTGGACAGGCTAGGCAGACTGCCGCTGCGACCGGCGAAGCGACGATAAATATCAGCTGCTTGAGCTCTTGGAATGCAAAATGCTTCCAGGGGCCAAGCGGCTTTTTTGTTACGGCTTGTTCATGTGATGGAAGGCACAGGAAGAGGCGCAGATTTTTTTCGGGTCCCAGATGCAACGCTTACTTTACAGTGCTATAATATATGGGATTGTGACCATGCTATAAGAGGTAGTTCAAAAAGTCGTCTTTTGATCACGAAGCCAGCCTAGAAACGTATTCGACATCGAATCTTGCGTTCACCTTTGAAGTCCGGTGCTCATGTAGGTTTGCCTACACTCCGCTCCTCCTTCTTCAGGTTCTCGCAACCTTCCTGGATGCATGGGCGAGCAGTTCACCGTCAGGCGAACGACCAGCCTCGGTGCTGAAAACCCGACTTTTGAACACGTACTATAAGCATGTCCGTCGAAAAGGAATTTGGGAGGAATTACGCTCCATGAGCAAACTGGTTATATGCGACCATCCCCTAATCCAGCACAAGCTGACGTTTATTCGTAACAAGGAAACGAATACGAAGGATTTCCGCGAGCTGGTGGATGAAGTTGCAACATTGATGGCTTACGAAATTACGCGGGATATTCCGCTGGACACGATCAAGGTGGAGACGCCGGTCGCCATTACCGACGCGAAAGTCGTATCGGGACGCATGCTCGGCCTTATTCCGATTTTGAGAGCAGGCCTCGGCATGGTGGATGGCATTCTGAAGCTGATTCCGTCGGCCAAAGTCGGCCATATCGGACTGGCTAGAGACCATGAGACGCTTCAACCAAAAGAGTATTACATTAATCTACCGACGGATGCGCCGAACCGGCTGCTGATCGTAATCGATCCGATGCTGGCAACGGGCGGATCTGCTATTGCCGCGATCTCTTCGCTGAAGAAGCGCAATTGCGATCAAATCAAGCTCATGTGTCTCATTGCAGCTCCGGAAGGCGTCAAGGCTGTGCAGGACGCGCATCCCGACGTTGATATTTATATTGCCGCACTGGACGAATGTTTGAATGAAAAAGGCTATATCGTGCCTGGACTTGGCGATGCGGGCGACCGCATGTACGGCACGAACTAAACATTTTCAGCCAACTATGATGTAGGAGTGGAATCTTTTGTCTAAACTAAAGGTAATGACTATATTCGGCACGCGCCCGGAAGCGGTAAAGATGGCTCCGCTCGTCTTGGAGCTTCAGCGGCGCGAGGATGACATCCAATCCATCGTATGCGTGACGGCGCAGCATCGCCAGATTTTGGACCAGGTGCTTGATTTTTTTGAGATCAAACCGAATTATGACCTGAACGTAATGAAGGAACGCCAGACGCTGACGGAGACGACAGTCCGAGTGCTTGAGGGACTTGAGCCTGTGCTGGCGGAAGCTAAGCCGGATATCGTGCTGGTGCATGGCGATACGCAAACGACTTTCCTGGCCAGCTACGCTTCGTTCCTGAAGCAAGTCAAGGTAGGCCATGTCGAAGCGGGACTTCGCACCTGGAACAAGATGTCGCCTTATCCGGAAGAGATGAACCGGCAGCTTGCGGGCGTCTTGTCCGACATTCACTTCGCACCGACGGAATGGTCGGCGAACAACCTCCGCAAGGAGAACAAATCGGAGGACACGATCTACGTAACGGGTAACACAGCTGCGGATGTGTTCCAATATACGGTGGACGAGTCGTTCGAGCATCCGGTCATCGAGTGGGCGAAGGGCAAGCGAATGATTCTGATGACCGCGCACCGCAGAGAGTCGCTGGGCGAGCCGCATCGCAATATCTTCCGCGCGGTCAAGCGTATTGCAGATGAGCACGAGGATATCGTCGTCGTCTACGCCGTTCATCCGAACCCGGCGGTGAGAGAGCCGGCTAATGAAATCCTTGGCGACCATCCTCGCATTCGTCTGATTGAACCGCTGGATGTGTTTGAATTCCATAACTTCTATCCTCATACGTACATGATAATGACGGATTCCGGCGGCTTGCAAGAGGAAGCGCCTTCCTTCGGCGTTCCTACGCTCGTGCTGCGGGATACGACGGAGCGTCCGGAAGGTATCGAAGCGGGCACGCTTGAGTTGGTCGGCACCAATGAAGAGGATGTATATGGCAGAGCGAAGGCATTGCTCAATGATAAAGCATTATATTGTCGAATGAGCCAAGCGGCTAATCCGTATGGCGACGGCAAGGCCTCCGAGCGGATTGTTGACGCAATCCTTCATCATTTTGGAAGAAGCAAGCAACGTCCTGATTCGTTCACACAACGTTCATAGTTTATCTCGGGGATTCGGACTAAGCGCAGAATATACAGCATACAGTGGCACTGTACGGTTTCGGCGCTTCAGAAACCTTGTAGCATAAGGGTTTTCACCCTTTCGTTCACGGAAAATTTGCTGTTATTTCAATTGACAAACCTTGCGCCGCTTCGATAAAATAAATGAGGATTGACAGGGGTTGGAGCAATATGAATGGGAAAAGCAACAGTGACAATCCATGGAAGGCCGCCGCGCTTGTCGGGGCGCTGGGTGTGGATGTCGGGATTTGTGTTTTCTTGGGATATTGGCTCGGCCAGGCGGCTGGGGAGCGCTTCGGCGATCCGAAAGCCGGGACGGTCGGCGGACTGCTTGTTGGTCTGGCTGTCGGTATTCTTTCAGCCATTCTGATTGTCAGGAAGGTGTTGAAGGATTCCGATGGATAACATTTTCAAGATGGCGATGCGCGGGGCGCTTTTTTTTGCGGCTGCCTGCTTGCTGCTCTGGGGTATCTTTCCGGAGTGGAAGAGCGTATTCGCTGGTCTTCTGCTGGGCGTATTCGCGAGTTTCATGAATGCGCTTTTGCTTAGACGCAGAGTGGAGATTGTAGGACAAGCCATGGCGAATCGCGGCATGCGCAAGATGGGGCTGGGACTTGGTAGCCGCATGGCGATGGTGCTGCTGGTTGCAATGCTGGCCTACAAATATCCGGAAACGTTCAACCTGCCGGCAACGCTTGCGGCAAGTATGGTGATGCCGTTTATTTTATTGGTATCAGCTTTGATTCACCAGAAACGACTTAACAGCGGAAAGGGGTGAAAAATTAACATGCATGAATTTCCGGTATGGGATGTAGGCGGCTTTCGAATTGATTTTTCAACTTGGGGGACGATTATCGTCACCATGATCATTACGTTCGTGCTCGCTCGTCTCGCGGTTCGCAATCTGTCGGTCGAGAATCCGTCGAAGATGCAGAACTTCATGGAATGGATTATCGAATTCGTTCACAATACCGTTGCAAGTACGATGCCGCTGGAAAAAGTAAAGCGCTACCTATCGCTAGGACTTACGCTCATACTGTTCATCTTCATCTCTAACTTGCTAGGACTTCCGTTTGGTGTCGTGTTCGAGTATTCGGAGCCTAATGCCTTCCTCGGCATTACGAATGATCTTCTCGACAAATATCATGGCCACGTTCATATTGCCTTCTGGAAATCACCGACTGCGGACTTGTCTGTAACAGCCGGTCTTGCGATTGTGGTTATCTTCCTGGTTCATTACCTGGGCATGAAGGAAAACCGCAAGCATTACCTGAAGCACTATTTCGAGCCATTTCCAATCTTCTTCCCTCTTAACCTGATCAAGGAAATTTCGAAACCACTGACGCTGGCTCTTCGTCTATACGCGAACATTTTCGCGGGCGAGGTTCTGATTGCAACAATCCTGATGCTAGGCTTATGGGGTCTCCCATTCCTTGCAGCATGGCAAGCCTTCAGTATCTTTGTCGGAGGTATTCAGGCGTTCTTGTTCACGATTCTTACGATGGTGTATATCTCGCAAGCGACCATTCATCATCACGACGAAGAAGAAGCGCATTAATCATGGGTTTAAACCCCGTATAAGGATCGGTTCGATTACTTGCGCGGGATTAGTTATAAACAAGATCTAACATTAAATCTAAAAACCTATTTTTGAGGAGGATTTTTAAATGGATTACGGAGTTTTGGCAGCAGCAATTGCAGTTGGTTTGGGCGCACTTGGCGCTGGTATCGGTAACGGTATGATCGTAAGTAAAACAATCGAAGGTATCGCTCGTCAACCTGAGCTTCAAGGCAAGCTGCAAACAACAATGTTTATCGGCGTAGGTATCGTCGAAGTTGTACCTATCATCGGCGTAGTTATCGCCTTCCTGGCGTTCTTCGGCTAATCATTAGAGACCTGAAATTGGCGGGGAAGGCCTAGCCCTCTTCGCCTTCGTTTTGATTACAAGCATGTAAGGAAGGAGTTGCAGCTATGGATAAGTTTATTTGGGAGTCGACAGTCTTCGCGATTATTGCGTTTCTAGTTCTGTTATGGCTGTTGAATAAATACGCATTTGGCCCGTTGTTCACTGTTATGGAGAAGCGCAGACAGCTGATTCAGGAACAGATGAATACGGCAGAAACAAGCCGCAAAGCGGCAGAGGCATCTTTGGATGAGCAAAAGGTTGCACTCGAGCAAGCGCGCAAAGAAGCTTATGCGATTATTGATCAAGCAAGATCCACAAGCACGAAGCAAGCGGATGAGATCGTGCAATCCGCGAAGAACGAAGCAGTTCGTCTGAAAGACGATGCACTGAAGGACATCGAGAGCGAGAAGAACAAGGCGATTGCCGCTCTTCGCACAGAGGTTGGCGGAATCTCCGTGAAGATCGCTTCCAAGATTATCGAGAAGCAAGTGGACGAGAAGTCGCAAGAGCAACTTGTTGACCAATACCTGAAAGAGGTTGGAAGCAAATGAGCCGGGACACGGTCGTAGCGAAGCGCTACGCAAAAGCGTTGTTCGAGCTTGCTTCCGCCGCAGGAACTGTCTCCGAGGTTGAGGACCAGCTTAAGCTGATCGCCGAAGCTCTGAAGCAGGACGCGGAAATTGAGAAATTCCTTTCCTTGCCAAGTGTTGCTCCATCCGCCAAGATCGACGTATTGAAAGCGGCATTCGGCAACAACGCTTCCGGAATCGTACTGGATACGCTGAAAGTCATCATCACGCGCGGTCGCCAAGCGATCATCGTTGAGGTGTATGAAGCATTCACCAAGATTGCGGGCGAGGCGCTCGGTCAAGCACATGCGACAGTTTACTCTGCGCAGAAGCTGACGGACGAAGAGCTTTCGGGCGTTGCGGCGCAATTCGGAAGCATCACAGGCAAGAAAATCATTGCACAGCAAATTGTCGAGCCAGCGCTGCTTGGCGGCATTCAAGTCCGCATCGGTGACCGTCTGTATGACGGAAGCTTGTCCGGCAAGCTGGATCGTTTACAAAAAACGTTAAATTCTAAAGCACTGTAGATAGGGGTGAACGAATTGAGTATCAGACCTGATGAAATCAGCACGCTGATTAAACAACAGATCGAACAATATAAATCCGAAATTCAAGTCGTGGATGTCGGCACGGTCATCAATGTCGGTGACGGTATCGCACGCGTACACGGCCTTGAGAATGCGATGCAAGGCGAGTTGCTCGAGTTCGCGAACGGTGTTGTAGGTATGGCGCTCAACCTTGAGGAAAGCAACGTGGGTGTTGTTATCCTGGGTCCTTACACGGACATTCGCGAAGGCGACCAAGTTAAGCGTACAGGCCGCATCATGGAAGTTCCGGTAGGCGACGAGCTTCTGGGCCGCGTTGTTAACCCGCTTGGACAGCCGGTAGACGGCAAAGGTCCGGTTAACACAACGCAAACTCGCGCGATCGAATCCCCGGCTCCGGGCGTTATCGATCGTAAATCCGTTCATGAACCGATGCAAACAGGTATCAAAGCGATCGACGCCATGGTACCAATCGGCCGCGGACAACGTGAGCTTGTCATCGGCGACCGTCAAACGGGTAAAACAACGATCGCGATCGATGCGATCATCAACCAAAAGGGCAATGGCGTAAAATGTATCTACGTTGCCATTGGCCAAAAACAATCTACAGTTGCCAACGTTGTGGAAACGCTTCGTCGCCACGGCGCATTGGAATACACAATCGTTGTAACTGCAGGCGCATCGGATCCGGCTCCACTTCTGTACCTTGCACCGTACGCAGGCGTATCGATGGCTGAGTACTTCATGTACAAAGGCGAGCATGCCTTGATCGTATATGATGACTTGACCAAACAAGCTGCGGCATACCGCGAGCTTTCCTTGCTTCTTCGCCGTCCGCCGGGTCGTGAGGCTTATCCGGGCGACGTATTCTACCTGCACTCCCGTTTGCTGGAGCGCGCTGCGAAACTGAGCGACAAGCTCGGCGGCGGCTCGATCACAGCTTTGCCGTTCATTGAGACGCAAGCGTCCGACGTATCGGCTTATATCCCGACGAACGTTATCTCCATTACTGACGGTCAAATCTTCCTGGAGTCCGACTTGTTCTACTCCGGCCAACGCCCAGCGGTTAACGTTGGTATCTCCGTATCCCGCGTAGGCGGTTCCGCGCAGATCAAGGCGATGAAGAAGGTTGCCGGTACGCTCCGTCTTGACCTTGCGGCATACCGCGAGCTTCAAGCGTTCTCGCAGTTCGGTTCCGACCTCGACAAGTCAACGCTCGCTCGCCTTAACCGCGGCGCGCGTACGATGGAGATCCTGAAACAAGGCGTTAACCAACCAATGCCGGTAGAGAAGCAAGTTCTCTCTCTATATACAGCGGTTAAGGGACACCTTGATGAAGTTGCGCTCGAGAACATCTCCCGTTTTGAGAGGGAGTTCCTGGCATTCATGGACTCCAACCATCCGGAGATCGGCGCTTCTATCCGCGATACAAAAGACCTCGTTGCAGATAACGAGAAGGCTCTTGTAGACGCGATCAACCAATTTAAGAAAAGCTTCGCTTAGACATATTTCCCTACGCCCGTCCAATCATGTCCGGGCGTAGGCCCTTACCACGCCCCGAAGGCATTCGAGGGCATACGAAGGCGGGTGAAACCAAATGGCAAAAGGCATGCGTGATATAAAGCGCGAGATCAAGAGCAAACAAAGCATGAAGCAAATCACGAAAGCGATGGAGATGGTTGCCGCGTCCAAGCTCAGAAGAGCGCAGGGAGCTGCTACCGCTGCCCGTCCTTACGCGGATAAGCTGAAAGAAGTTGTCGCTAGCATCGCCGCAGGCACAAAGGATGTGAAGCATCCGATGCTGGAGACTCGTCCGATCAGAAAGACGGGATATCTGGTCATCACATCCGACCGGGGTCTGGCAGGCGGCTACAATGCGAACATCTTGCGCAAAGTAACGCAAACCATTCAAGAGAAGCATAAGTCTACCGACGAGTATGTATTGTTCGTGATCGGCCGTAAAGGCCGTGATTACTTCCGTCGTCGGAGTATGCCTATCGTAGAAGAAGTAGTCGGTTTGTCCGATGCTCCAACCTTTGCAGACATCAAGACGGTTGCTACAGCAGCTGTGCAGAAGTTCGCAGATGGCGCTTATGACGAACTGTATTTATACTACAACCAATTCGTAAATGCGATTACTCAAATCCCGACGGAATCCCGTTTGCTGCCTCTGGACGAGATCAGCGAGGGTACGACGGTTTCTGCATATGAATACGAGCCATCGCCGGAAGGCGTACTGGAAGTGCTGCTGCCGAAATATGCGGAGACGCTTATTTACAGCGCGGTACTGGACGGCAAAGCATCCGAATTTGGTGCTCGTATGACAGCAATGGGCAGCGCAACGAAGAACGCGACGAAGATGATCAACCAGCTGACGCTGACATACAACCGTGCCCGTCAGGCTGCGATCACTCAGGAAATTTCCGAGATCGTTGCGGGAGCTAACGCACAATCGTAAGTTCATATAAGAAGGAAGCAGGAGGGAAAGCAATGAAAAAAGGACGCGTTGTATCCGTCATGGGTCCGGTCGTCGACCTTGAGTTCGAACGCGGCAACCTGCCGGAAATTTTGAACGCTGTCAAAATCGAGCATAAGGCTAGCCAAGGCGGAGTTGATATTAACCTGACGCTGGAAGTAGCTGTTCACCTCGGTGACAACATGGTTCGTGCCGTTGCGATGAGCACGACAGACGGTCTTGTTCGCGGCATGGAGGTTGTAGACACAGGCGCACCTATCACCATTCCAGTTGGTACTTCAACACTGGGCCGCGTATTTAACGTACTTGGCGAGCCTATCGATGAAGCTGGCGACGTTACGTCGGAAGTTAATCTTCCGATTCACCGTCAAGCGCCTGCATTCGACGAATTGTCCACGCAAGCGGAAATTCTCGAAACAGGCATTAAAGTTATCGACTTGCTTGCACCTTACGCTAAAGGCGGCAAGATCGGCCTGTTCGGCGGCGCCGGCGTAGGTAAGACGGTAACGATCCAGGAGCTTATCAACAACATCGCGCAAGAGCATGGCGGTATCTCCGTATTCGCTGGTGTAGGCGAGCGTACCCGTGAAGGTAACGACTTGTACCACGAGATGAAAGATTCCGGGGTACTTAGCAAAACAGCGATGGTATTCGGTCAAATGAACGAACCGCCAGGCGCGCGTCAGCGCGTAGCTTTGACGGGTCTGACTATGGCTGAGTATTTCCGTGATGAGGAAGGCAAAGACGTACTTCTGTTCGTCGACAACATCTTCCGCTTCACGCAAGCGGGCTCCGAGGTTTCGGCCCTTCTGGGACGTATGCCATCGGCGGTAGGTTACCAGCCAACGCTGGCAACAGAGATGGGTCAGCTTCAAGAGCGTATCACATCCACGAAAAAAGGCTCTGTAACGTCCATTCAGGCGATCTACGTTCCTGCGGATGACTATACGGATCCAGCTCCTGCTACAACGTTCGCTCACTTGGACGCAACGACTAACCTGGAGCGTAAAATTTCCGAGATGGGTATCTTCCCAGCGGTTGATCCGCTAGCTTCATCTTCCCGTATCCTTAACCCTGAAGTTCTGGGTGAAGAGCATTACAATGTTGCTCAAGGCGTGAAGAAGATTCTTGCGCGTTACAAAGAGCTTCAAGATATTATCGCAATCCTGGGTATGGACGAGCTGAGCGAGGAAGATAAAGTAACAGTTGGCCGTGCACGCAGAATCCAATTGTTCTTGTCTCAGCCGTTCCACGTTGCCGAGCCGTTCACTGGAACGCCAGGCAAATACGTACAGGTTAAAGAATCCGTTCGCAGCTTCAAAGAAATTCTCGAGGGCAAATATGACCACCTGCCGGAAGAAGCCTTCCGTTATGTAGGTGTCATTGAAGAAGCCGTGGAGAAAGCCAAAACGCTTTAATAGCGAAAGGCGGGAGGAATCCACATGAGTACCTTTCTGGTAGAAATCGTAACGCCTGAGCGTAAGGTGTATCAGGAAACAGCGAACATGGTAAGCGTAACGGGCGTAGAAGGCGAGTTGGGCATTCTGCCTAACCACATTCCGCTTGTGACACCGCTGCGTATCGCTCCTGTTACGATCAAGCGTGATGGCAAAGTCGATATTGTCGCTGTAAACGGCGGCTTTATCGAAGTCCGCAAGGACAAAATCGTTATTCTTGCAGAGAGCGCTGAGCTCGCGCAGGACATCAATATTGAACGTGCGGAAGCTGCGAAGCAGCGTGCGCAACAGCGTCTGGCTGCCAAGCAGGACGAGGTTGACTTCCGCCGTGCTGAGATGGCTATGCAGCGCGCGATGAACCGCTTGAATGTGAGACATAAGATCTAATCGACCCTAAGAAGCTTTCCGTGCGTATGACGTGCGGGAGGCTTCTTTTTTAATTTGAACGAATCCAATACAAGAATCATTGCAAGGAAAAGTAGGGGGAACAGTCCATTTTTATAATAGGGACGCATATAATGGAATAAGGTTCCTGAAGTAAGCAGGTGCGTTGATCGCAACTCCGTCATAGACGGTAGTCCCAGCATTTGTTATAATTGTGAGGAAAAATTGACCATGAAAAGACAGCGTAGAGACATCCTGCATACCATCCTTTTACGGAGGCGATTGTGTGGATAACTATGTCAACCACTACGTCGTTGTCGCGATTTTTCTCGTACTGGGCATTCTGCTCCCGGTCGTGGCTTTGACAGTCGGCAGACTGCTGAGGCCGCATAAGCCGACCGATCCGAAACGAAGTACATACGAGAGCGGCAACGAGCCAGTAGGCGAAGGTCAGGTCAGATTCAACATCCGGTACTATATGTTTGCCCTTATGTTTGTCATTTTTGATGTGGAAACCGTTTTCTTATACCCGTGGGCCGTTGCGTATAATAAGCTCGGTCTTTTTGTGCTGATCGAAATGGTCATTTTTGCAGGAATGCTGCTCGTGGGACTTCTATACGCATGGAAGAAGAGGGTGTTGAAATGGAATTGAACCTGGAGTCGATTACACTCGAAGAGCGCAAGGAGCTGGAACGCAATGTATTCATGGGAACGCTGGAGCAGCTAAAGGGCTGGGCGAGAAGCAATTCCTTGTGGCCCCTCACATTCGGCCTTGCGTGCTGCGCCATAGAGATGATGGGTACGGGCGCTTCCCACTATGACCTGGACCGATTCGGCGTTATGTTTCGCACATCTCCGAGGCAGTCGGATGTCATGATTGTATCCGGTACAGTGACAAAGAAGATGGGACCTCTGCTGCGCCGCTTATACGATCAAATGCCGGAGCCGAAGTGGGTTATCGCAATGGGGTCATGCGCTACCGCCGGCGGTCCTTACGTGAAGTCCTACGCGGTCATTAAGGGTGTGGATCAAATCGTACCGGTAGACGTGTACATTCCTGGCTGCCCGCCTAATCCGGCGGCGCTCATCTATGGCATCAATAAGCTCCAGGAGAAGATCCGCTATGAGGCGAAGACCGGGAAGCAGGTGACGAGCCGTTGAGCGAGGAGGAGAAAAAGAACCCCGAAGCACCACAAGAGCCGATAGAGCAGCAAGAAGCTGCGAATGCTTCTGAACCGACTGGCGAAGATGTGGCAACAAGTAAGCCGGCAGAGACTGAGCCCAAGCCAGCCCCTGTTGATGCGGAGCGCGAAGCGAAACTGAAGGCCGCAGCCGAAGCGCGAGCGGCGAGAGCGGCAGCCAAGGCGAAAGCAGAGGCAGAAGCTGCCGAAGCAGCCCAAATGGAGCAGGACACCCCCAAGGAGCCTTCCCCGAGGCAAAGCGATCTGGATCGGTATGTTCGATTGATCGAAGAGAAGATGGGGGTTGGCACAGTAGTAGAATCAGGGTTGAACGAATTGAACGCTGATATGCCGATGCTCGTCATTGCTACCGAACGATGGCGGGAGGCCAGTCTGCTGCTGCGGGATCACGAGGAGCTCCGATTCAACTATCTCCGCAATGTGTCCGGTATCGATTATGAGTCGCATCTTGAGGTTGTTTATTTCCTGTTATCGCTCGACACGAGGCAGGATGTCGCAATTAAGCTGAGGACTGACCGGGAGGCGCCATCCGTACCTTCCGCGACGCCGACTTGGTCGACGGCCGATTGGAACGAACGTGAGATCTATGATCTGCTAGGCATTGAATTTGCCGGCCATCCCGATCTGAGGCGGATTATGATGCCTGATGATTGGGTCGGCCATCCTTTGCGCAAAGATTATGAACCGCTTGATTCGGAGGTGTAGGCAACCGGTGATTCGAACGGAAGAACTGCTGCTCAACGTCGGACCCCAGCATCCGAGCACGCATGGCGTGTTCCGGATCGTAGTCAAGCTTGATGGAGAAGTCATCACCGAGGCGACGCCTGTGATGGGCTACTTGCACAGAGGCACAGAGAAGCTCGCGGAAAGTCTTAATTTCACACAAATTATTCCTTACACCGATCGGATGGACTACGTGTCCGCCATGACGACTAATTATGTTCTGGTCCATGCTGTCGAGACGATGATGGGACTGGAAGTGCCGCTACGCGCAGAGTTTTTACGATTAATCGTTATGGAGCTGCAGCGGGTAGCTAGTCATCTCGTCTGGTGGGGAACGTATCTGCTGGATATTGGAGCGATGAGCCCGTTTCTGTACGCTTTCCGTGACCGGGAGACGATTATCAATCTATTCAACGAGCTATGCGGCGCAAGGCTGACCTACAACTACATGCGGGTCGGCGGCGTCAAATGGGATGCGCCTCCAGGCTGGATGGATAAAGTCAGAGACTTCATTCCGTACATGGAAAAGAAGCTGGCGGAATATGACAAGCTCGTATCCGGCAATGAAATCTTCCTGGCGCGCATAAAAGGAATCGGCCAATATGATGCGACTACCGCAATCGACCATGGCTTGTCCGGCGCCAATCTGAGATGTACAGGCGTGAGATGGGATTTGCGCAGGGATGAGCCTTACAGCCTATATCCTCGATTCGAATTCGACGTGCCGATCGGCCATAATGGCGATTGCTACGACCGGTATCGCGTACGTCTGGAGGAGATCAGGCAGAGCCTTCGCATCCTGAAGCAGGCGGTAGAGCAATTCCCGAGCGACGGTGAGACGATGGGCAAGGTGCCGCGCGTCATTCGGCCGCCAGCGGGAGAGACATACGTGCGAATTGAATCGCCACGCGGCGAGATCGGCTGCCATATCGTCTCCAAAGGAAAGGCGGAGCCGTACCGTCTCAAGTTCAGAAGGCCTTCGTTTGTTAATCTTCAAATTTTGCCCAAGCTGCTCGTTGGAGAGACGATGACCAATTTAATCACGATATTAGGCGGAATTGATATCGTCGTTGGGGAGGTTGATTGCTGATGGGCGCATGGCTGAATGAGCCGCTGACATGGGGCAGCGCCTTAATCCTGTTCCTGTGGGCAGCGTTGTTTCTGCTTATTGTATTAGGTTTTGTGACGTACGCCATCTATTACGAAAGAAAGGTCATCGGCTGGATGCAGCTTCGCATCGGGCCTAACCGGGTCGGACCGTTTGGCTTGCTGCAGACGGTAGCCGACATCTTCAAGCTTCTGATCAAAGAAGACACCATACCTCGAAAAGCGGATCGGCTGCTCTTCATTATCGCGCCCGCTCTTGCTTTCATTCCTTCATTCACCGTGCTTGCCGTTATTCCTTACACCGAGAAGCTTTATTTTGCCGATCTGAATGTCGGCTTGCTCTACTATGTGGCCTTATCCGGTATTACTACTCTAGCGATTGTGCTTGGAGGCTGGGCCTCCAATAACAAATATGCCTTGCTGGGCGGCATGCGCTCCGCGGCGCAGATGATCAGCTACGAGGTGCCGCTTGTCATATCCATTGTGGGCGTCATCCTATTAAGCGGCAGTCTGAACCTGCGTGATATCGTAGCCGCCCAAGACGGCGGCTGGTTCTGGAACTGGAATCTGTTCCCGCAGATCATCGGATTTATCGTCTTCTACATCGCGGCAGTATCGGAGCTGAACCGGACGCCTTTCGACTTGCCGGAGGCGGAGTCGGAGCTTGTGGCGGGTTATCATGTCGAATACAGCGGCTTCCGCTTCGCGTTCTTCATGCTCTCAGAGTACGTCTATGTGTACGCGATTGCGGCACTAACGACGGTCTTGTTCCTTGGCGGGTGGCACGCGCCTGCGCCCTTTCTGGATTTTGTGCCAGGTATAATATGGTTCCTGCTCAAGTTTGCTTTTGTTGTCTTCTCACTATTCTGGTTACGGGCGACCTTCCCGCGCGTTCGTATCGATCAGCTCATGAGTCTTGGCTGGAAGGTGCTCCTTCCCGTGGCGCTGCTCAACGTATTCCTCACCGCGCTCTATCTGGAGCTGTTCGTGAAATAAGGGTCTGAAAGGGGAGAGAAGCATGAAAGGATTGCTACAAGGTCTAGGCGTTACGATGAAGGCGCTAACGGCTCCGAAGGTGACGACATCCTATCCGGATGAACCGTTCCTGATGCCGGACCGCTTCCGGGGCATTCAGCACTTTATACCGGATCTGTGCATTGTGTGCAATCAATGCGCCCGCATATGCCCGACCGATTGCATTACGCTGACGGGCAAGCCAAATCCCGATCCCGAGAAGAAAGGCAAAGTGATCGATACCTTCGACATTAACTTCGAAATCTGTATCCTGTGCGATCTGTGCACCGAGGTATGTCCGACGGAAGCGATCGTGATGACCAATCACTTCGAGCTGGCCGCATACAGCCGAGATGATCTGTATAAGGATGCTGGGTGGCTGACGGACAACAATACATTGGTTCGTCAGGACAACAACAATATCGGTGCTCCGGCAAAAGGGGGCGCCAAATAATTGTTTAACGTCGACATTACGGGGGAATACGTTGCCTTCTTCCTATTCGCAGTCATCATTATCGGCGGAGCGGTGCTGATGATCAGCCTGGAGAAGGTGGTCCACATGGTCATCTCCATGGCAGCCGCTTTTCTGGGGCTTGCCGGCATGTATGTGCTGCTGGATGCGGAATTCGTCGCCTTTGTTCAAGTGCTGATCTACGCAGGGGCGGTATCCATTCTGATGATCTTCGGCATTATGATGACGAAGCATAACGGAGAAGCGGCGGAGCCTGCGAAGCCGCTTCACGAGACGCTTGCCGCCGTCGGTGCGCTTTGTCTTTTTGGTCTTCTCTTCTATTCCATCCGTGCGTCGGATTTTCAAAGCGCCGGGGCCTTCGATTTTGGCGAAGACAACACGCTGGCGATTGGCGAGCAGCTGTTTACCAGCTATATCGTGCCGTTCGAGCTGCTGTCGATCTTGCTGACTGTCGCGTTCATAGGTGCAATTGCCTTGGCGAAAAAGGAGGCGGACTAGATGCTGCCATCCTATCTTACAATGGCCGCTATATTGTTTTGCATAGGCTTGTACGGTGCGCTTGCCAAGCGCAATGCCATTATCGTCCTGCTGTCGCTTGAGCTGATGCTGAACGGCGTCAATCTGAATTTGATCGCCTTCTCCAAATATGGCGTTATTCCCTCGCTGACGGGACAGCTCTTTTCTATCTTCACGATAACGGTAGCGGCGGCGGAGGCTGCGATTGCCGTTGCGATACTGATCGCGTTGTTCCGGGCGCGCGGCACAGTTATGATCGATGCATTCAATCGGATGAGGAGGTAGGGCGCATGGACTTTTTTGCGAAAATCGCATGGGTGATCCCGCTCCTTCCCCTCGCTGCCTTCCTTGTGCTGATGACGCTCGGGAGGGGGTTTCGGAGAGTGGGCGCATGGATCGGCTCGATCGGTGCGTTAGGCGCTTTCGTTCTATCCTTGCTTGTACTGGGGGAGAGGCTTAAGCCTCACGCTATCGATTATAGCTATAACTTTAGCTGGATCTCGATTGGCGAATATTCGCTTCGAATCGGGTTTGAGATTACTAATTTGACGGCGCTAATGCTGGTGGTGGTTACACTCGTCGGCTTGCTCGTTAATATCTACTCGGCGGGTTACATGGCCGTGGATGAACGGATCACGGTTTTCTACGGCTATGTGTCGCTCTTTACATTCTCCATGCTGGGCCTCGTATTGTCGGATAACCTGTTGTCCTTCTACCTGTTCTGGGAGCTTGTGGGCGTCTGCTCCTTCCTGCTCGTAGGATTCTGGTATGCGCGTCCAGCTGCTCGTGCAGCGGCTAAGAAGGCCTTTATCGTGACGAGAATCGGAGACGCCGGTCTATTAATTGCCATCCTGCTGTTATTCTGGCACATGCCGGGCCATCCGCTCGACTTTACAAGTATTCAAAGCATATTCGGGGGACATGGCGGCATCATGACGGAGGGCATTACGACTCTAATCGCTTTGCTGATATTCCTTGGGGCAGTGGGCAAATCCGGGCAATTCCCGCTTCATGTCTGGCTGCCTGATGCAATGGAGGGGCCTACGCCGATCAGTGCCCTAATTCACGCAGCGACGATGGTAGCGGCTGGAGTATTCCTCATTGCCCGTACGTTCAGCATATTCGAGGCGTCGCCAGCGGCGATGGAGACGGTCGCGTACGTCGGCGCGTTCACCGCGATCTTCGCGGCTGCGATCGCACTTGCCCAGAACGATCTGAAGCGAATATTGGCCTATTCCACGATCAGTCAACTGGGCTACATGATGCTGGCGCTTGGTCTGGGCGCGATGACGGGCGCGATCTTCCACCTGTTCACGCATGCCTTCTTCAAGGCGCTGCTGTTCCTCGCGGCAGGCAGCGTCATTCATGCTGTACATACGCAGGATATACGGGAGATGGGCGGCATCGGCTCGCGTATGCGGATTACCGCTTGGACGTTCGCGATTGGAGCGCTGGCTCTTGCCGGAATCCCGCCGCTCTCCGGATTTTGGTCAAAGGACGCTATTCTGACTGCGGCGCTGGAGCATAACCCGCTGCTATTCACTGTAGGATTGCTGACGGCATTCTTCACGGCACTATACATGACCAGATTGTTCGTCCTCGTATTCATGGGAAAGTCAGGCTCGAAAACCACGGGTGCCAAGGAGTCGCCGCTGGTGATGACGATTCCGCTTATCGTGCTGGCTATACTAGCGGTCATTGCCGGGTTCGTCGAGCTGCCGTGGAACGGATGGTTAAGCGGATGGCTTAGCGACGAGGTGATCGAACCCCATGGCAGTATTGTAGTCATCCTATTATCCGTCGCTGCCGGTCTAATCGGGATATTGGCGGGATGGCTGCTGTATGGGAGAGGCATCGCGGGCAGTCATCCGCTTGGAAGCCGAATGCCTGGACTGGTCAAGCTGGCGGAGCGGAAATTTTATATTGATGAGCTATATGAGACGGTGTTTGTGAAGTCGCTGCGTGGACTGAGTGCTTGTCTGGCTGCGATCGACACCTATGTCATCGGGGGTGCCGTGAAGCTAGCTGGATCGGCGGCGAGCGCGGCCGGCAAGCTCGGACTGCGGCTGCAGAACGGCCAGGTACAAACCTATGGCGTCGCTGCCGTGTTGGGCGTCGTGGCGATTGCGCTTGTCGTCATCGGAAGGAGGATGCTGTCATGAGCGGCTTGGAGCAAATTCCGATTCTCTCGATCATTTTGCTGTCTCCGCTGCTGGGCCTTGCCTTCATCCAGCTCTTGCCGAGGCATCGTGCAAGCTGGCTGAAGATTGCGGCGGTTGCGACTACCTTGCTTCCGCTTGTCTTGTCACTATGGCTCTACGCTGATTACGACAGACAACAAGGCGCCGCATCCTATAGCGAGACGTACAGCTGGGTGCAGGCACCGCTGAAGATGAATGTGGGCGGCGACTGGTTCTTCTCGTTCCAGTATGCGGTTGGTCTGGACGGCTTGTCGCTTCCGCTGCTGCTGCTGACGTCGGTCGTGACAGCGATGGCTGCGCTGGCGGCTGTTCATGTGAAGAAGCGGTGGAAGTCCTTCTTCAGCTGGTTTCTCTTGCTGGAATTCGGTATGATCGGCGCGTTTATTGCGCGTGACGTCTTTCTGTTCTTTATCTTCTTCGAAATTACGCTGGTCGCGATGTACTTCCTCATTGGCATCTGGGGCTACTACAACCGGGAGCGTGCAGCGAACCGCTTCCTGATCTACAACGGCATCGGCTCGGCTATCCTGTTCATTGCCCTTATCATGCTGGTCAATACGGCAGGCTTTCATATTATCGAGACGGCTTCATCGTTGCAGTATGTCTACAGCGGAAGTTATGGGGATATTTTGCGGAACTTATCCGATCCGAACGCTTATGTGAATCTGCCTGCCGAATCTGCGGGCAGCAATCCATTTGCGCTCAGTGAGACCAAGCAGTGGGCGATCTTCCTTCTGCTGCTGATCGCATTCGGCATCAAGCTCCCCGTGTTCCCTTTCCATTCGTGGATGCTCAAGGTACATCAGGAGGCTCCGCCTGCTGTCGTCATGATTCACTCTGGCATCCTGCTGAAGATAGGCGCTTACGGCCTGATTCGATTCGGGTTGTTCCTCTTTCCGGATCAGGCTAGGGAGTGGGCAAGTGTACTCGCCATTCTTGGCGTCATCAACTTGCTATACGGCGCGATACTGGCCTTCCGGCAGCAGGAATTCAAGCTGGTGCTCGCATATTCCTCCATCAGCCATATGGGAATTGTATTGATCGGTTTGGCCGCTTTCAATGAGATCGGCTTGCAAGGCGCCTTGTTCCAGCTCATCTCCCATGGACTGATCTCTGCGCTGCTCTTCCTCATCGTTGGCAGCCTGTATGAACGGACGGGGACGACAGAGCTGTCTCAGCTAGGCGGACTTGCCCGTACTATGCCGTTCATTAGCGGCGTTCTTCTTGCAGCAGGTCTGGCTTCTCTTGGATTGCCGGGACTTTCCGGATTTGTCGGTGAGTTTCTGTCCCTGCTGGGACTGTTCGAATCTATGCGCTGGGTGACAGTCATTGCGGTGATCGGAATCATATTGACGGCCGTCTACGTGCTTCGAAGCGTTCTGAAGATAACGTTTGGTCCGCAGCGGGACAGCTTTGCCGCCATACGGGATGCCCGGTTCATCGAAGCGCTGCCGATGGTCGTTCTGCTCGCCTGTATCGTATTGCTAGGCTGCTATCCATCCGTCCTGATCGATACCGTGCAGGCAAGCGTAGGCGGCTATATGGATCTATTACTTGCAACAAGGGCAGGAGGGTAGTCGATGCCGGAGCAAACATTATTTCAACCGTTGACATGGTCGGATCTGCTGGTGATGGCTCCTGAGCTTGCGCTCGGCGCTTGGTTTGTTCTACTAGTTGTGCTGGAGCTGCTGCTTCCAAGGAAGGTTAGCAGGAGCTGGATCGGGGGGCTGACACTGACAGGCCTGCTCGGCGCCTTTATTCTGGTTCTGCTGCGTATGATCGAATCGAACGGCGAGGTGGTCTCGCTGCTGGGAGACAGCTACCGAATCGATGATTTTGCGAGCCTGCTCAAGCTGTTGTTCCTGGCGGCTACGGCGCTTATCGTGCTGCTTGGGCTAGGCACGGTGCAGCAGGACAGGGCCATTGTAGATAAGGGCGAATACTTTTATTTGCTGCTGCCTGCTGTGATCGGGGCCATGACGATGGCCTCCTCCGAAAATCTCGTTACGCTTTATATCGGATTGGAGCTGCTGAGCATCACCAGCTATGTTCTGGTTGGGCTTAGAAGAAAGTCGTCCTTGTCGGCCGAAGCGTCCTTCAAATACGTTGTCACAGGGGGGATATCCTCCGCCTTCATCTTGTTCGGCATGTCCTATCTTTACGGTGTGACCGGATCGGTGCAGCTAGCCGGGATTAACGCGGCGTTGCCCGGAGCGCTGGAGCAGGCTGAGGCTCTCGTCTATGCTGGCTTTCTCATGATGATCATTGGATTCGCGATCAAGATTGCGGCAGCTCCGTTCCATGCATGGTCGCTGGATGTGTATCAAGGGGCGCCGACACCGGTAGCCGCTTTTCTGGCTGTCGTATCGAAAGGCGCCGCATTGGCGGTCGTCTTCCGGCTTATGTTCGCAACGGCTTTGTTCGCCAATCCCGAACGTACGGCCGTCAGCAGCGTTAGTGACGAATTGTTTTTCATCGTGCTGCTTGTTGCGGCTGCATCTATGCTGTACGGTACGCTGGCGGCTT
This sequence comes from Paenibacillus sp. NPDC057967, assembly GCF_042887015.1. NCBI lineage: Bacteria > Bacillati > Bacillota > Bacilli > Caryophanales > Paenibacillaceae > Paenibacillus > Paenibacillus sp. NPDC057967. The sequence continues at coordinate 100,850 of NZ_JBHVQB010000010.1, forward strand.
TGCGGCAGTTCAATGTGAAGCGTCTGCTCGCTTTGTCCGGCGTGGCTAACGCAGGCTATTTCTTGGTGCCAGTCGGCATTTCCTTTACAGTAGGACGCCTGAACAATATGTCCGAGTTCCTGTTCTATCTCATCGCTTATCTGCTCATGACGATAGGGGCATTTGCGATTCATACAATAGTCAGCCGGGCTGCCGGTCATGATGAGCTGAAGGGCTATGCCGGTATGTATTACCGCTCGCCATGGACGGCAATTGCGATGATTCTTTTTGTCCTATCGTTAGCCGGGCTGCCTGTATCGGCCGGTTTCTTCGGGAAGCTGTTTATACTGCTTGGCGCCGAACGAGCGCAGGCCTACTGGATCGTCGCCATTATGGTGCTGAGCAGCGTCATATCCTACTACTTCTACTTCGGATTGATCCGCCAAATGTTCATGCGCAGCAGCAACGGCCTATCCCCCGCTTCCGTTCCGCTCGACTTCGATGAGGATGAGGGGGCTCCCTCCCATTCATCAGGGTCCGCACTGCCAATTGCCATGCAGGAGGCCCAAGCGGGCCAAATCGAGACGGCGGGAACAAGGGAACAGGCAAGCGCAGAGGAGGCTGAACGAGGCTCCGGTCCGGAAGCGGGTGTCCCTGGTCAGCTTTCCGAGCAGGCGGACGGCGTTATTCGGATGCCATGGCCGACCGCTATCGTCATCGCTCTCTGCGCAGTATTGACGCTTGGGCTAGGCATCGTGCCTGGACCGATGATGGATATGATCCATCATCTATTCAGCTTCCCTCTACCGTCGCATTAGCAGGGGGCTCACACCCTCTGGACTTTTAAAAGCTCTGACGCTGAGCTGCACCGGTTATCGACTGGTTGGCAGCAAAGCGACAGAGCTTTTTTGTTTCATCCAGCCGCTAGCCGGGTAAGGGATGTTAGTCATCGATTTGGCAAGGAATATGGGGCGACGGACTTATACGGCAGACTGCTTGCGAATGGTATATCTATCCATAGCGCCGGGGCCTCCCGCTTGCCTGCTAGTTGCAATGGGAATGGGAGAGGCTTCAGCCGGTATCATCCGTCTTCTATGCCCTTTTTTATGATCAATAAGAAGGGAAAACGTATTCGTTCAACGAAATATTAATGAAATACGTTTCAAAGGCAGAATATAATGAACATAGACTATCATAACGATGCAAAAAAGAAGCAGGATCGGCCCATTTCCTATCCTGTATCTCATACCGAGGGCGCGGCTGCATCGCGCGCCCGATACAGTGCGAAGCGCCTCGTCCGCGGAAGAGGCGCTGACCGTGTTGCGCTCCTGGCGCGCAGAGGGCTGCGCCGCGCGTTCCTGGCGCTGCTGCTCGGGAGCATCGCGCTCTGGGGCTTATCCGCCCCAGGCGCCTCCGCTCCCGGAGGGGCCTCGCCAGCCGGATACGCGCAGGCGTCCGGCTCGGCAGCGCTGACGGAGCAGCCGCAGAGCTGGCTGCTCAAGTGGTCGGACCCCAAGCTTGCGCATGAGCTGAGCGGGGTTGAGGTGATCCGCCGCCAGAGCGAAGCGGCGGTGGATGTCGTGCGCCCCGCCAAGGATGCGGGCGGGGATCTGGAAGATTGGCTGCGCCGCCTGAGCAGCGCGCCGGGGGTCGAGTACGTGCATCTGAATCAAAAGGTGCAGGTGCTCTCCATCACGGACGAAGAGCTAGCAGATTCGCTAGCGGCAACGGAAGCGTCAGATCCCGAGAATGACGTAGACGATGAAGCGCCAGTGGAGGAAGACCAGACGTCTGATCCAGCGACTGAAGAAGAGCGTGCTGCCGGCTCCAAGGATGCCGGCGCTAAGACCTCCTCTTCGCTAACGACAGAATCTCCGGCAGCAGATGAGCCACTGGCTGCAGCTAAAGCAGCGCCAATAAAGGCAAATGATCCCGAGCTGTCCAAGCAGAAGCATTTGACGCAGATTGGAGCCCTGAAAGCTTGGGAAACCATCAGGGAGCATACCGGAATTACGATTGCGCTTGTGGATACAGGCGTCGATCTGGATCATCCTGACCTGAAGGACAATTTGGTGCCTGGCGTAAACCTTGTCGATCCCAAGAAGCTGCCGGATGACGACAATGGTCATGGCACAAGCGTGGCTGGCGTTATCGCGGCCAAAGGAAATAACGGAATTGGCGTAGCCGGCATTCTGTGGAATGCCAAGCTTATGCCGGTCAAAGCGCTCGATCAATGGGGCGATGGAACGGAGCAGGATTTGGGAGAAGGCATTCTGTACGCTGTTCGCAATGGAGCCAAGGTCGTCGTGCTGTCTGTTGGCCTTCACCGGTATTCGCCTTATATGCAGGATATCGTGAACTATGCTGAAAACCATGGCGTGCTTCTGGTAGCGGCCGCAGGCAATGACGGTGTAACGCTAGGGAGCAAGGCGGCGGTCAAATATCCCGCAGCCTATCCCACTGTTCTCGCTGTGGGCGGCGTGAAAGCCGATGGTCAGCCGGACCCACGGTCCAATCCCGGTCCTGAATTGGATCTTCTTGCACCGTGGAACGTATACACAACGGGAGTGAACGGTACCTATAAGAAGGAAGAGGGCTCGTCTATGGCAGCACCGCAAGCTGCTGCCGCTGCAGCGCTCCTGATGGCTCAATATCCTGATTATCAACCCTATCAGATACGAGAGCTGCTTCGCCAAACGGCGAAGGATATCGGACCCAAGGGGGCGGATACAACATCCGGTTACGGCATCCTGCAGCTGGATCAAGCCGTCACGGCTTCCTTGTCCAAGGATGCGCATGAACCAAACAATAGTATCGGCGCGGCAACGACATTCCCGCTGATGAGTCAAATGATCGCTGAGCTTGAATCGGCCAAGGATCAAGACTGGTATATGATTGATGTTCCCTTTGACGGCAAGCTTACGATTTATTACAAAGGGATGCCTGAATCGGGGCAGGCTGTGCCTGTTGTCCGGTTCACTCACTATGCGGGCGGCAAGCAGCTGTCCGCCACAGATACCAAGTTGTCCACTAAAACGATGGATTTCGACGTCAAAAAAGGCAAGCAGTACATACAGGTACAGTACGGGAGTCCGGAGGAACGCAGAGCGCTTGCTTATGCCTTAATGTCATCCTTCACGATGAGTCCGGATCCGTATGAGCCGAATGACCGTATGGCGAATGCGTTCAAGCTGGAAGCCAAGTCGCAGACGATTACGGGCTCCTTCCATCAGACGGCTGACCGTGACTGGTTCGCCGTGACGTTCAAGGAAGACGGGAAGTTGCAGCTTACGCTGGAAGGCAGTACCGCGCGCATGGATTTGGGGCTGTCTATTCAGCGGGAAGGCGGCTCGCTTACCCTATATGATGAGAACGGGGAAGGCATGAATGAATGGACACCAGTCATGTCGGTAACACCAGGGACGTATTATATCAGGGTGCACAATGCGATATCGCTGGAGGCTAGTCCAACAGTTGGCACTTATAAGCTTCGGCTGGATTACAAACCGGAGCTTACCGATCCCAATGAGCCTAATGACAAGAGCTATGAAGCTCTTCTCATGAATCCCGGCACGGAGTACAAGGGCGTCATACACAGCGCCTCCGATATTGACTGGTTCCAGTTCCGTATGGCCAGCTCCGGTATTGTCCGGATGAATGTCGGGGGAGTGCCGACAGACGCCTCGCTTAAGCTAGAGGTATATGACAAGAGAATGAGCCGTCTTGCACTCGGCACCACCGGGTCAAGCGGCAAGCTGCAGACACAGGAGCAAGTGCTGCAGCCGGGTGTTTATTATGTGAAGCTGACGTCGAGCAAAGCGTTCACGAACCAGTATTATCGCCTCTCCTTCCAAGCGGAGGAGCTGATCTCCGGGTTCCGGGATATTAAAGGGCATTGGGCCAGAGATGAAATCGTATCGATGGCCGCAAGCGGCATTGTGAACGGCACAGGCAGTTATCGCTTTCAGCCGGAGCGAAATATTACAAGGGCGGAAGCGGTAGCGATGATCGTCAAGGCGTATAAGCCGCTGACCGGCAATGTCGTAACCAAATCGTTTTCGGATGTAAGCAGCAGCCACTGGGCGAATGATGCGATACGCAAAGCGGTTCAACAGGGTTGGGTGAACGGGTTTCCGGATGGAACCTTCAAGCCTGACAGGCCGGTCACGCGAGCTGAGATGGCCGTTATGATCGGGCATGCAGAGGGTATAGCCGCACGAATACCGACCTCCCGTCCCTTCCAGGACGTGTCACAATACGAATGGTACTCTGCCATGCTTCATGCTATGAAGCTGGAGGGCAAGCTGAAGGGCGTCGAGCCGAACCGGTTCAAGCCGGAAGGCCAAGCGAGCAGGGCCGAATTTACCGTATTGTTGTACCGTTATTATAAGGACTAAGAGCCGTATCAGCGGCTCCCTGAGGAGGAGCTATGGGAAACAATGATGTAATGGGCGATTTGCTCCGGATGAACGGATTAACGGGGATGTTCTCGATCGTTGTGGAACTGCTCAGCATTCTGCTCGTCTGGATGCTGATTCGCGAAGTAAAGTGGGAGACGTTTTTTCATTTCCCTAACAGCCGAAAGGCGCAGGTGCTGAAAATTGTGCTTACTGTCGCACTTGGGCATATGTTCGCACAGTTTATCTTGCAATATTGGAATTACACTGTCATGCTTAAAACCTTTGTCGAATAACAACAGCGAAACATGTTAACAATGGGTAATACCATGCTGCACAATTTGTTGAAATTAGTCGACAAAAAAGGGCGATATCAGCCCGCAGTACAGGGTTAGATAGCGGCTACCGCTGTATTTCACCCCGCAATTATTGCCAAGTGGCACAGATGCAAAAAGTGGAAAGAATTTAACCCTTGTCGATTATTGCAGCATAATGTTAAGATGAAGGTTAGTAATGCGATCGAAATCTGTCTAATTATTGAAATTGCTATTCGCGGAGGGAACACAAAGATGACTAAAATTATCGTCCGCGGAGGCCAGCGTCTAACGGGCACGGTCCGCGTAAGCGGCGCCAAAAATGCAGTGCTCCCCATTCTTGCTGCCTCATTACTAGCGACGGAAGGAGACAGCGTCATCTGTGACGTTCCCCTCCTCGACGACGTTATGACGATTCAGAACGTGCTCGCTTCTCTGGGGGCCCAAATTTCTTATAATAATGAAACCATGCGGGTATCCGCACCTTTAATTTCATCATTCGAAGCGCCTTACGAGCTCATTCGCAAGATGAGAGCGTCCTTCCTGGTTATGGGTCCTTTGCTGGCCCGTATCGGTAAGGTACGGATTTCTCTTCCGGGCGGCTGTGCAATCGGTACCAGACCGATTGACCAGCATTTGAAGGGCTTCGAGGCGATGGGCGCCGAGATTACACTCGGGCAAGGCTTTATCGAGGCGACAGCGCCGACCAGGCTGAGAGGCGCCAAAATTTATTTGGACGTTGCAAGCGTAGGCGCAACGGAGAATATTATGATGGCGGCTGCTCTGGCAAACGGTACCACGACGATTGAAAATGCGGCGAAAGAGCCGGAGATTGTGGATCTCGCCAACTATATCAATGCGATGGGCGGCAAGGTCCGCGGCGCAGGCACAGGAATGATCCGTATTGAAGGCGTGGAGCGTATGAAGGGCGCCAAGCACAATGTTATTCCTGACCGCGTAGAAGCGGGTACGTATATGATCGCTTCTGCCATTACAGGCGGAGATGTCTTCATTGAAGGAGCCATCGCCGATCATCTGACGCCAGTCATCTCCAAGCTTCAAGAGATGGGTGTCGAGATTACCGAGAGTGACAGCGGCATCCGCGTCCGCTCCGGCCATCCGCTGAAGGCGGTTGACGTCAAGACGCTGCCGCATCCTGGCTTCCCAACGGATATGCAGTCTCAAATGATGGCGCTGCTTCTCGTATCGGAAGGTACGAGCGTCGTGACAGAGACGGTATTCGAGAATCGCTTCATGCATGTGGAGCAATTCCAGAAGATGAATGCCAGCATTAAGGTAGATGGACGCTCTGCTATTGTGACTGGCGGTGTACCGCTCACGGGAGCAAAGGTATGCGCTACAGATCTTCGCGCAGGTGCTGCTCTGATCTGTGCCGCCTTACGCGCTGATGGCGAGACGGAGGTAACAGGCTTGCATCATATTGATCGCGGCTACGTGGATATTACAGGTAAGCTGGCATCGCTTGGCGCCACCATTTATCGTGAGGAAGCGTCAGAGACCGTGGCAACTGCTCAGGCAGCTAGCAAAGCGGCCGATTCATCAACGTACAAGCGGGAGAAGGAAGTTGCAGTACTGAAGGTGCAGCCCACTTGGGCTTAACGTAATCGTAAACAAGAACAAACGGGAGATTCTCTAGCAGCCTGTCCGGCCAGACCGGACGGCGCAAGGAGTCTCCCGTTTTTTTGATGCTCTGTGAAGGCTGATTGCCGGGATAAGACATGATGCGATTGATAGAACCCGCCGCAAAAGAGATTAGAGAAGCTTCATTTTGCTTCTATCCTACTAGAAGACTTCATAGACTGTACTATTAGGACGTGAGGCAAGAGACGTCCATATAGAAGCGCGGCATGGAGACAAACGGCTCCAGCGCTGGAATGGAGGGAGGTCGGCAGGCTTAGCATGGCGGGAAAGCTTGCTAGAGTTGGATTAAGCTTGCGTAGAAGCAAGCAATGGTGGATCATCTTTTGCATCGGCGTTTTGCTCGGTTTCACAGTATTCGGAATGAGAGGCATGATCATAGCCTCCGATGCGGCTGCCGCGGAGAGAAGAGCAGCGGCTGCGTCCCATATCAATGAAACGGCAGGGCTGGCTCCAGAATCGGTCGAGCCTGCCCCAGAGGTAGACCACACCGCAAAGCCGAAGCCGGTTGTACGGCAAGATGATGGCGCGAAGGAACCAACAAACTCAGTTGTTGTTGAGCCGTTGCCTGTAAGCGAGCCAAGAACGGGAGCCGCAGAACTGGCGGTCCCGGCTAAAGGCGCACTGGACAATCAGCGCGTTCGTGTCTATCTGACAGATCGGAAGAAGGTAGAGAGCGTACCGCTGGAGACGTATGTAATGGGTGTACTTGCCGCCGAAATGCCGATTGACTTTGAACTGGAGGCGATGAAGGCACAAGCGATTGCGGCCCGCACCTACATTGTTCGCCGGTTGTCCTCGGCGGAGATGGCAAGCGAAAGAGCGGATGTGCTGGATACGGTACAGCATCAGGCGTATCTATCGAAGGACGAGCTGGGCAAACGGTGGAAGGGCCAGGACAAAACAGTGAATTTGGCCAAGCTCAAACGAGCGGTAGACGAGACGCGAGGATATATTTTAACCTATAAGGGCGAACCTATTGAGGCGGCGTTTTTTTCTACTAGCAATGGCTTTACAGAAAATGCGGAAGACTACTGGACGCAATCGCTCCCTTACTTGCGCAGTGTAGAGAGTCCTTGGGATGAAGACATCTCTCCCCGTTACGAAGCGGAGACTTCATTCTCTAGAAAGGAATTGTACCGGGCGCTTGGTTTAAAGGGAAAGGCAGCAAGCTCCAAGCTATCCATTCATGTAACGAAACGTACGGAAGGAAACCGGATCAAAGAGGTTGTCATAAACGGCATATCTTTTAGCGGCAGGGAAGTAAGAGAGAAGCTAGGTCTTGCATCCTCTCATTTCAGCTGGAAGTTCGAAGGCGACGAGATAGTTATCTTGACCTACGGGCTAGGACACGGTGTCGGTATGAGCCAGTGGGGAGCCAACGGAATGGCGCAAGAAGGGAAGTTCGCGAGCGAGATTCTGTTGCATTACTATACGGGAACGAAAGTGGAACAAGCTTCGAAGCTTCCAAACCGGACAACCTCTTAAAATTTGATATGCCTCACGTATAAACCTAGCAGATGTGGCAACAATGGCTAGTGAGGTGATATCAATGAATGATCAAAACCAGAACAAACAAAAGCAAAGACCAGAGGAATCTCCCAAAAACTCACTGGGAGGAGCGTCTGCCGCGAAATCTAGCAGCGGACTGAAGAAACTATTCGCAAAGCGTTGGGTTTCTCCAGCAATCTTCATGGCTGCGGCGGCAATTATCGTAACCTTAATGTGGATCTATCAGGGATCTGATCCGGCGAAGCCGACAACGGTCCCGGACAACTCTACTGAGGTCGCGAAAGGTGAAGAAGGCGAAGGCCAGATTGCGCCGGAGGATGAAGTCGACGTTGTGGCTATCGCCGAGGACATGAAGTGGCCGGTAGCGAGCAAGCAGGAGCTGCAAGTGGAAACCAAGTTTTATGATGAGAAAGCAAGCGAGACCGAGAAAGAAGCCGCGCTTGTCCAGGTCGGAACGACGTATTCGCCGCATACGGGCATCGACTTCGTCGATCCGAGCGGCCAGCCGTTCGACGTGCTTGCTGCTCTGAACGGCAAGGTAACGCGTGTGGAGCCGCATCCGCTTAATGGCAATGTCATTGAGATTAGCCATGGCAACGGTCTCGTGACCGTATACCAAAGCTTGACGGACGTTCAAGTGGAAGAAGGCGATGAAGTGAGTCAAGGAACAGTGATCGCACAAGCAGGCCGCAGCGATCTGGAACGCGAACTTGGCATCCACCTTCACTTCGAAACTCGGTTGAACGGTAAGACCGTTAATCCAAGCCAGTACATTTCCGAATAATTCTGGGCAGCTGGCGAATAGGCCGAAAGTTGCGACAGGCGGGGGACAATTCCCCCGCCTGTTTTGTTTTTTTCAAAAATTATTGCCTTTCAGGGCTTGTCACGCTTGGACATAAAGAATATCTACACGCTGCACTCATATAATGTACCAAACTATCTCGAGTAGGGAGGCGGGAACGTGCACGATTACATCAAAGAGCGAACCATTAAAATAGGCCGTTGCATCGTGGAGACGAAGCAAACGGTACGAACGATCGCCAAAGAGTTCGGCGTGTCCAAGAGCACGGTGCATAAGGATTTGACCGAACGGTTGCCGGAGATTAACCCCGACCTGGCGGACCAGGTTAAGCACATTCTCGAGTACCACAAGTCGATCAGGCACCTCAGAGGAGGAGAAGCGACTAAAATCAAGTACAAAAAAACGAGTGCCAAAAAACGCGAGGTATTGGCTGCTGGAAAGGCGTAACGTCTTCTGAAGGGATTCCTGATTTTTTTACAAAGCATAGAGGATTTTTGTCCTTTTTGGCGAATAATGTTCGTTAGGGGTTTTTCCTGTTCTGGGAAAACAGAAGTGGAACGTTACGATTATCATTATTCGTTGGGGGACTTAAGCCTTATGCTGAGCAAGGATATCGGAATTGATCTTGGGACAGCCAATGTGTCTATTCATGTGAAAGGGAAAGGCGTCGTGCTTGACGAGCCGTCTGTCGTCGCCATTGAGAGCGACAGCAAGAAGGTGCTCGCTGTTGGCGAGGACGCGCATCGCATGGTCGGGCGTACGCCTGGGAATATTGTGGCCATCCGGCCGCTGAGGGACGGCGTTATTGCCGATTTCGAGATTACGGAAATTATGTTGAAAGCGTTTATTGACCGCGTGGACGGCCGCAAGTGGTTCAGCCGTCCACGTATTCTCATCTGCGCCCCAACGAATATTACTTCCGTGGAGCAGAAGGCGATTCGCGAGGCTGCCGAGCGCAGCGGCGCGAAAGAAGTTTATTTGGAAGAAGAGCCTAAGGCTGCTGCGATTGGAGCAGGCATGGATATCTTCCAGCCTAGCGGCAATATGGTAGTGGATATCGGCGGCGGCACGACGGACGTAGCCGTCTTGTCCATGGGCGACATTGTTACGGCTTCCTCGATTAAAGTCGCGGGGGATAAGTTCGACGACGCCATCATGAAGTACATCAAAAATAAGTACAAGCTATTAATCGGTGAGCGGACAAGCGAGGATATCAAAATTAAGATTGGTACGGTATACGACAACGGTCGTGTGGAAGAGATGGATATTCGGGGCCGCGACATGGTCTCCGGACTGCCTCTTACGGTGACGATTCGTTCGGGCGAAATTAGGGAAGCGCTATGGGATCCTGTGATGTCCATTGTAGCGGCTGCGAAATTCGTGCTCGAACAGACGCCGCCGGAACTATCGGCGGATATCATTGACAGAGGTGTAATCCTGACCGGTGGCGGCGCACTGCTGGACGGGCTTGATACACTGCTTGCGGACGAGCTGAAGGTGCCGGTTTTGATCGCTGAAAACCCGATGCATTGCGTCGTCAAGGGGACGGGCATTCTGCTCGATAACTTGGACAAGCTCAAAAAATAAATGGTTTTTGTCACAGGACAAGCTTTCGCGGGTAGGGCGCCATTGGGGGGCGTGCCGAAGCGGAAATGAGTCTAAGGTCATGGTCATGAGCTATTCAGAGGGCCTCGCCGCCAACCGATAATAGAGGATAGAGATCACGAATCGGGACGGAAGCTATGTTTACTTTGTAAACATTAGACTAATGCTTTCGATGCTATGTTTACTTTGTAAACATTAAGCGTATGCTTTCGAAGCTATGTTTGCTTCGCAAACATTTGAGGAGGAATTGTCATGCTAAGAGGACTATACACGGCAGCATCGGGCATGATTGCCCAGCAGCGTCGCCACGACACGGTGACGAACAATATCGCCAATATCCATACGCCAGGCTACAAGCAGACCAACGCGGTTACACGTTCTTTTCCGGAGATGCTCTTGTCGTTGACAGGCGTGGATCAGGCGGAGCGCACGACTGTCGGACGCTGGACAAGCGGGGTATTTGCTGAGGAGAGTCTGTCCATTCACCTGCAGGGCGATCTGACACAGACGAACCAGTCCTCCGATTTTGCATTGATATCCAATATAGAAGTCGACGGACTTGCCTTTGACGCATCGGGGAAGGCTACCGGACCGGATGGCGTGCCAGTATTCCAGCCGCAAGCCTTCTTCACCGTACAGGATGGCAATGGCGATATTCGTTATACAAGGGGCGGCAAGTTTACGGTTACGGGTGACGGATTTCTGATGACCAGCGACGGTTCCAATGTTCTTGGCACCAACGGGGCGCCTATTCAGCTTCCTGCAGGTGTAGGGCTGGACAGCCTGATTCTGACGGACGACCAGCGCTTTGTAGACAGCAACGGCGTCGATATAGGGGCTCAGCTGCTCATTACCCGAATTGAGAATCCGAATGATCTGGTCAGAGAAGGCAACGGCAACTTCCGTTTCGTTGATGACCGCGGACAAGCCCGTGCAATCGAGGTGGGCGAGCGAATTGAAGTTAGACAAGGTTATGTGGAGCGTTCCAACGTGGATTCCGCCCAAGCGGCTGTAGACTTGATGTCTGCTCTGCGCGCCTATGAGGCCAATCAGAAGGTCATTCAATTTTATGATCAAAGCTTGCAGAAAGCGGCTAATGAAGTAGGACGGGTAGGCTAGACGAGATACGGACGAGCTAAGGGAGGAATTGCGACATGAATGCATCCATGATCAATGCGATGGTATCGATGAACGCGCTTCAGCAGAAGCTGGACCTCATCGCTGACAATATGGCCAACGTCAATACGGTAGGCTACAAGAAGAAGGAAGCGACCTTCGAGGATTTGCTTAATAATGTCAAGAGACAACCTGATACATTCAGTCAGCCGGGCAGGCTGACGCCGCTTGATTTCAGCCAGGGCTGGGGCTCCAAACTGACCATGATTCAGCCGAATCTATCCCAAGGACCGATGAAAGAAACAAGCGTGCCGACGGATCTGGCGATCGAAGGAAATGCGCTTTTTGAAGTGCAAGTAGACGGTGCGGGCAACCGTGCCTATACGCGAAGCGGCGCCTTCCAGTTGACGATGGCGGCAAACGGTGATACGATTTTGGCAACGGAAAAAGGCTATCCGGTTATCGCGAATATCCCTGACGGCAACGGCAATATCGTCGAGGGGAATATTGTGTTGCCAGCAGGCTATAATCTCCGTGTCGATGCTGACGGAACCGTACTTGGCGTATCTTCTGCAGGTACGATTAATCTGGGCAGCATCAAATTGCTTCAAGCAACCCGTCCGGCCGCACTGACGGCAGTAGCGGATAATTTGTTCGCGATCGCGACGGGCATCAATGTAGACGATGTTGTTCAGGAGATTACTCCAACTCTGGATAATCGGATCGCTTTGCGTCAAGGCTATCTGGAACAGTCCAACGTCGAGTATGTAGATGAAGCGACGGAGCTTATCAATGTTCAGCGTGCTTATCAATTGGCAGCAAGAGCTTTATCGTCCAGCGATACGATGATGGGCCTTGCGAACTCGATACGCGCGTAAGAACGAATGAAGGTGATAGGTATGGCCGATGATCGAATCCCCGCGAGCCGCAGAGAATTCGAGAACGGGTCCATGAAGAAAGATGGCGATGAGGGAAGAACGTTGCGTTATGGCTCCATGAGCACGACGCTTTCCCGTACGCAGCGGCATGGCGGCACTCAGCCTGGTTATTCGGGCGAGGCAGCAGATCCGATAAAGGAGAAAAGCCGCAAATCCGTGGATGAAGAGCCAGGTGAGGAAGACGAAGAGGATTACAAATTTCCGAAGTGGGCAAGAATTGCCTTTTGGATGTTGCGCAAAAGCATTGTACCTATCGTGATGATTGTGATGCTGATCGTCGGGCTTTACGTAGGTTTCGTGTTTTTAGGTGATGGTTCCAAAAACGATGTATTCGAATGGGCAACCTGGCGCCATCTGTATGACCTGGTCTTCGCTGAATCCTAATCATACATGTCGAGTCGATATAATCAAGAGAGCTGATTTATGCAGTGTACACACTGTATGAATAGCTCTTTTTTATTTGTTTTGAAGATAGCATTAATCTGCGACCGCGGTCGCAACGTGCACAAAAAAAGCCCCGTTAAACGGGGCTCCATGCAAACTAATCGTTAACGCTGTTCCGTTAAGTGTTTCGTCTGCAGCTATTCGGGCAAGTCCATTCAGGCAAGCTTTGCCTGAATGGTGCGTTGCTCGGCGATCGTATACCTTAGGCCTTTGGCGCGACGGAACGTTTGATGAAGAGTGACATAATCAGTGCAATAATGGCGAACACCAATCCAAGCTTGAACGAGCTGTTCACACCAACGCTGAGGGAGTTCGCAAGCTCAACTTTGGACATGGGATCAGCAACGTCTGCCAGATAGTTCTTCTGGCTAGTGGTCATTACGCTGATGAAGAAGGCAATGCCAATTGCGCCGGATACTTGCTGCAGCGTATTCATAATAGCGGAGCCATGCGGATAGAACTTAGGCGTCAATTGATTCAATCCGTTCGTTTGAGCCGGCATCATAATCATGGACATCGCAATGCTCATCGTGACATGCAGCAGAATGAGGAAGCCTTTGCTGGTGTCGAGCGATATTTGGGTGAAGAAGAACATGACGACGACAAGAATAGCTGCCCCTGGAATAACGAGCGCACGCGGTCCGAATTTATCAAACAGCTTGCCGGTAATCGGAGACAGGAAACCATTGGCTATGCCGCCCGGCAGAAGGACGAGGCCTGCTGCGAATGCAGTCATCATCATTCCTTGCTGCATCAGAATTGGCAGAAGCAGCAGCGTAGAGAACAGGGACATCATAACAATGATAATAAGCACGGTTGCAAAAGAAAACATCGGCGCTTTGAATGCCCGGAGATCGAGCATCGGCTCTTTGGAGACAAGCTGTCTCCAGATGAAGAGGATCAGCGCAATGCCGCCAGCAATAACAGGCAGGTAGACACGCTCGCTGGACCAGCCGCCGTGGCCTTCGCCCAGGCTGCTGAAGCCGAATACGAGACCGCCGAAAGCAATAGTTGATAACAGGATGGATAATATGTCTACCCGTGGTTTAGTGATCGTGGACACGTTCTTCAGGAAGACGGCCGCGAACAGGATGGAGAAAATCGCGAACGGCAATACCAGATAGAACAACCAGCGCCAGTCCAGCGATTCCAGAATCAGTCCCGACAGCGTAGGGCCGATCGCCGGAGCGAACATAATAACCAGACCCATACTGCCCATTGCTGCGCCGCGTTTCTCCGGCGGGTAGAGGACAAGAATGGTATTCATCATAACCGGCAGCATAAGGCCGGTACCTAGTGCTTGAATCACACGGCCGATCAGCAAAACATAAAACTCAGGTGCGAGGGCACATACAAGCGTACCGATAGAGAAGAGTGTCATCGCGCCCAAAAACATTTGTCTGGTCGTAAACCATTGTACTAATAAAGCGGATACCGGGATCAGTATGCCGACAACGAGCAGATAGCTTGTTGACAGCCACTGAACGGTTGTATAGGCAACGTTGAAATCGATACTGAGATCGACAAAAGCGATGTTCAGCAGCGTTTCATTCAAGATCGAGAAGAACGCGCCGATTATTAGGGAAATCAGTATAGGCAATCGTTTAATATTGCCCAGATCTTGCGGGGCCGCGCTAGATGCGGCTGCTGAAGTATTCATAATTGCTTTAACCCTCCAAATCCTTATCCAAATGTTCTTTATTTAGTTTTTCCTAAGGTCTGTTGCTCTAATCCCGTAAAGCAAAGCGTCCAACGCTACACGGTAAAGCCGAATCGCTTCCTCCAGGTTCAAATCGCGCGAGGAATCGCCAAGCCCGCGGAACATGCCTTCCAGAACGCGGCCAAGATCTGAGGCGTTCACCGACTTGAATTCTCCAGAGTCAATGCCCCGTTGAATCAGTTTTTGGTAAAATACACGATTCTCCTCTGTCTTTATGGCGATTTGGCGGCAGCCTTCCTCGCTCTTGCCCCAGGCTTCCTCAAGAAACTCTCTGGCTGCCCGGTTCAAGGGATGATGGAATCCGCGTTCCAGTCCAGCTTCAATCATGCCATTAAGCATATCCGACGTGGTTTCATAGAGCTGTTCCTGCTCTGCCCATAGCGACTTCCATTCCGTTTCGAATTGATCCAGCAGCGTGAGGAATAATCCTTCCTTGCTTTTGAAGTGATAATAAATATTGGCCTTGCTCACTCCGGTAGCGGAAGCGATATCTTCTATAGAAGCAGCATGATAGCCTCGTTGTGAAAACAGGATGTTCGCAGCTTCTATAATACGCGATTTCGTCTCTTCGCTTTGCGTTTTCTTTTTGTTCAAGACGCCTCTCCTTCCTTGGGAACTGACCGTTTGAAAAACATAAACTGAACGGTCAGTCAGTATTGTAGCATGCACAATCCTTTTGTGCAATTCCTTTCTTTATCAGCGGCAAGCGGTGTTTGTTTTCATTTTGGTATAGGTAGTTTATAATAGTTGGGAACCATGGTGGGACATTCCGGGGACTAGGAGGAGTGTGAACGTTGCGTTTGAATCTGCCCAATCTGCTGACATCATTGCGATTTCTGTTGATTCCTGTCTATATTGGTATATTTGTTAGCGGTCACATGATTCCAGCTTTTCTCGTCGTGGTCGCCGCCGGTGTCACAGATGTGATGGACGGCTATATTGCCCGCAGATACGGACAAGTTACGACAGTTGGCGAGATGCTTGACCCTCTGGCGGATAAGCTTATGCTGATTACCGTCATTTTATCATTGCTGCTGACGAGCCATATCTCTTGGTGGGCCGCGGGAGCTATGTTTTTGCGCGATCTCGGAATGATTGCGGGAGGGCTATTGACGCATTTCCGGGGAAAACGGACCGTGCCTGCCAATTGGATGGGCAAGCTGACGACCGTGATGTTTTATTTTGCGATCATGTTTATATTTTTTCAAGCACCATTCGCCCATACATACTTGTGGATCGTTATTGCGTTTTCGTTCGTAACTTCTTTCGTATATTTGGCGTCTTATAAAGAGCTGAACCGCGAGAATAACACAACTACAGAGCAAGTATAAAAACAGAAAGAGGCTTGATCCCGACACTTTAGGTCAGGGTGATCAAGCCCCCTTATCTTAACCTCCATAATCTGCAGAGTTATGAAGGATAAGACTAGTTTCGCTTAGATTGGCCCGTTTTATACTATGAATTGTTGAAGGAGTCATAATGATGCTGGATATTAACCAAATTCAAGAAATCATTCCACACAGACCGCCATTTTTGCTCATTGACCGTATAGTGGAGGTCGAACCGGGCGTACGCGCCGTAGGACTTAAGAATGTCACGATGAACGAACCGTTTTTCACCGGTCATTTTCCAGGTTATCCGGTTATGCCGGGTGTATTGATCGTGGAGGCGCTCGCTCAGGTTGGTTCTGTGGCTATGCTGATGGTCGAGGCTAATAAAGGAAAACTGGGCTTTTTCGCAGGAATTGACGGATTCCGTTTCCGCGATCAGGTGAAGCCTGGCGACACGCTTATTCTCGAAGTGGAGATTACCCGTCTGAAGGGGCCAATCGGCAAAGGAAAAGCTACTGCTAAAGTAGGAGATAAGGTCGTCGCAGAGGGCGAGCTTATGTTTGCGTTGTCTGATCGTTCATAATTGTGGATTTTATGCAAGGATAAAGAATCCTATAGACAAGGGAGAGGTAGTCAAGGGTGAGCCAACTGACGAATGATAGCATCCAGACTCGATATGAGGCCTGGTTGAATGATCCTGTAATCGATTTGGCGACGAAGGAAGAGTTGCGGGCTATTGCAGGTGACGAGAAGGAACTGACGGATCGTTTTTACCGCGAGCTTGAATTTGGCACGGGGGGACTGCGCGGCGTGATGGGTGCCGGCACCAATCGGTTGAATGCATATACGGTAGGCAAAGCGACGCAAGGGCTTGCCAATTGGCTGCTGGCTAATCGCGTCGAGGGGAAAGGGCTTTCTGTCGTCATTGCCTACGATTCCCGTAACAATTCTGCGGAATTTGCCCTGGACACAGCTCTTGTGCTTGCCGGGAACGGAATTAAAGCCTATTTGTTCAAGGAGCTGCGCCCTACGCCGCAGTTATCGTTCGCTGTTCGCGACTTGGATGCTTCTGGGGGCATTGTAATAACAGCCAGCCATAACCCGCCGGAATATAACGGCTACAAAGCATACGGTGCGGATGGCTGCCAGCTGATACCGGAGGACGCTGAGCAGGTTATAGCCTCTATTGCGGCTATTGACAGCTTTGGCGTTATTCAACGTGCAAATAAAGGGGCTGCGGAATCAGAGGGCTTGCTTGTGTGGCTCGGGGAAGATGAGGACCGCCGATATACGGAGACGGTTGTTGGCGAGAGCCTGAACCGTGAGCTGCTGCAAGGTGAGCTGGGTGAGCGCTTCGGCATCGTCTTTACGCCGCTGCATGGATCAGGTAATAAGCCTGTACGCGACGCGCTCTTCGGCGCTGGTTTCAGGAAGGTGCTCGTCGTCCAGGAGC
Source organism: Paenibacillus sp. NPDC057967 (assembly GCF_042887015.1). Taxonomy (NCBI): domain Bacteria; kingdom Bacillati; phylum Bacillota; class Bacilli; order Caryophanales; family Paenibacillaceae; genus Paenibacillus; species Paenibacillus sp. NPDC057967. The sequence goes on from NZ_JBHVQB010000010.1 coordinate 118,120, forward strand.
AGGAGCAGCCTGACGGCTACTTCAGCACGGTCAAATCGCCGAATCCGGAAGAACGGGAAGCGTTCGAGCTGGCCATTGCGCTGGCGAAGCAAGAAGCAGCGGATATGATTATCGGTACAGATCCGGATGCAGACCGGATGGGTGCGGTCGTCAAGGACGGCAATGGGGAATATGTTGTGCTGTCAGGCAATCAATCTGGTGCTTTGATGGTTCATTACAAGCTTAGCATCCTGAAGGAGAGAGGGCTGCTTCCGGGTAATGGCGTGGTCATCAAGACGATCGTGACAAGTGAGATGGGAGCCGATATTGCCCGCTCTTACGGAATGAGCGTCGAAAATACGCTGACCGGCTTCAAATATATCGGGGAAAAAATGACGGCATACGAGAAGAATGGGAAACGGGCTTTCTTGTTCGGTTATGAGGAGAGCTATGGCTACCTCTCCGGTACATATGCACGGGATAAGGATGCAGTAGTTGCTTCTTTGTTAATCAGCGAAGCAGCCGCTTACTACAGCAGTCAAGGCAAGACTCTTTATGACGTGCTGGTGGAGCTTTATGAGCAGTATGGCTTCTATCTCGAGGCGCTTGAATCTCGCACACTGAAAGGCTTCGATGGCGTGCAGAAGATCGGCGTGATTATGGAAGATTGGCGCTCCAACCCTCCAGTCGACATCAATGGCGTACGTGTCGTATCGGTTCAGGATTACGGAATCGGTCTGGACGGCCTTCGTCCGGAGAACGTGTTGAAATACGGTCTGGAAGACGGTTCATGGTTCTGCCTGAGACCTTCCGGCACGGAACCGAAAATTAAAATCTATTTTGGCGTAAAGAAAGAGTCGGCGGATGCTTCCGCTGCGGCGCTTCAGCAATTGCGGCAGACGGTTATGTCCCGTGTGGACGGACTGGCTTAACAAGGAATAGAACGGAGGATTAACGTGCTCATGCGTTGGCAGCGTTGGAATCGGAAAGCAAAGCTGTGGCTGTGGGTCATTACGCTAATTGGCGTAGTGGCAGCCATGCCGCTTGGCCTATCGCGAATGGCGATGGAGAAATCATCGAATACGATCGAGTATGTATTTGATCATCGGGATATTGTGGAGGTGGCGGAGCTTCGTCCGAATCCCAAGTCATTTTTGAATGAAAAGGTGGATTTGCTCAAAGAGTCCGGCATTACGACAATGGCTCTGTATGAGAGCTCGCTCAAGGAGCTCATGCAGGCGGGCAGACTTACGTATTACAATGAAAAAGATGCCGCTTTGCTGCAAGGAAAATTACCGGACGAGCGGGTTAACTATACCTATGTTCTCTTTAACGGCCGTGTGGAAGAAGAGAAGATCGGTCCGCTTCTGCGCGAAGCGTATGGACGGATGGAAGTTCCGGTCCGCAATTGGTCGTTCGATGGACGTCCCGGTTTAATAATCGAAGAATCGCTGACGGCAGCCGTGCTGAAAACGTTCGACTTTGATCCGATGACCATTGAGGAGCTTACGGATAAAGGCTTTCACATTTTGCCGCGCTTCTCAGATCGCGTGGTACCCTACGATTCGGAGCGTACGGCAGCGCAGCTGGAGCGGCTTAAGTCGTACGGCATAACGCGTGTTCTATTCGACGGAGAGAAGGCTAAAGGCGTGTCAGACCAATCGGCGCTGCATAGCCTTGACAGCTTCGGCGAATTACTTAAGCAATACGACATCGGTCTTATTGCGATTGAGAATTTGAAGAAACCTCAGCAAGGCATAAATAAATTGGCTTATTTGACAAATTATAATGTGACAAGGCTTTACTCCCTGTCGCCGGAAGACAGCATAGAGATGACGCAGGAAGGCATTGCCGACCGTTTCTTGCTGGCTGCCAAGGATCGCAATATTCGAATGTTCTTCCTGAATACGATGAATCAAGGCAGCGCGGATACAGGGCTGCTGAATCATTCGGTGGACAAGCTTGCCACTGCGATGAGCGGGCCTAATGGCGTAATCGCCCAGTTGGATGAGGCAGGTTACCCTTCGGGAATTGCCCAAGCGTTTACCTACGAAAAGCCATCATGGGAGAAGCCGGTGCGCGGTATTGTAGCGCTGGGAGCGATTGCGATAATCACGCTGCTGATCAGCGCGTTTATTCCGCATATCTCCATTCTGGTCTTTATCCTTGGCTTAATCGGTTCCGCAGGCTTGTTCGTTTTGAACAGCTCGCTTATGGAGCAAGCGCTTGCGCTTGGAGCAGCGGTGAGCGGTCCGACACTGGCGCTCATTTGGGTCATGAACCGGATCTATTCCCGGACGATTGGCGAGCGCCGCATGGTTGGCGGCGAAGAATGGACGGTTGGGAATCCGGCTAACGAACCTGAAGAACGGACACAATGGGTATTCCCTAGCGTGTCTATTGGCCGCAGAATCGGTATAGCGCTGAACTGGTTCATCGTGGCGACATGCATCTCGCTTACGGCCGTTCCGCTTGTATTCGGTTTGCTAAACAATATTACGTACAGTCTGGTGCTGGAGCAATTCAGAGGCGTTAGCGTATTGCATTTGGGTCCTATTGCTCTTATCGCACTGTACATCCTGCTTTATGAGGGCAATGAAGGCCGTGGCGTTATCAAGCGCGCGACCAAGCTGCTTCGTCAGCCGATCTTGGTTAGTTGGATCATTATTGCGGCTGTCGTAGGCGCGATAGGCTTCTACTATCTGTCCCGCACAGGCAACTCGGGACAAGTCTCCTGGATCGAGCTCATTATTCGCAATTGGCTGGAATCGACGTTCGGTGTTCGTCCGCGCTTTAAAGAGTTTATGCTGGGACATCCGCCGCTGCTGCTTGGACTGTTCCTCGCGATTCGTTACCGCGCGGCATGGGTATTAATCATTGTGGGCGCGATCGGACAGCTGACGATGGTTAGCACGTTCACGCACATTCATACGCCGCTGTATATTTCGATTGTACGCACACTGCTTGGCCTGGGCGCAGGTCTTATCATCGGCGCGATCTTTATCGCGGCTTGGATCGTATTGGAAGGAGCATGGCGCAAATGGCTGGCACCAATGATTCGCAAATATTCCGCATAGCCATATCCGGATATTACGGCTTTCGCAACAGCGGAGACGAAGCGGTGCTTCGTTCGATCCTGCTGGCGCTGAAGAATGAAGGAGACAAGCAGGGCGTAATCGTCCAGCCTATCGTGCTTAGCGCCGATCCGGCATGGACGACAGCGATGTATGGCGTGGAGTCCTTCCACCGGATGAAGCCGGGTGAAGTGCTCCGCGCGCTCCGCAGCTGTGACGGTCTGATCAGCGGCGGAGGCAGCTTGCTCCAGGACGTGACGAGCGGGAAGACGATTCCCTATTACATTGGTGTCATGAAGCTTGCGCAGTGGCTGGGCAAGCCGACCTTCGCCTATGCACAGGGAATCGGGCCGATCAATCGCCGCTCCATGGATTCTATGATCCGGAGCGCAATGCGCCGGAGCAAGTATGTGTCGGTGCGAGATGCGGAATCCGCCGCTCTGCTGGGGCGGATCGGCATCCCGCTGGACCGGATCGATGTCGTGCCCGATCCGGTGATGGGGCTGCCGCTGCCGGAGGGTTCACCGGCAGCGGAGCCGCGCGCGAGCGCGGACGGGACGCCGCCGATTATCGGCGTCTCGCTGCGCCGTTGGCGCGAGGACGGCGCCGATATGGCGCGCGCCGCCGAGGCGCTGGTCGCGCTGTCGAAGCGCAGGCCGGTTCGGCTGCGCTTCTTGCCGTTCCACACTCCTTCCGACCGGGTAACGTCGGAAGAGGTGATGGAACGGCTGAGCGGCCGGCTCGGCGAAGGAAGCTCCGCCGAGCTGGCCGCTCCTGGCGACGACCCCCAGGCGATGCTTCTGGAGGTCAGCCGCTGTGACGCTTTGTTCGGCATGCGCCTTCACGCGCTAATCTATGCCGCCAATCAGCAAATTCCGATGCTTGGGCTGTCGTACGACCCTAAGATCGATCAATTTATGAACCGCTTGAATCTGCGTCCGATCGGAACAACAGAATCGCTGGATGCCGAGTCATTCGCAGACGAAGCTTGCGATTTGCTTGACGCGCCGGAGGAGTGGCGAATCAAGCACGGTCCCGCTATCGAGACGTTAAAGCAACAAGCAAAAAATCCCGCGCAACAAATCTTGCAAATATTGCGTCAATATAGATCGAGGTGATTTCCTCATGTCGAAACAACTGCCAACCGTGCCGATATTCGGCGTACCGTTCTCGAAAATGAGCATGGACGAGACGGTTCATTATCTTACTGAGGCTATTGAGGATGGACGCTTGACGCATGTCGTAACAGCGAATCCGATTATGGTCATGGAAGCTTTGGACAAACCAGAATTTGCTGCCGTATTACGCAAGGCTGACCTGATCGTGCCGGATGGCGCAGGGGTTGTATGGGCTGCCAAGACGGGAGGCAATCCCGTCGCTGAGCGTGTAGCGGGCTTTGACCTGATGCATCGGCTCATGGAGCAAGGAGAGAAGCGGCGCTGGACAGCTTATTTGCTGGGGACCACTCAGGAAATCATTGAAGCTGCCGCCGAGAAGCTGCAATTGCAATATCCGCAGGTCCGTATTGTGGGCTGCCGCAACGGATTTTTTGGCCCGAATGAAGATGAGGAGATTGTGGAAGAGATTCGCAAGCTTAAGCCCCATCTGCTTTTCGTTGCCCGCGGCATGGATAAGGAAGCTTGGAATGCGCAGTACAAAGAACGTCTCGGCGTGCCCTTTATTATGGGTGTCGGGGGAAGCTTTGATATCGTATCCGGCAAGCTGAAGCGCGCGCCGATGTTCTATCAGAAGCTCCGAATTGAATGGCTATATCGCTTATTCCAAGAGCCTTCCCGCTATAAGCGGATGCTTGCGCTGCCGAAATTCGTCGTGAAAGTGCTCCGCAACAAAGAAAACGTGACAAAACCTCGTCCTGAGGCGCAATAATGTCGGTATTTTCATGAAAATTGGTTGAAAACGGTGTTGGTAATTCTTTTTCGAACGGAGTATAATTCACTTCGGAGCAAATGGTTGCCCAGGTGACTGTAGTCGCCGAATAAGGCGCCGTTTCCCGGTGAAATATAAGCAGAGCACTCGCTCATGGGTAAGACTGCTTATGTTTTCAGAAAAGGAGAGTTGTACACATGCCAGTTGGCTTCTTGTATACGATGGGATTTATTATCGCTCTTTTATTAGCACTTGCCATGACGCCGCTTGTGAAGAAATTTGCGTTCAAGATTGGTGCCATTGACAAACCGAACCACCGGAAAGTACATACGCGCATTATGCCGCGTCTCGGAGGACTTGCCATTTATATCGCATTCGTAGGCGCGTTCTTGGCCGTCTCGCCATTTATCCCGGACGGACTGTTACGCCCCCGCGATGTGAACATGATTAATGCGCTCCTTGTCGGCGGAACCATAATTATTATTCTTGGCGCGCTGGATGACCGCTTCGAGCTGTCAGCGAAGGTTAAGCTGCTGGGGCAAATTGCAGCCGCCTGCGTTGTTGTATTCGGCTTTGATGTACGGATTGATCTCGTCAACATTCCGTTCGGTGAGACCATGCAGCCGATCGCAGAGTGGATCGGTATTCCGCTTACTATCCTTTGGATTGTCGGTGTGACGAACGCCATTAATTTGATTGATGGCCTCGACGGGCTCGCCGCTGGCGTATCCGGTATCTCCATTGCGACGATTGTAGTGATGGCGTCCCTGATGGGCTTCCAGCCAGTTATTCTGCTCAGCACGTTGTTGCTCGGCGGCATAATCGGATTTTTAGTATTCAACTTTCATCCTGCCAAAATATTTATGGGTGATTCCGGCTCACTGTTCTTGGGCTTTAGCTTGGCGACCTTATCCATGCTTGGCTTCAAGCAGGTGACGATCGTATCCTTCGTTACGCCGCTGCTTATTATCGGCGTACCGCTCTCGGACACATTCTTTGCGATTGTGCGCCGCTGGGTGAACAAGAAGCCGATCTTTGCGCCGGATAAGGGGCATCTGCACCACAGGCTCCAGGACCTTGGCTTCAGCCATCGTCGCACGGTATTGATTATTTGGGGAATTGCCGCAATTTTTGGCGTCCTGGCCATTGTTCAGTCCGCTGTCGTACAATCGAGCGCAGCCAATTGGATTACCTTTGCGGTTATATGCTTGCTGATGTTCTTCTTGCAGATTGGCGCCGAGTTGACGGGCATCGTTGACAAGTCGAAGCGTCCGCTCATCAATTTCCTGGCTCGTATCGGCGTTCGTATAGCGAAGGTGGATACGCAGCAGTCGCGCGGCAAATAATTTTCGCACTTATACACATAGAGCTCTGTATTCTTCGGGATACAGGGCTTTTTTATATGTCCGGATACCTGTTCTCTAGGAGTATTAGCCTAATTGCGCCAGTAATTTACCAGCTTGTCTAAACATCTGAGTTTTAGCCGCCGATAAAATACATACAGAACTTTTCTTGGGTCAGTGCGTCTTATAACAGGAAGAGAGAATATCTGACTTTGGAGGTAGAGGGAGGAACGATTATAAGTCAGTCATCATCCTATGGACATGCTATCCAATGACTATAGACCTAATTCATTTGATCCAAGTAGTTCAGCTGACTTACGCGCAGCATAAGAACAGATCCGCATAAAGGAGGAACACCGTTTTGAAAAGAGTATTAGCCCTACTTTTGACATTTGCACTTATCGTGACGTTGCTGCCAACCTACATGGCTCCGCAAACGGCGAACGCTGCGGGAGCCTATTTCCTGTTCCCGAATGAGAATGACACAAGAGCCAACGCAAGAATTGTATCCACGAAGACGATTCAGATCGACGGTACGATTAACGGCGTTGTTGGCAGTTCCATTAGCTATAATGTCAAACAAGTGACTTCCACTGGATTAGAGGAAGTACTGAATACGACTGAAGAAATTACGACGGGGATCTCCACGACGGGCGATAACCGAATTAGCATTAATAGTCTCATCCTGTTCCCAGGTATGAACAAAATTACACTGAAAGGTATTGCAGGCACTTCGATTGTCTCGGAATCGATCTACATCGAATATCGTGACAACCCAATGCTGTATGACCTTAAGGTAACCTTCGAGAATCAGGATTACGATATGAAGGAAACAGGGCCTACTATGCTCTATTCCACAGCTCCAAACATTACGCAGCAAGGCCAGATCGTCATTACCGGCCGCGCGCCTAATGCTACAAAGGTAACAATTGATATCAACGGACGCAGCTACGACTTCAACGTGTCGACCGGCAACAACAACAACCGGTTCAGCACATCGCAGCTGACGATTGACAAAGGCATCAACAACATCAAGTTCAAAGTGCATAACGGTGGACAAGTTGTAGAAACGACACGTCAAGTTGCTTTCTATAACGGCGAGGTTACATACTATGACCTTAAGATCAGCAACAGCGCAAACCCGCCAAAGGAGTCCAATCTGCAAAACAACACGGACTTCTCGACTAATGCGGGAACCGGCATTAAAGTATCCGGTACAGCGATTATTCCTTTGCCTCTGCATGATCTGAACGGAACGGTAAACAACACCATTCCGACAACAGATCCAGTGGTATTTAAAAATGCTCTAACAGCGATGCTAGCTATGCGTATTCAAGGCGTAGCGACGGACCTTACCCCGGCTTCCGTATCTTACTCGCCAACTACGATTGATAGCACGACTAAGTTCATCACGGTTGATTTTACGTATAACATGCCGACTTTGTCGTTCGACGTAAAGAACAGTATTCGCTTCAAAGCACCAAACCTGACCCAGTTCGATTGGTCGACCTGGATCGACTTTACACTTAGAGACAATACAAAAGCGTATATCCACGACATTAACTACCTGACGGGCTTCGACGGCTCCATGACAGAAGCCATTACTGGTAATACCAACATGGTGCGTGCTAAAGACATTAGCCGCGTATTGAGCCTGCAAAGCACGGACATTCCTAGCGGGGGTGTAGACGTATACTCTGTGCCGATGGGCGTGGAATTGTTGATCGGCAACTATAACTCTGTTGTTGGACAAGATCTATCCCAGCTTAATGCGTTAGTGGGCAACATTCTGGTAGGTACTGTTCCGAACTCTACAGCGCTTAGCTACAAGCTGGTTGGTGAATCAGGCACCAGACCGCTGGGACAGATTGTTACCCAGACTGTCAATAACGAGCAGGTTTCATTCCTTCGCGTTTTTGTAGAAATTCAAAAACTGCCTACATCGGGTTCCAATACGATTACGTTCAAGTTGAATCATAATAATGCATCCAACGAGACGAAAAACGTTATCGCACGTTTGCTGTATGGCCCGTATATGAAATTCGATGCCATCGTTGATGGAATGGATGTTAAGTTTGATACAGTGAACGGCACGCCAGCAAGCCTTCTCAATCAGTTGGGCTTCTTGAAGGGCCAATTGTTCAATGTGGTCAATGACGGTGAAATTAAGTATGCCGGAGCAGATCAGTCTGTGTTCCTGTACATTAATAACGTGGCCGTTGAATTAGAGCAGCAACCGGGCTCGGTGACCAAGTTCCAGCCGAAAAACTTTAACGTTGATGCGACTCAGCAATTTATTGCAGGCATCTTGAATAAAGCCGGCAACAATACGATCAAGTTTGTTTTTGCATCCAAGAGCAATAATTATGAGTACACGCTAAGGTTCAGCATCGTACCAACGAACCTGCCGACGATTCCGTCTCCTAACTCGGACGGCGTCTACCCGTATTCGCAAGGCCAATGGCCGCCGGTATCGGCAGATTCCAACTTTAATAAGCAAGGGTCTGTCTACACAACAAGAGAAGCATATTTTGATGTATACGGCACATTTGACTTCGTAGATCTGGGTACAGTTCCTGCGAACGTTCAATCCAATGTAGACCCAACTAGATTATCAAACCCGCAAGATTATATTGTTACCATTGATTCGCCGGACTGGAAAAGCCCGGTCAATTGGAACTTGACGAAGCAATTCAAGATGGCGGATAAAGACCGCAATATTATTACGATTGATGGAAGCCCGGGCAGTGCCCACCATGTGATAAACGGAGCTGGAGAAAATCCATCCACTCCTGACGCAGCTGTACAATTCTATTATGATGTGAATGCACAGGACTTCTTCTTTACGATTAATAGCCAGGTAATGCCGGAGGATGGCAGTTCCTTGGTTTATGTAATCACAGTATTTAATGCCGGTGTTAATGGCCCGCGTGCCACATACCGTCTGGAAATCAATCCAATTTCCATCCCATACAGCATTAAATCGCCTGTCAAAGAAGAGCTTGTGACGAATAGAAACTTTGTTGAAGTTATTATCAGTTCCCCAGGCGCCGATTCGATTACGGTCGGGAAGCAAAAAGCGGAGCCGGTTACTTTCGTTGATTATGGAGCTAACGGAGGCGGAACGACTTATATTGAAGCCTACCGGGCAGTAGTCAAAGATTTGAGAGCGGGCAGGGATACCAAAATTCCGTTTACGATTACACGCGGTGAGGATACAATCAAGCAAGAGCTGACCGTCAAGTATGTGCCGACGAACATTCCAGGCGCACAAATGATGGAGACAATGGCTTCATCGCACAAATTGTTTAACAATTCATTGACGCTGACCTTCAGCAAAAATACGCAACTGATCAGGCCGGAATATAACGCGTCCACTGGTCATGCAACGCAAGTATACAATGGTAATGATTTATTGTTTGCCATTGCGAATCCTAATGATGGTATCGTAGACAGGCATTTATACGAAGGACAGCCGCCGAACTACTCGGCGACAAGTCAAGCTGCAGGCAACCTGCATATCGGTTATCGCTTCCAAGATGAAGCAAGACAGTTTATTAAAGCAAGCCCGCTTTACTGGATTGACGGAGGCTTGGCTGATAATCCGGATCCGACTAGCCCGGCGTACGATCCGATTACGACGGGGCAAGATCCGTTTCCGTTCCCGAACCTGCTGAACAAGTATACCGATAACTTTGCAGCACGCTGGGGACAATTCGATCGTGAATTGGTACCGAGCGCACCAGGTTCATTGACGCTAACCTACGACTCTAATGTCGTGCAAAGTGCAGGTACGACGATTACGGTATTCCGTTTTGACCCTTATAACAGTAAGTGGGAAAACATCGGCGGTGTTGTAGACGAGAAGAAGCGCACCATTACCGTTCCGTTTACGAAGTTCGGCTATTATGTAGCCGTTAAGCTGACGCGCGGCTTTAACGATATTACGGACCATCCGTATGCTCGTGAAGCGATGGAAGCGATCTTCGCTAAAGGCATTATGAATGCCATTGATCCTGTTGGTATGTTCGGCGGAGACCGTTACGTTACGCGTGGCGAGTTCACCCGTATGATCGTGAGAGCGATGGATCTGCCGTTAAACTTCAAGGGTGATCTGCATTTCTCCTATTATCCGGAGACGATAACGAACGCGAATCAGTCCAGCTCGATCTATGATTACCGTTATATTGAGACGGCTGCAAGGGCAGGTATCGTCAACGGCAAGCGTCCTGGCTTCTTCGATGAGGATGTGGAGCTCACGCGTCAGGAAGCGGCGGTTATACTTGCCAGAGCGCTTCAACTGAAGATGGAGCCAGATGCGACGAAAGCGAAGAAGTCGCTGGATAAGATATTTAAGGATTCTGGAACTTTTGATTTCTACTCCATCCCTGCAGTTCTAGCGATTCAAAAGAAAAACTTTATTCAAGGCAAGCTCATTAATCCGACAAATCCAAAAGAAGGATCCGTATTCGATCCAAAAGCAAGACTTCTTCGCAGCGATGCGGCTATTATCATGGCCCGCGTGATGAACGATATGAAGAAGCTTCCGAAGATATACAATTAATTACTGTGTTGGAAGAGGGGTTGGCGCTAAGCCAATCCCTCTTTTGTGCAATGTTACGAAAATTTTCAGCATTGATGCGTAATAGAGCTTGTACGAGAGTTATAGGGAGCATTTTTATCCATGGAAAATCTTTTGCATCGACTCCATGAATAGAACAAGCTATACTAACAACGTGCTAAGGACGCGGCTTCTCTTAGAAAAAACTCAGAAAAGTTTTTCTGAACGATTCGCAACTTTTCACGATCACATACGTTTAAATACATGACGTTGTCGAGAGGGCGCTACGATTTTAAATGGAATGAATTCACAAGTTCCTCTTTACGGTACGGGTAGCCCATTGTATAATGTTATAGTGATGCAGCTAGTCTAGCATCTATTCTTTCATGGTTTACAAGTTTCTACGACATGAGATTACATAGGGTTGATCATGCGTAGACATCATTTATACAAATTACTGCTCTACTCTGGGAAGGGGGTGAATCGGCTATGAGGGAAACGAGCAATTCATTATCCAAGCAAAACTCTCAACAACCGAAGCAATTTAGAGGAGGAGAAAAAAAGGTTATGAAGAAAAGTTTATCCCTGTTGGTTGCGATCGCAATGGTATTCTCCATGTTCGCAGCTGTAGCATCCGCAGCAGAGAAACAAACTGCTGGTGAGTACCTGCAAGAAATCGGTGTTATTAAAGGTAACCTTGAAGGAAACCTTAACGAAGACAAAGAATGGAAACGTGAAGATTTGACAGTTCTTCTGTCCCGTCTTCTGGGCGTAGAGAAAGCTGCTTCCGAGCACGCTAACACTCACGGCTTCACTGATGTAACTAACTCGTTCTACGATGGTTTCATCTCGTGGGCTAAAAAAGAAGGCCTGATGATCGGCAAAACCGAAACTACTTTTGGTTACAACGCTCCACTGACTAACCAACATTTCGCAGCTGTCGTTCTTCGCGCTCTGAAAATCGAAGCTGACTATGACGACGTTCCTAAAGTAGCAGTTGAAAAGAAACTGGTTGCTGAAGGCACTGACTTCGCTGCTAACGCTCTTCGTGGCGCTACTTACGAAGTTATCGTAACAGCTCTGAACACTGAAGTTACTGGCACTGGCAAGAAACTGGGCACAATCCTGGGTCTGAAAGGCTTTGAAGTTAAAGAGCTGACTCTTGACTCTGTAATCGCTCCTAGCCGTGCAACTGTTGTTCTTGACTTCAACACTGAAGTTGGCGCTGCTAAAGCTACAAACTTCACTGTACATGAAAAAGGCAACCAATACGCAATTAAAGTTATCGACAAAGTAGCAGTTGAAGGCGACAAAGTTACTTTGACTTTGATCGACACTCTTACAAACGATAAAGAGTATGTTGTAGAAGTTAACGGCCTGAAAACTAAAGCTGGCGACTACACGCTTGACCTGACTTCCAAAGATTTCAAATATGTTGCTCAAGCAGCAGCAAGCATTGGTTTTGCTCGCACAACAGTTGCTAAAGGTTCTGACGTTCCAGTTGTAATTAAAGATGCTAACGGCAACGACATTACAGCTAACTACAGCATCCCTGGCGACCTGACTATCGAAACTTCCGACACTACTAAAGTTGCAAGTGATCTGGAAGCAGTTAACGTTGGCTACGCAGTTGTTAACGTTAAACTGAACAACACTGATTTCGAAACTGGCAACACAATCATCAACGTTAAAGAAACTCTTTCCCAAGTAACTTCTTTTGGTAAAGTAGGCATCGGCAACATTGATGACCAAAAGCTTGACATCTTCGCTGGTGACACTGGCGTACTGAGCTTCCAAGTTCTTGACCAAAGCAACAACGTGGTTGACGCAGGTCAATACACAGCTTCTTTCAGATCGCTTAACCCAACAGTTGTAGTTGTTGACCAAGCTGGCCTGGTAACTCCAGTAAGCGCTGGTACTGCAACAGTAGTTCTGACTGCTGACGGCGGCGACGACAAGAAAATCTCCAAATCCGTAACAATCACTGTTAAAGCAGCAGCTAAAGCAACTTCTATCAAAGTTGAAGCAGCTAACTCGAAACTGGTTATCGGTTCCGCAATTGCTCAAACAGTTAAATTCGAAGTACTTGATCAATACGGCAACACATTCAAACCTACTTCTCCTGAAGTAACAGAAATCACTTACTCTATCAACAGAGACAAACTGGCTGACGGCGTTGCTAAAGACGTTGTTCAAACAGTAGGTATCGTTGACGGTAAAGCTGACATTGTTCTTAATCCTTATTCCGCAAGTGACGCTGAAGCACTTTCCGGTTCCCTGAAAGTGAAATACGGCTCCATGGAAAGAACTATCTCTGTTTCCCTTGTAAAAGCTGGAAACTTCGCTGGTTACGCTGCAGTTGCTGGTGACACTGCTCTTGACCTGAACGTTGACACAGCTGACAAAAAGCGTAAAGGTCCTACAAACACTACAATCACTGTTTACGAAAAAGACGTTAATGGCAACTACATTTCCGTTGTAAACAGCGGTGTAACTCTTGAAGATGCAGACGCTACTGGCGGTGCAGTATCTGTTGCTGGTCAAACAGTAACAAGCGCTAAAGTTGGATCCGAGAATGTTGTTGTTAAAGTAAACAGCGCTCGTGTTGCAACTATCGGCTTCACAGTAGTTAACACTACTCCAGCACTATCCACTGTTGCCCAAAACAACAATGCTGTAACAGTTAAAGCAGGCGACAGCTTGACTACTAAGTTGTTCGGTACTGATGCTGACGGCGGCGTGTTCGTTGGTTACAACCAATACGGCGACAAAGTTCAAATCATCCCTACACTGGATGCTACTAAAGTTCAAGTTATCTCTTCTGACCTGACTGTAGTAGACAACGATCTGAGCATCGGCGTTAAAGGTGAAGCAACTCTGACACTGAAAATCGCTGACAAACACTACATCATCGTAGTTAAAGTTGTTGACTAAGACTTAACAACTACATGAAAGAACCCCTTGGCATATGCCAAGGGGTTCTTTCTATTATTTTCAATAAATTACTCTTATAGAACGCAACAAATTAATTGGCTTATGCGTCTAATCTAATACCAAGATTAGGAGGGGTCTCATTGAATCATTATTTTCAGAAGCGCAGTCGAGTCATACAGCTATGTCTAGTACTTAGTCTGCTGATTGGATATACGATTGCACCGAATAATCGCATTGAAGCAGCAGCTACTGCGACATCTAAGAAACCAACTACCACTATCGCCTCGAACGTGCAAGCAATTCTTTATGATGCACAGCTTGTAACACAAGAACAAGGAAAACTAGCATCTTTTACGATCGCGATTCAGAATGATTCTTCGAATAGTCTTCAATTGCTGGATTATTGGGCAAAAATTAAATCCAAGTCCGGTAAAACGTATCCGACCAAATTAAAAGAAGCGGATAAAACTAAAGTAACAGCACCATCTAAGGGGACCACTTATCTTACATATTATGCATCTGTGGATAACCAAACCAAGCTTGCTGATTTGAGCATTGATTTAATTAAATGGGATTTCTCCAGCTCTAATTATGAGAGCAAATTAGGCACTTTGAACGCGTCGGGAACGGGATCTACCGCTTCATATGGCGTTAGAGAAATGTTATTCGGCAATAATAAGCTAAAAGGTCAAGTAAAGCAGTATACGCTTTATAAGGACAGCCAGTACGGCTACTTGACCGTTGATTATTCACTTGAGAATTTATCCTTAAGTTCTGTGGACCTGACTCCGGTCAATTACTTTGCGCAAATAGATGGCGGAAGCGTATTTGCATTCGACAAGAACACATCTAACATTACGCTTAAAGCTCGCGAAACCAAGATGATTACACTTTCCGTAGCCATACCATTGAAAAATCTTTCAAGCAAATTCTCATTAGTATTGTCTACGACGGAAGAGCAAAGTAAAACGAACTTGCCAATTGGTGTATTTGATCTACCGGCACTTAAGCCAACGGTTGCTGTTAAACCAAACGTAACGAAAGCTCTGTATCTGGGTGGCAATACACTTAACGTTACAGCAGGAGACAGCTTTGTTAGCTTAGCAGCTAATCACGAACAGCTTTCTACTCAATTTGTTTTGGAGAATACAAGTTCCACAAAATTGCCTTTACCTGCTTTGGAATTTTATCTGAAAACTAAAGAAGGTTATCTCTATCCATTAACCAGAGATTCAGACGCTGAAGTAGTACTTCTCCCTAAGATTAAACAATCGATTCAGCTTTCTGGACAAATTCCGAACAGCAGTATTCTGAAGACCAGTGAGATTGTTGTTTTCTATAAAAATGGTGGAGAAGATAGCAAGAGCAGCTTCCTGAGCAATTTTGCCGTAGCTGTGAAAACAGCAACTGGAGAGCAAAGCAGTGCAGTTGCACAATACAATGGATATGAAGTAAGACAAGAATCGATTCAGCGTACGCCTAACGACCTAACGGATCTGGTCGTAGCAGAATTTACCTTCAAAAATACTACAACGCAAGCGAAATCGAAGCTTCAACTTGGCGGACATTTCATTGTAGACGGTGTTAAAATTGATCCAGCGAAATCTACAATCGTTGTTCTGGATGATGTAACGACTGTAGGACCAAATCAAAGCTATAAAGTAGTTGCTTACACAGAGGTGCCTTATACGCAGGTAATAAGTAAAATCGAGTTTGTCATGAATGAGACAGATGCAGATAAGAAAAATGAAAAACAAATTCACATCTTCTCCGTTGATGCGCCTACTCAAGCTATAGAACTAGGCAGCAACGAAGCGTACAACATTACAAGTCTCGGAAAACGCGCTGAAGTAAGATTTGTAAAATCTGCTTTGTACAAAGGCACTAGCAGTGATTTCTTCTATGCTGAGGTTGAATATACCAATAAAGAGCGTAGAGCAATTAATCCGGCACAATTAGCTGGTTATATCCAGAATCAGAATGATTCGATTATCGATCTGACATTCAGTGAATACAAAGAAAAAGTGATGCCAAATGGCAAAGTAGTCATCTCAGCGTGGACGAAGGTGCCTAGAAACTTCGAGAAAGATAAGATTTCGTTCTATTTTGGCGAAGCTTTTAAACTGGCAGATGATAAAGGGACCGCTGTGGTGAAACCAGTATTTACAGATTATGCAATTAAAGAAATTGCAGTACAAAAAGACTTGAAAAAGATTGGATTCATGAATAACTCGTTAGACATTCGTTATGTTGTAGCTACTATGCATGCATCGGATGGCTATGCGATTGATAGCGTAAAAGTATCATTTGAATATGATCTTGTTGAATCGGAAGATGCTGATCGGGCATTTGCTGAAGAGCACAAGTTGATATTTGAATTTGTGGATAACGATTATAAAGATATCGTATTCACGAAAGAACTGGCTCTTGGCAAAGACAATAACAAAGACGAACTGGTTGTAGGTAAAAAGCTGCAAAAAGAGTTCGTATTCCAAAATCAACTGGTTACTCACAAGAATGAGTACGCAAAAGGCTTCACCATCAATGTTTATGACTCCTTCCAAGGTTTCAAAACATTGATCGCGTCGCAAAACATGCAATGGGGTACAGTAAACGATTAAACTACCCAATCCCCCTGAAATCTAGTATCCTAGTACGTATAGGATACTAGACGGAGAGGAGACTTCTAGAGTGAAACAGAAGATGTTGAAAGTAATGGGAGCGGCTGTGTTAGTGACAGCAGGTGTCTGGACCGGAATGGTTCTGGCGAAGCCGCTTGAAGCGAACTCAGCCGTTACACCGGGAACGATTGAAGATCCTGTTGTGACCAAGAGCTATGTAGACGAACAGATTGCCAAGCTGAACGGTGGCGGCAATACAGGAAATAATAACGGCAACTCCGGTGAGACTGGCGCCAGCGTCAAGCTGGAGGTCGTAGAGGTGCCTGTAGGCAAAACATTGATGGCTTCGGCTGGTGCTGAGGTGGTCGTCCGCGTAGGCAAAGCGGTGGCCTATAGCTCCGATACGAATGGTATCTCGGATCTGACAGGCGGTGTGGATATCAAGAGTGGCAAGGACGTGCCGACGAATCACTTGATATGGTTCCCGCGTGATGGCCGTGGCATTAAAGGACATCCGAATGAGACGAATATTCTGACCGTTCTTGTAAAAGGCAATTATACAATCAAATAGTAATGGCAATTTCTAAAAGCTATCCCAATGATATCATTGGGGTAGCTTTTTTTGGTCGTATATATTTATCCCTTACATGCTATAAATTTCTCCAAGTTCCATTAAGTTATACGCTTGAAGCCAAGAAGGTGGATGCACAATAGGGGTGTAATCCATTCCTTACGGAGGTGCATGTATAATGAGTCGTTCCAATAAAGTGGTTGTTCCCAACTGTAAAGCCGCACTTAACCAAATGAAATACGAAATTGCAGCAGAATTCGGTCTGATGACAGGCGGATATTCTTCCAATGGTGCCGATACTGAGTTTGCAGGTGAGCTAGGCTCCGTGTCCGGTCAAGGCGGCAGCGTACATTGGTCAGGGCTCTCTACTCGTCAGGCCGGATCTGTAGGCGGAGAGATCACTCGTAGGCTTGTCGCGCAGGCTGAACAGGTGTTAAACGGAGGCTTCCAGTTATAATTGGCAAATGAGGCGTCCATTGACACCAAGCGACATTTTCGGTATCATAAATTTTTAGAAGAAGAGTTGTCTAACAACCTTTTCCTTCGTGGAAAAGGTTCGTTTTTTGTGTAGAACATTCGCACTTATTCAATACTAAGGTTGTAGGAGGTTGATATGGATGTCGGTTAAAGGACGCCACTTATTCACATCGGAATCAGTAACGGAGGGACACCCGGATAAGATTTGTGACCAAATCTCGGACGCCGTTCTTGATGCATTCCTGGAAGCAGACCCTAATGCGCGCGTAGCGTGCGAAGTTTCGGTAGCGACTGGCCTCGTGCTTGTTATTGGCGAAATCAGCAGCCGTGCGGATTATATTGATATTTCGGCGATCGCTCGCCGTACGATTAAGGAAATTGGCTATACACGCGCGAAATATGGATTCGACTCCAGCACTTGTGCCGTTCTGACTTCGTTGAACGAGCAATCCGCTGACATCGCTCAAGGCGTTAATGCTGCGCTTGAAACACGCGATGGCAAAGACATGAAGCAAGAGAATGAAGATATTGGCGCAGGCGACCAAGGTCTGATGTTCGGTTTCGCTACGAACGAGACACCTGAGCTGATGCCATTGCCAATCGCATTGTCGCACCGTATCGCACGCCGCTTGTCCGAAGTGCGTAAGAACGAGACGCTTGCCTACCTCCGTCCGGACGGCAAAACGCAAGTAACGATTGAATACGTAGACGGCAAGCCAGTTCGTGTAGATACAATTGTCGTATCTACTCAACATGCGGAAGAAATAACGCTGGAGCAAATCCAAAGCGACATCATGGAGCATGTTATTAAACCGGTTGTTCCAGTTGAATGGCTGGACGAGCAAACCAAATACTTTATCAACCCTACAGGCCGTTTCGTTATCGGCGGTCCTCAAGGCGATGCCGGTCTTACAGGCCGTAAAATCATCGTTGATACTTACGGCGGCTACGCTCGTCATGGCGGCGGTGCCTTCTCCGGCAAGGATCCTACAAAAGTTGACCGTTCCGCTGCCTACGCAGCTCGCTACGTTGCGAAAAACATCGTTGCGGCTGGTCTGGCTGACAAATGTGAAATCCAGCTTGCTTATGCAATTGGCGTAGCACAGCCGGTTTCCATCAATGTCGATACGTATGGTACAGGCAAAGTGTCTGAGGAGAAGCTGGTTGAGCTAATCACGAGCAACTTCGACCTTCGTCCTGCTGGCATTATCAAGATGCTGGACCTTCGTCGTCCAATCTACGCTCAAACTGCAGCTTACGGCCACTTCGGACGTACAGACGTGGATCTTCCTTGGGAGCGCGTAGACAAAGCCGAGCTGCTTAAAGCAGGAGCTGGCCTATAATCCCTTTTGGAAAATAATAGTGCGCATGCGCAACTTAAAAGTCGTTTTACCCGTCAACTTGTACTGATGGGTGAAACGGCTTTTATTTTTGTTATGACTATAGGGCTATCGGCACAAAAAAGTGTACGAACCTAACATTTTCATGCATTCAGACCGAAAAATAAGGTACGAGTGTATATTTGAGGAGTGAACATTATGTATCGTATGCGCAAGTTGTCCTTATTCTTATCTATTGCTATGCTACTTCAATTCGCATTGCCTGGCTGGTCGTCATCCGAGAACATTTCGGCAGCGCCGGGAGGTCCTGTTGTTACAAGCTTCTTCCCCGGCAAAAATTTGGACAATGTGCCGCTGCGCACGAGCTTGCGTCTGACCTTCGACGAAAATGTCAAATTGGGCGCTTCTTCAACAAGCATTTACATATACAAAACGGAAAACAATGCTCTAATTGAGAAGATAGGCGCTACAAGCGGCAGAGTATCGATATCCGGCAATCAAGCGACGATCACCCCGGCGCTTAGTTCGCTCGGAGGCAAGTTCGAACTGAACACTGAATATTATGTGTTGATCGACCAAGGTGCTTTTGTGAACGACTCCAATGGAGCGTCTTATTTGGGGATTCAGGATGCGACAACCTGGCGCTTCCGTACGGTGCTCGTGGAAGACAATACGAGGCCGCAGTATACGTACCGGAGTCCGGAGGGCGATAATGCCTCCATTACAAGTCCAATTACGATGTCCTTCAGCAAGCCTGTTTATGCAGCAAGCGGAGACATTGTTCTGGAATCGACAGAGGATAATCGTTATATTCCAGTGACATCATCCAGCGTAACCGGAAGCGGAACGTCTTATATCACGATTACGCCGGACGGGGCACTTATGCCTAAGACAACTTATCGTGTACGTATTTCCGGCAGCAACTTCCAAGATTCATCAGGCAATACTTTTGCCGGCATGACCTGGACATTTACAACGGGGTCAGCGCCTGTTAATTTGGCAAACAGCAATCCCTTTACCCCTGCAAAGAACGCAACTCTTGTTCCAACTACTGGAACTGAGCTGACGATTCGCTTTGACCAGCAGGTTCAGGCTAATACGAATAAATACATTGAAATTCGGAGAGTAAGCGACAACGTAGCCGTACAACGCATTCTTGCGACGTCGAGCGCTGTAAAAGTGGATTTTAACTCTGTGACGATTAAACCGAGTACCTTGGCACCGAACACGCCTTATTACGTGTGGATCGAGCCAGGTGCATTCTCCAGGCCGAATCCAAATGCGAGTCAGTGGTTCTATGGCATAAGCTCCGCTACGGTTTGGAATTTTACAACCGGATTTGGCAATGATACATCGCCTCCAAACGTGACGACCTATTCGCCAACCAGAGGCGGCACATTGTCGAACTTGAACGGCAAGCTGACGTTAACCTTTAACAAAGAAGTATATTTGAATAACGGTGACATTGAGATCCGCCATGCCAATAGCGGCACGCTGTTCCGTTCCATTCCAATTACGTCTACACGTGTGAAGGGCGCAGGAACAAAGGAGCTGACAATTGACGCGACAAGCCACGTATCCTCAAGTGATGCGGCCAAGTCCTTTGTCAATAACACGAGATACTACGTAACAATCGGGAACCGTGCGATTAGAGACGGGGCGGGCAATTTCTTCACGGGTATCTCCGGTTCCAGTGGATGGTCCTTCATAGCGACACAGGATGACAAGAAGCCCAATATAGTCAGCCTTACACCAGCGAACAATTCGAATGTAGTAGAGGTCAACGATACGTTCAAAGCGACATTCGATAAGCCGATCATGGTATCAACAGATTCGTTCAAACAAATTAAATTTATAACAAAGGTTCAGGAAGGTTACCGCACGATTGTTGCGTCCTACTCTATTGATCCTGAAGACAATAAAAGCATTATCATTAATCCCGGCAGATTCGCACTATCACTAGATACACGGTATTTTGTGAACATTGACGAGGGAGCCGTTACAGACTTGGCGGGCAATGATTTTGCGGGCATACTGAATGAATACCAGTGGACCTTCTTGACGAGAGGCGCAGATACTACGCCTCCGTCTATCTCCAGAACAGAAGTTAGCGGATCGACGATTCGACTGATCTACAATGAGCCGTTGAAAGAAAGCTTAAAGCCGTCTGCGGCCAGCTTCTACGTTACTGTAGCGGGATTGCCGCGCAACGTAACGGGTGTGAAGATTGAAGGGAATATCGTATTTGTAACCTTGGCGAGCAGCGTGACTGCCAATCAAAAAGTGACGTTGTCTTACACGAAGCCAGGCAATCCGCAAATCCGTGATTTGTCGGACAATGCAGCAGATACTTTGAACAATGTGGATATCTCCAATGGCGCTTCAAATACGAGCCCTGTCATCTCTAGCGCTACGGCTTCGGGTACGACGGTTACGTTAAGATTCAGCGAAGAGCTGATGAAGCCGCATGCTTATGCGTACAGTCAGTTCACGATTACGGTGGGCGGCGTCAATTATAGCGCCAATACATTAACGCAAAACGGCAATACCCTTACACTGAACCTGTTCAGCTCGATTCCAAGCGGTCAACAGGTGCATATTTCTTATAGCCCGATCAGTTATCCGATTATCGGCGTATCCGGCAACCATGTCTCATCCTTCAGCAACTATTTAGCCAATTCGGGAAGCAGCGGCGGAGGCGGTACAGGAGGCACGACAGGCGCTCCGCAGATACAGAGCGTAGCGGCTTCAGGCAACATGGTATCGATCCGATACAATCGGGCGCTCAATACCACAACAACGCCAGGCACGTTCCAGTTCAGCGTACAAGCTGATAGTCAATCCAAGTCCGTCACGAACGTCACGTTGTCCGGCGACTCTGTTATATTGACACTGAGCGCTACCATTTCGAATCCATCGACGATGAGAGTGTCCTATTACGGCAGCAGCAGCACTACGAAGGATATTTACGGCAATGCTGCGGCTTCATTCAATAGCTTGTCGATTACGAGTGGAACAGGGGGCGGCAATACAGGAAGCATCTCGATGATTGGAGCCATCCTGAAAGGCAATCAGCTGACGATTTCCTTCAGCGAGACGCTTGATCCGTCTTACGTACCGTCGAATACTTTCTTTGTGGTAAGAGTTAAAGATATGGTTCGGTTGGTGACAGGTGTCAAAGTGGAAGGAAGTACGGTCATTCTGACACTGGATAACGCAGCCAAAGTGGGCGAAAAAGCGGAAGTGACGTATTTGAGCAATTCCAATGGGCTCCGTTCCATATCGGGCAATACGGTTAATGTTTTCAACAACGCCAATGTTGCGAACCAGACAACGATTCTGGATAGCTTGACCGGCGATTACGAGGCTGCCGATGGCGGTGGCGTGGGTATCTTGCCATCCGCTTCCACGATCACCAATGATACTTCACCGGCAGGCGTATCGGCCAATCGTTATACATTGGTAAGTGAGAAGTTTATTGCAGCCGTTACAACGTCCAGAGATGCTGGCTTAACAAGCCCTCGCATCGTTTTCAAAGTTCCGGATTATGAGAATGCAGCGCTTGTTGCTGTACCAATCGTGGCACTTGAGATGGCGAACAGACAAGGCGGAGATGTGACCTTTGTAGTTCAGCATGGAGATGCAACGTTCGAGCTTCCTCTGAAGACGTTGAACTTCTCTGAGCTGTCCAGAGCGCTGAACGGCAGCGGGTCAACCAACCATCTGTTGCTGGCTATTGATAAAGGGAACTCTTCCAAGACCCAAGCGCTGACTACGGCTCTGAACAGCTCCAGCGCATCGATCATCGCAGGACCACTTAACTTTGAAATTTTGGTCGTGAATGGTTCCAACAAGCAAGAAGTAACAAATTACAGCGGGTATGTCTCCAGAACGCTCAAGACAACTGCTAGTGTGAATAATAGCCAGTCCGCGGTTGTATGGCTGGACCCTGTGACAGGTACGCTATCATATGTACCTACTACCTTCAAACAAGAAGGTGGCTCGACTAAAGCGACATTCAAACGTAAAGGAAATGGCGCTTATGCGCTGGTGCGGAACTCCAAGAGCTTCAGCGATATGGGCAAACACTGGTCATCGGATACCGTTCAAATGATGGCGCGCAAGTTCATCGTAGAAGGACGCACCGCGTCCACCTATGAGCCGGACAAGCCGATTACACGCGGTGAATTCGCCACGTATATCGCCAAAGGACTGGGCTTGGCAGGCAATCGTACGGCTGCGGCCAAGTTCAAGGATGTGAATGCAGATACGGTCATGGGCGCCTACATTGGAGCAGCGGCTTCAGCAGGCATCGTAAATGGTACAAGCAGCACAGCCTTTAAGCCAAATAACTTCATTACGCGTCAGGAAATGGCGGCCATGATGATGCGTGCGGCGAAGGTAACCGGCATGAGCGTAAGCTTGCCCAGCTCGGTTGACTCGTATCTCCAGAAGTATACAGACCGCACCAAGGTGAGTGCCTATGCGAAGACCAATATGGCAGAAGCTGTCTACCTGGGCATTATCAACGGCAAAACGAATACAACGCTTAGCCCGACGACGAACGCTTCAAGGGCAGAAGGCGCGGTTATGATCATGCGTCTATTGGAGAAAGCGGAATTTCTGACACAGTAATTGGATTGAATAGGACCTTAGCTCGCGGGAACGCATCCCGGGCATAAGGTCCTATTTTTATGGGACAGGTCTTATTGGAAGAGTTGAATGCTGTTAAGAAAGGCATATATAGCTAATATCTATCGCTTGGTCAATAGTGATAGCAGTCTTTTATGGACGAAACTTTAAACCCTTTCTTGTAGTCTATACTAAGTAGTTACATAGAGATGGGAGAGTTGCTAGAATTATGAGCAAGCGATCAGACAGCATTGGTCGGCAGAAGAGCAGAGTGAGTAGACGAGTCGTCATTATCGCAGTAAGCGGAGTCCTATTGGCACAACCTATTGCCGGATTGCTTCCGGGGAATGGAGCATCCTTTATCGTATCACAGGCGGAGGCGGCAAACGCAGCGCCTGTTTTGAAGCTTAAGCAGTCACAGATTATTACAGCGGGCGCTAAGCGTATGGATTATGTATGGCATACAACCAGAAGCAATAAGGCTGTCAAAACCGATGTGCATGTCATTGAAGTGGATCTCACGAATCCGCATGTAACATTAAATGCCATGAGCGGCAGGAATAATAGCGTCGGACAGCGAAACAATATTTTGAACATGACAAAAGAAAGCGGAGCGGTTGCCGGAATTAACGGTGATGTGTTCGTAATGGCGAATGAAGGAGCGCCTCTGGGCGCGCAAGTGACAAGCGGCTCTCTAATGGTCAGCCCATCGAAACTGAATGGCATGTACGCATTCGCTATGACGACAGACCGCAAGCCGATGATTGATGCATTTACCTTCAGCGGAACGGTTACGGCGGAGAACGGTCAGACGTTCGCGATTGAAGGCCTCAACCAATCGACTTATACGCCGGAGATTGCAGGCGTGACTTATAGTCATGTAGACAACCTGTTCATCTACACAAGCGCTTGGGGCGGAGCGGAGAGACCAAGAAATTCTGCAACAAAGCCGACTGAGGTTCTCGTTCGCAATGGTATCGTGGAGCAGATCAGCGAAAACGAACAGATTGCTGGCGCAGTTCCGGCAGACGGCTATATTTTGCGGGGACACGGCAAAGCTGCCGCTTTCATCAAAGCGAATATTCAAGTAGGTCAAGCCGTCACATCGGATTATACGCTTGTCTCACAGACGACGAAGCAGCCTGTCGATACTTCGACTCTGCAAATGCTAGTCGGCGGACATACGCTTCTCGTCGATAATGGAGCCGCTTCTTCATTCTCCAGAGATATTCAAGGTGTAAGCGGTTCATCCTTTACATCTCGTACCGGGATTGGCTACTCCAAGGACGGAACAAAGGTGTACATGATTACAAGCGAAAGATCCGGCAGCAATACCGGATTAAGCTTGAGAGAGCTTCAGCAGATCATGGTTCAGCTAGGCGTACATAAAGGCGTTAATATGGACGGAGGCGGCTCGACTACGATGACCGAGCGTCCGCTTGGCACAACGAATTTGCAGCTGGCTCATCCGACGCAGGAGAGCTCGCAGCGATCCGTATCGAACGGAATCGGCGTCTTTACAACCGCTCCTCAAGGTACGGTAAGAGGCATGTCCGTCTATGGTTCCAATATTATGTTGCTCGGCCAGACAGCCAAATATGCGGTAAGCGCGTATGATACATACTACAATCCGATCACAGTGGATCCAACGACGCTGACATGGACTTCATCAGCTGCGGTTGGCAAGTTTGAGCAAAATGCATTTACGGCGAGCAAAATTGGCAAAACTACATTTACAGCCAAATCGGGCAATGTGGAAGCCAAATATGAGGTCGAGGTTATTGGCCAAGATCAAATCGCCTCGATGAAAATTAACACTTCTGCCGGCATGCTGTCGCCAGGCAGCTCGGTGAGCGTGCCCATTACGGTGAAGCTGAAAAACGGCAAAACGTACAACCTGACAGGAGATTCCTTGAAGTGGGAATTTGTTGGCTTCGAGGGAACGTATCAGAACGGTGCCATTACCGTTAACAGCGTTGACGGCAAATCGACTACAGGTTATGCGGTCGGCAGCTACGATGGATATGGAGCAATGATTCCGTTCGTTAAAGGAGAAGAAGCGGTTGTCGTCGAAGACTTTGAAGTGTCACGCTATGGGATCACTTCGCAAGTGACGCCTGCGGACACGACAAAAGGCGGCGTGAAGCTCATTAGCGACCTGCCGGACCAAACGAGCCGTGGCCTCCAAATATCGTATGACTTCTCGGCAGGAACAGGGACAAGGGCTTCCTACGCGGTATTCGGAACCAATGGCGTAACGCTAGCAGGTTCGCCAACCTCAATGACGATGGACGTATTCAGCGATAACAGCAAGAATTGGGTAAGGGCCGAAGTGGTTGACGCAAGCGGCAAGACCCATCTGCTGGACGTAGCCAAGGAACTGAATTGGGATGGCTGGAAAAACGTCAAAATCGATGTAGGTAGCGCAGGCATCGCATTCCCGGCCAAGCTGAAGCGCATTTATGTGGTGACCATTGATCAAAACAGCGATAAGAAGGCGCCTTCCGGTGCTATTGCGATTGATAATATCGTCCTTCGTACTGCGGCAACTGTGAAGGAACCGGCAAGATCGTCAATCGTCATGAATATAGGCAACACGAATGCATCTGTTAATGGCAAAGGTATTAAGCTGGAGGCGGCTCCGCTCATTCAGCAGGGCTCGACTTATGTGCCGTTGCGTTTTGTCTCGGAAGCGATGGGTGCCGAGGTGCTCTACGATGACAAGACACGGAAAGTAACCGTGCTGCGTGGAAGCCAAATGATCGAGATGACGATTGGCAAGAAGGATTATATGCTGAACGGCGTGCGGTATACGTCGGATGTAGCGCCATTTACGCGTAATGGCAGAACGCTGATTCCGGTCCGATTGTTCTCGGAGAAGCTGGGCTTCAAAGTCGGTTACGATGAGAAAGCCAAAAAAGTTACCATAGAATAGCTAGACGGAATACGGATAAAGTGTGGTATTATAAAGAGGAATATCCTTTTTCGATGGGGAGTGCCTAGCCGCAGTGGATCACCTTACGGTCGATATTAATAGAGTAATCTCGAATGCCATTCAAGTCATGGAGGATAGCAAATATCAAATCTATGAAATATGCGAATCGGCACGAACGGAGCTGGAAGCGCTGGAGTCTGAGCTTGAACAGGTGCTTCAGGAGACAGTCCGGACGATCGATAAGGTAGATCAGTTAGAACAGGAGTACCGGCGCGCGCGTATGCGTCTGACGGAAGTCAGCCGAGACTTCGTGCGGTATAAGGAAGAAGATATTAAGTCCGCATACGAGAAGGCGACTCAGATCCAGCTGGACCTGATGGTTTATCGCGAGAAAGAAAATTATTTGAAATCTCGCAGGGATGATCTTCAGAAGCGGGTGCGCAATGTCGAGAAATCGATTGAGCGTGCGGAGATGATCGGCTCCCAGATCAATGTGGTACTGGAGTATTTGTCGGGGGATTTGAATCAGGTTACACGCATTATTGAATCAGCCAAGACCAGGCAGCTACTGGGATTGAAAATCATATTGGCGCAGGAGGAGGAGCGAAAGCGCATTGCGAGGGAGATTCATGACGGCCCTGCGCAGTCGCTTGCGAACATCGTCCTGCGTACCGAGATTGCGGAGCGCATGCTCATCAAGCAGCAGTTCGAGCTGGTGCAGGATGAGCTGGTGGATCTGAAGAGCCAGGTGCGTTCCGGACTTGAGGAAATTAGAAAGATCATATTTAACCTTCGTCCAATGGCGCTAGACGATCTTGGTCTGGTGCCTACGCTGCGTAAATTCGCCCAGGACTTCGAGGAGAAGGCCAGGGTTCATACCGTATTCGAGCTGACGGGGAAGGAAATCCGGCTGCCTTCCGCCATGGAGGCAGCCATCTACCGGATGGTGCAGGAAGCGTTCTCTAATATACTGAAACATGCGAACGCTTCCCATGTATCTCTGGACATCTGCTACAGCCCGCAGCTTATTACGTTGACGATTCAGGATAACGGGAATGGCTTTCTGGTAGGCTTGGACGATCAGCCTACCAGCCGCAATTCCCATTTTGGCCTGGTTGGCATGAGGGAGCGCGTGGAATTGATCGAGGGAAGGATGGTAATAGACTCAAAACCTGGGCAGGGAACGAAGATTGTAATAGACATTCCAGCAACTTCCGAACATAGAAAGGAGAATGAGAATAATGAACCAGATATCGGCTAGCAGTTCCACTAAGATTAAGATTCTATTGGCTGATGACCATCAGCTTTTTCGTGAAGGATTAAAGCGCATTCTTAATATGGAAAACGATATAGAAGTAATAGGCGAATGCGGTGATGGCATTCAGGTATTGGAATTCTGCAATCATACCATTCCAGAAATCGTACTCATGGACATCAACATGCCGATTGAGACGGGAGTTGTCACCACAGAGCGTCTGAAGGGGATGTTCCCGGACGTTAAGGTTATTATTCTATCGATTCACGATGATGAAAGCTATGTTTTTGAGACGCTTCGCAAAGGTGCGACAGGCTATCTGTTGAAGGATATGGAGGCTGAGTCGCTCATTAACGCAATCCGCTCTGTACATCACGGACATTCTTACATTCATCCGAAGGTGACAGGCAAGCTCATTAACCAGCTACGCCGTATGACGTACCTGGATGAGATGGGCGTTGCTTCTGGTGCAGCAGCAGCGAAGGAGCCAGGCGTTAAATATATTGCAACTGAAGATAGCCCATTAACACGTCGTGAGGCGGAAGTACTTCGTTTGATGGCGGAGGGCAAGAGCAATAAGATGATCGGCGAGTATCTGTTCATTAGCGAGAAGACGGTTAAAAACCATGTCAGCAGCATTCTGCAGAAGATGGAAGTCGACGATCGCACGCAAGCCGTTATCAATTCCATTAAGTTTGGCTGGGTTACGCTTTAACGATAAATAGGTATGAATCCATTTAATCAATGGCAACAAAGCCCTTGAGGCAAGCATCGCTTGCTCCAAGGGCTTTGTTCGTTGTTGCTTATATGGATGACATTACCTCGCTAATACCATCCTCAAGATTCGTTATTGCGCCGTCTCTTCCGAAGAGTGGCTAAGCCAGTTACGAGAATAAAGGAACCTAACAAATAGTATGGAACAGGACTATTTTCTCCAGTCTTAGGCAACTTGTCGATCGGAACGGATTGTTCCGGATTATTCTCATCGGTAGATTGATCGATGATTTCTTCACCCTCATCCGTGCCTCCGCCAATTGGCACTTCCTCTTCTTCAACCGTTATGATAGTTGGCGTAGGAGTAGGAGCGGTCGACTCCACCGGAGTAGGCGTAGGTGATTCGCTTGGCGTAGCAGACGGCGTCTCCAATGGCGGTGTCGCAGTTGGCGTACTCGTAGGTGTGGATGTCGGTGTGCTTGTAGGCGTCCAAGTCGGCGTGCTCGTAGGTGTCGGAGTAGGTGTATTCGTCGGTGTCGAAGTAGGCGTGCTCGTAGGTGTCGGAGTAGGTGTATTCGTAGGTGTCGGAGTAGGTGTATTCGTCGGTGTCGAAGTAGGCGTGCTCGTAGGTGTAGGAGTCGGTGTCTCCGTAGGTGTCGGAGTAGGTGTATTCGTAGGTGTCGGAGTCGGTGTCTCCGTAGGTGTCGGAGTAGGCGTATTCGTAGGTGTCGGAGTCGGTGTCTCCGTAGGTGTCGGAGTAGGTGTATTCGTAGGTGTAGGAGTCGGTGTCTCCGTAGGTGTAGGAGTTGGCGTGCTCGTAGGTGTAGGAGTTGGTGTCTCCGTAGGCGTAGGAGTTGGTGTCTCCGTAAGCGTAGGAGTTGGTGTCTCCGTAGGCGTAGGAGTTGGCGTGCTCGTAGGTGTCGGAGTCGGTTCTGGACAACTTCCTGCGTTGTATAATAGATGATACCTTAAAGTCAAATGGTCATGCCCGTATCCCGGGTTCAAAGTGAATTGAGTGGGTCCTGCATAAAGATCCAATTGGCTTAAACCGCATTGAGGTAATGAAATGTCGAGCGAATAATTGCCGGCGTTATTCAACTGGACACTATTGCTGGAAAAATGCTTCTGATTTTCGTAAGGCGTAGGCGAGCCTTCGTACGTATACGCCGAGAATGTCACTTCTACGCAGTCTTTATTCGTTTTAAAGGTGGCCGTTGCAGTGCCGTCTCCATTTATTTTGATAAACGGAACGCCTGGCTCCTGCTGGTCAATCGCCCCAAAATGTTTAGAGTAGCTGGTACATACAGCAGCGGTCGCATCTTCTAATACATCTTCCGGCAGTGATTGCGCATTCAAGCTCTCTATAGAAGCTTCCTGCTCATTCGTCCGTCCTTCTGCAAATACAATGGAGCTGAGTGTTAAGGAAGACATCATTAGCAAAGCTAAAGCGATAGATAGAGGCCTTTTCATTTTCTTCATCCGTTCACTCTCCTTTTATCTATATGATCATTGGGCCCGGTTCGGGCTATAAGGACGATTCCACTCCCCCTTCATTATGCAGGCCATCATATCAACGATATGAATATACGTGTACAAAAATGATAGCATATTATGGTAATTGAGCAAGAGTGTATTTTTGGTGAGAAGGCTCGTATTTTTGTCGAATGGTGTACGTTCCCTCAAATTGTGCTCCACTTGTCCCTGAAAGCCGTAACCGATGGGCGGTTAGCGGCATATAGTGTGGCAAGGGTATGCTGACGAAGTGGTTTTGCATGGCAAAACGATTAGGAGGTGCCGACAGTGGAGCTTATCCTTCTCATCATCGGTTGTTATGCTGTTGCGGCGTTGTTCGTGCATCTGGCTTTTTGGATCGGACAGAGGCGGTCCCGGACGGAGAAGCATTTTGTGCTCATTGCGGGGCAGGCCGGAAAAAATATGGAATGGTATTTAAGGATGCTGCATGCCTTCTCCCGTTGGCTGGGCAGGGATATCCGCCTCACGGTGGTGGATGCCGGGGCATCGGAGGAGACCATGGCTATTGTGGAGCGATGGAAGCGAAGGGGCGAGCAGGTTCACATTCATGCAGTTGCAGTAAAAGAACAGGAGCAAGAAGGCATTACAAGTGGTAAGCGCTCGCAGCCATCCGGAGGCACTGCGGTGCAGCTCATGTGGCTGCTGCAGGCTGAAGGCATTGTGTCGGAGTCAGATCACGCAGTGCTTGTCGATTTGCAAAACCCGGCCGACTTGTCGAAGATGCCGTTTTGACTTATAATTCCATTATAGAGATGAATGAAGAGTGAAGCACACTTGAGACGCCTTACGGGCGTTATCGGGTGTGCTTTTTTTGTTGATTTCAATCGGAGATTGGAGGAGAGTCGGGCATGAAAGCGTGGGTGTATATCGTACATAAAGGTACTGAATGGGAAGTAAAAATGACGCTGGAGCCGCAAGTGGATTACTGGTATTGGTTCGAAGGAGGGGGCTGCCAAGAGCGGGCAGATGCAGGATGGTTTTGGAGCGAGCCTTTGCCGTTAGGCTGGGCCTGCCGGGTTGCTGAGGGTTGGGATTATCGGCCGAGTGTGAGAGGTAGCCGAAAGTATGTCTTAAGTAAGGAGTTGTCGGGGAGTGGTGCAGGTTCGAAGGAAGCGCTGGCCTACTTGGCTCAAATGATACAACGTGTGCATAATGAATACCTTTCGGCGGAAAGGGGGGTAAAAGGCACTTCACAGCGGGCCGGCGAGAAGGTTAAGGATTCGCCGGATCGGATGGGGTGGCTGGAGCGAGCGGAGTATTGGCCGCGAGACGACCGGGGTAAGCTGAAAGGTAGCGTAGCGGAGAGAGGCATGGAGCAGGTGGCGGCGTCGGTGAGCATAGCCGCCGGGCTGCTGCAGGGACGTGCGCTGCTTAGCGGAGAAGCGCGCGCCCTGCTTGAGGGCGCTAGCGCGCCGGTGGCAGGAGCCAGCTGGAGCGAAGCGGTGCAGCTGGCGGCTTTGCTCGGGCGCGTGCGCCTTAGCGGAGCGGTCGCCGCCGCTAGTGGGCGGGCCGACGCCCGGGGGCGCAGCCGCTGCCTGCGCTGCGGCTGCGGCGAGGAGCAGTTGCGCCGCACGAGCTGTGCGTCGTGCGACAGAATCTGTGCGTATTGCGAGGCATGCCTGACGATGGGGAGGAGCCGGGAATGCGAGCTGCTGGTGCTGGGCAGGTATGAAGCGTCTGAGAAGGGGAAATGGGCCAGGGAGGGCTCTGCGGGTCCGGAGCTGCCTGTGAAGGAGAGGCTTAAGAAGTGGGGGCTTAGTCCTGCCCAGCATGCAGCGGCTACGGATGCTTTGCGTTTTGTTGAATCGCAGCCGTTGTACAACAAGGGAAGCAGTCTCCGCCATGGAGCCCGCTTATCGAGCAGCCTGGCTGCGGGAAAGGGCTCTTGGTGCCAGAAAGCCGCAGAGTGGCATAGACGCCATCCCCTGTTGCACGAATGGCCGAAGACTCTCTTGTCCTGGGTCACACCACCGGCAGAGGAACGAACGGATATACGCAACTTTTTGTTGTGGGCGGTTACGGGGGCCGGGAAGACGGAAATGATCTTCCCGCTTGTCGATTCTGTAATAAGCCGGGGAGGCAGGGCGCTGATCGCTTCTCCGCGACGGGATGTTGTTTTGGAGTTAGATCCGCGCATTAGGCGCGCATTCCCTGATGCGCAAGTGGTGACGTTGTATGGCGGAAGCGAGCAGAGGTGGGAGCGGGGCGAGATTACGTTATCGACCACCCATCAGCTGTTCCGTTTTCAGGAGGCTTTCGATCTCGTCATTCTTGATGAGTTAGATGCTTTTCCCTATCACGGAGATCCCATGCTTAAGTATGCGGCGGACAAGAGCTGTTTACCGGGCGCTCCGCGCCTGCTCCTATCCGCTACTCCGCCTCGTGATCTTCAGCGGGCAGCCCGGAGCGGCAAGCTGGCGCATGCCCGCGTTCCTGTGCGCTATCACAGGCATCCTTTGCCTGTTCCCAGCCTTGTGGGCGCACCGACTGTGAGGGGCATGCTCGAGGAGAGCAAGCTTCCTCTGGCCTTGACGAAGGCGCTGAGAGGCTCCCTTGGCCGGGGCGCCCAAATCTTCGTGTTCGTGCAGCGAATTGCGCAGGCGGAGCCTCTGGCAGCCCTGCTGCGCCGCAAGCTGCAATGTCCGCATGTCGATGCCACATCTTCGCAGGATCCGGATCGGGCTGCCAAAGTCATAAACTTCCGTAAGGGCGATATTCGCCTGCTAGTTACGACCACGATTCTGGAGAGAGGGGTGACGATTCCTAGAAGCGACGTCTACATTTTGGATGCGGACGGGAAATTGTTCGATGAAGCTTCCCTTGTACAGATGGCGGGCCGGGCTGGACGATCTGCCGATGATCCGGGCGGCAAGGTATATTTTTTCGCGCCGGAGCGCAATCAATCTCAGCTACAAGCAGTGCGACATATCCGATCGATGAACAAGATAGCAAAGGAGCGGGGGTACCTGCTGCCTGTATATACGGGAAAGGGAGTGCGCGCATGAGCGGCTTGGGACAAAGGTTGGGGCGTCTCAAATCGATTCTTCGGACCGCAGGAGAGCGGCCGATGGAATGGCTGTCTCCAGCTGTAACTGGCTGTATGCTATGCGGGAAAACCGTGCTGCCCCAACAAGGGGACTCCTATCCTGAGCGGGGTATGGCCTCGTACCGTCAACTTCGACAGGCCACATGCGTAAGCTGCTTTGTGTCCATCCCTTGGCTGGACCGGATTCAATGCGAGATATGCGGCAGAGGAGTAAGCTGCGGGGATTGCTTACGGCGGACGGAACGTCATTTTGTATGCAATCGCAGTGCGGTCGGTTATAGCTCCGCTATGCGCGAATGGCTCGCCATGTACAAGTATCGGGGACATGAGCGCCTTGCTCCCTTGCTTGCGGAGATGCTGGTGCCGGTCTTCATTCGGCTTACGGAGGAAACAGGAGTCTTCAGCTATAAAAGAGGTCGGATTGGGTTGAGGGAGGGGCCGGGTAGAGGGCTTCAACGGTTCAAGCAATGGGTACACCATGCATGGAATCCATATGCAGACTTATCCCGAAGCTGGGATGCGATCACGTATGTGCCGATCAGCGGGGAGCGGGCGCAGGAGCGGGGATTTAATCAGGCTCAGCAGCTGGCGCTCCATTTGGCGGACAAGTTCGAGATTCCGATCTATGATTTGCTGAGACGCGACCGGCATACCGAGAAGATGAGCTTTAAGACAAGAGCGGAGCGGCAGCGTGATTCCCGTTCTCTATTTACAGGGAATGAAGCTCAGATCAGGAAGCTGGAGAGTCGGACACCTGCTAATACGGAAGCCTATCGAATTCTTCTCATTGATGACATTTACACAACAGGCAGCACTGCCGAAGCCTGCGCCGTAGCGCTGATTCATTGCGCCTCTCGACCGGTTCATCTGTACACGCTGACGTGGGCGAGATCGTAATCGGTGATCTTTTATGACAAAATAGCGAATCTCTCCTTTATGTAACTATAAAATTAATGAAAAGCGTGCTGAAATCCGTTAATATAGATAGAAATGCAGAAGTGAAGATGAGGAGGGCCTGAGCGATGAATTTGGATAATTGTCCTCGTTGCGGAAAGCTGTTTGCCAAAAATTTCAGAGATGTGTGTCCGGTGTGCATACGTGATATTGATAAGGAGTATCAGCTTTGCGCCGACTACTTAAGAGAGTTTAAAGGTGCGATCATTAGCGAGCTGTCGGATCAGACAGGCGTATCGATCAAGCAAATTACTAAGTTTATTCGCGAGGGCCGGATCTCGATGGTTAATGCTCCGAACATGTCCTATCCTTGTGAGTCTTGCGGAACGCTCATTAAGGATAGCCATCTATGTGACAACTGCCGGAATCGTCTGACGAAATCCATCAATGAGATTTCCGAGCGAAAATCCGCGAGTTCCTCGGAGGATAAGAACGCCGAGATTTCCTATCGGGGAATCAATAAATACAAAGATAAATTTTGATAACTATAAATTAAATCTTGACAGAAGCCGATATTAGTAGTGACGACAATCGGCTTTTTTAGTTTCCAAGATAGATGAGGTGGAGAAATTGAAGATAAATGAAACCAACCGTATTGGTTCTATGCAATCCTACCAGAAGCAAAATGATTTTCGGTTGAATGACACCAATAAAACAAAGAAAAAGGACGAGGTTCACATCTCGGCTGAAGCAAAAGAAATGCTGACGACAAGCAAGCTTAACAGTGCGGAAAGAGCGCAATATATAGACCAGTTGAAGCAGTCTGTTACGACTGGGACGTATCGTGTAGAAGCGGAGAAAATTGCAGAGAAGCTATTGCCCTATCTTAAGAATAACTAACTCTTGTATGAACGTAGGTGAGCCTATTGACCATTCAGCATATCGCAGATAATTTAAATCAATTGTCTGAACGGCATGAACAGCTTATAGAGTCCGGATTGAAAAAGAAGCAAGCGATTATATCAAAAGATCTGGATACATTAATGCGGATCATGCGAAATGAGTCAAAGCTCATTAAGGAAATTTCCTTATTGGATGATGAACGAGCTTCCTTATCCAGAAAGCTGATGATCGAGAAGGGCGTCAAACACCGATTTAATATGAGCTTTAAGCAACTTATGAGTATTGTCTTTAATGTTGATGATCGGTTGCTCATGCAGGGCGTCCATAGACGCCTGGAGGAAGCGCTGATAGAGTTAAGACGGATTAATGAGATTAATCAGGCGCTGCTTAATCAATCTTTGGACTTTATTCAATTTTCCATTGAGTTGTTCATATCTCCGGAGGATGAGAGCTACACTTACAAACGCCCTACGGATTATCCGAGTCAACCTAGAGCTTAAGGAGGCAGTCCATTATGAGGTCAACCTTTCATGGCATTGAGACAGCCAAGAGGAGTTTGTTTACGAACCAAGCGTCTATTAACACGATCGGTCACAATATTTCGAACGCGAATACTCCCGGCTACTCGCGCCAGCGTGTCAATCTGGTAGCCTCGAGGCCGATAGAAGCTCCAGGATTCATGAGAAGCAATATTCCGGGGCAACTAGGAACGGGTGTTGAATTTGTCTCGATTACCCGTATCCGGGAGCAATTCCTGGATGATCAGTTCCGTAACGGCAATTCGACATATGGCAGTTGGAATGTTCAATCCTCCACGTTAAATAAGCTGGAGACAATCTTTAATGAACCTTCCGATTCCGGCCTTCGCACAGTCATGGATAACTTTTGGAAGGCATGGACGGATTTAAGCAAAAATCCTGAGGATATTACCGGCAGGAAGATTGTTCGGGAGAATGCGCTTGCTCTTGTCGACTCCTTTAACACCACGAGCAAGCATTTAACTGATCTTCAATCAGATTTGACAAGTAGCATTAATACGAAGGTATCGCAAGTTAATTCTATAGCGCAATCCATTGCATCCCTCAACTATGAGATTAAAAGACTAGAAGGCCATGGAGATAACCCGAATGATTTGAGAGACCAACGAGATTATTTGGTTGATCAATTATCTGCTATTGCAAATGTAACGGTTGTGCAAACTAACAATGGTTACGATATCTCATTGGGCGGCCTGGCTCTGGTCGAAGGTCAAACGCCTAATGAGGTAACCGCAGCAGATATAGAAGCTCAGTTTAATGCTGGCCGATTAACGGGCGGAGAGCTGGCGGGTATGATCTTGTCCCGTGACAAATACGTAGCCGATTATAAAGAACAACTTGATGCATTGGCGGACACGCTAGTGAACGGCGAAATTACCATTACGATACCGGCTGGATCCATGTATGAGGGTAATAAATTGGCAGATGATTTGCCGCTTACTGTCAAAGGGATTAATGGATTGCATAAGCTCGGGTATCTCTTTACGAATCCACCTGAATTGGCAGGGGACATCTTTGAGTCTGCGAACGGTGTGGGCACTCCGATTACAGCGGCGAGTATTAAGCTCAGTCAGGCAATTATGGATGATCCAATGAAAATTGCGACATCTATGCGTGTTGAAACTAGTAATGGCGTAGCCGAAACGGTCAAGGGTAATAACGTACTTGCCAACTTGATGTCTGGGTTAAAGGATACGGAATTCAGCTTCTCGCCTACGAGCAGCGGCAATGGTATTTCGAATGGTACGATCGATTCTTATTATCAGTCGGTTATCGGGCAATTGGGAGTACAGTCTCAAGAAGCACAGCGTCAATTGAAAAATCAGTATGATATTGTCAACCAGGTCGAATCCAGCCGGCAATCCGTCAGCGGCGTTTCACTGGATGAAGAAATGTCGGAGTTAATTAAATATCAGCATGCTTATGCAGCGGCGGCAAGGTTTATGACCTCCATCGATGAAACGCTGGACAAAGTGATTAATGGTATGGGTGTAGTCGGCCGCTAGAAAGATCTAACCTAGACAGGAGGTAATATGAATGGCACTCCGCGTGACCCCGGGAATGATGCATAACAACTTAATGCGTAATATTACGCATAACCTAGGACGAATGGAAAACCAGCAGTATATGCTCTCCACCGGAAGGAAACTTAACAAGCCTTCAGATGACCCGGTAGGCATTACATATTCTCTTCGTTACCGCAGTGAATTGGCTATGAATGAGCAATATGATAAAAATATTTCGGCGGCCAAGGCACAGCTGCAGCATACAGACAACGTACTGGGACAATTAAATGAAGTCGTTCAGCGAGCAAAAGTACTGGTCGTTCAAGCTCTTAACGGAACTAATCCACAAACTGCGTTGGATGCAATTGCTGTAGAAATAGACACCCTTTATGAACAAAGTGTCATGATCGGGAATGACTCGTTAAATGGAAAATTCACATTTAATGGACAGCTAACTGACAAGAAGCCTTATGATGCTGCTACAGCTGAAACACAAGATTCAGATAATGAGAAATCGAATATTACATTATCTTCAGGTATTTCAGTTTCAGTGAACGTAACAGGTAATGAGGTATTTGGCAGTTCCTCAGAAGCAGATAATTTATTTAAAGTGTTGAAGGATATTAAGAATGCACTAACGCCGACGGTCAATAATACAACATTGAATAATGCGGCAGCACGATTAGATACGCGATATGAACAAATCATTAATGTGCGTTCGGAAATGGGGGCGCGTACCAACCGTGTCGATCTAATCGATCAAAGGTTACAAGATTTAGCATTAAACTTACATGACCTTCAAGGTGAAGTCGAAGATGCGGATATGGCTGAGACAATAATGAAATTTACACAAGAGCAAAGCGTCTATCAGGCCTCGCTGGCAACTGGCGCCAAAATTGTTCAGCCAACGCTTATTGATTATCTTCGCTAAGAAGAGGTGATTCGATGAACGACTTGAGATTATCCATTAGGCAGTCCTTTGCATTAATCGGTATGGACTCCACGCCTACACGACAAGTAATGGAATCCCCCAGAGGGGAGCAGCAGATTGAGCAGCCGCCTGCCCGAATGGAGTTCTCCTCAACCGCTTCTCAATTGAACATCGATTCTTCTGAGGCCTGGATGGCCTTGGGACGCGGCCCGCATATGGATTGGAACCAACGTTTATATGGACAGATGAAATCGGTTTTCCTTCAAAATCTGGCGCAAACCGTGGAAGCGGGGAGCCGTATGGCTCAGATCACCAACCCGCGCAGCGCATTTGCGGATTTAGGAAGACAAAGCATGTCAAGAGAGAGCCTTGTGGACTATCAGTTGAGCAAACCGAACTATAATAATGTCAAGTTTGATTATACGCCATCTGAAGTAGATACAGTCATAGAGCCGTCGAAGGTGGAAGTGAACTATATACCCATGAAACCAGATATACAGGTGGAGCAGGGTAAGCTTGATATTTATTTAAGGCAGAAAAATTCAATAGCCATTGAAGTCAGTACGTATGACTGGTATAAATAAACATGCTATAGCGAAAGCTATAGCATTCGTTTTTTAAGGAGGACAGGATGGAAAAACAATGGATAGGCGGAATAATAGATTTTAATGGAAGTATTTATGGATTCGAAGATTATCGTTACTTTAGAGTAGAGGCTATGAACGAGGAAAGCCATTTTAGTTTATTAAGCAGCATGGATGATTCGAATATAGGTTTTCTGGTGACTTCGCCATTCGACTTCAATAAGAGTTATGAATTTAAATTGTCTGAAGAAATCATCGAAACCCTTAAAGTGGAGAGGCCGGACGATATCGTTGTTATGGTAATTGCAACGGTAAAACAGCCCTTTGAATCATCAACGGTCAACTTATTAGCGCCTTTGGTCGTGAATATGAAGAATGGGATAGGTCGTCAGATTGTGTTGCCGTCAGACCAATATTCTGTACATACTCCCGTATTCCCGACTAGAAACGAAGGTGATGAATAAGGTGCTCATTTTAAGCCGTAAGCGCGGGCAGTCCATCGTTCTTAATGATTCGATTGAAATATTTGTGACGGCGATTGAAGGGGATCAAGTGAAAATCGGTATTGTCGCCCCAAAGGACATCAACATCATTCGTAAAGAAGTAATTGAAGACGTAAAAGCTGTAAATCGTAATGCTATGTCATCAATTCCTGATTTAGAGCTTTTCAAGGAATGGGAAAAAAGCACTAAAAAAAATAAATAAAAATTTATCAACAACTATAAACAAATAAATACCAGCCGTCGATATATATCATGTGAGGCGAAATGCCCACCCACAAGGAAGTGGAACAAACTCATTCAGGGAGGAAATTCAAATGATTATCAACCACAATCTTAACGCAATGAACTCTCATCGTAACCTTGTATTCAACAACATCCAACAAGGTAAATCCAGTGAAAAGCTTTCTTCCGGTTATAGAATTAACCGTGCAGCTGACGATGCTGCTGGTCTTTCCATCTCCGAGAAAATGCGTTCGCAAATCAAATCGATGAACCAAGGTATGCGCAATACGCAAGATGGTATTTCCATGGTACAAGCGGCTGAGGGCGCTTTGAACGAAGTTTCCGATATGCTGACTCGTATGAAAGAACTTGCGGTTCAATCGGCGAACGGTACGTATTCGACTGATGACCGTAATGCAATGCAA
Organism: Paenibacillus sp. NPDC057967; assembly: GCF_042887015.1. Classification (NCBI taxonomy): domain Bacteria; kingdom Bacillati; phylum Bacillota; class Bacilli; order Caryophanales; family Paenibacillaceae; genus Paenibacillus; species Paenibacillus sp. NPDC057967. The sequence continues at coordinate 157,528 of NZ_JBHVQB010000010.1, forward strand.
GCTGAGTATACTAACCTTACAACAGCTATTCAAGATATTGCAGACAACTTTAAATTTAACGGTGTAACTTTGCTGGCTGGTACGGCTGGCCAAATTACAGTTCAAACTGGTGGTACAACAACTGATGTCGTAATTATTGATTTTGATGCTGCTGATATCTCTACTTTGGCTCTTGGTGGCGTAGCGACCTCGGCAACAGCTACAACTGCACTAGGACAAGTAGATACTGCTATTAATACGGTTAATAGCGCTCGTTCCGCACTGGGTGCAGCTCAAAACCAGTTGGAGCATGTATTCAATAACGTTGGCGTTAACGCTGAGAACCTGCAGGCTGCTGAGTCGCGTATTCGTGACACAGATATGGCTTCTGAGATGATGAAGTATACGAAGTTTAACATTTTGCAACAAGCTTCGACTGCTATGTTGGCACAAGCTAACCAAGCACCTCAAGGCGTACTTCAATTGCTTCGTTAAGATTAGTGTGAATGAAAGGAGGGCCACTATATTGTGGTCCTCTTTTTAGTTCATAACACTTGAGACTTTTGACATTCACTCTAAATAATAGAGTCCTTTATTACGATATATATAGTAAAAGAAAAAGTGAAATGGAAGGTGATTAACATGCCTATGCGCATCACTGGAATGAGCTCAGGCCTTGATATTGATTCTATGATCAGAGACATTATGAAGGCTGAGAGAATGCCAGTAAATAAACTCTTGCAAAAGAAGCAAACAATGCAATGGAAAGTTGAAAGCTTTAATAATATGAATCTAAAGTTTTCAGCTTTACGTGAGTCAGTTTCGACTTTAAGGTTTTCAGGCGGTTGGGCAATACAACTTGATGGGAACGGAAAAGTTGATAAACAGACTGAAGACAGCATGGTTGCAAAAATAAAAAACTTTGTAGATAAATACAACGATACGGTAAGTAACCTTAATGAAAAATTGGGTGAAACCGTTAATCGTGGTTTTCTCCCTTTAACATCCGATGAAAAATCAGCTATGAATGAAACTGACATTAAAAACTGGGAAGAAAAGGCCAAAAGTGGACTTTTGAGAAATGATGATGCACTAAAGAAAGCTCTAAATGAATTAAGGGGTTTAACGGCTGCCACTATTTCAGGCGCTAATCCAGCCTATGATACACTGGGGGAGATTGGAATCTCAACTCCTACTTACGCTAAAGGCTCGCCTGACAACGGTAAACTTACAATTGATGAAGCAAAGCTTAGAAGCGCGATTCAAGACGATCCAACAGCTGTGGTGGGGTTGTTTTCCAAACAAGGCACAACATTTGAGGAAAAGGGTGTATTTCAGAGGGCTTATGAAACGATAGAAAATGCCATTTTATCGGTTAATCGAAAAATACATGGCGGACTTTCAGCAGCCGAAAGCCTTACCTCACAAATGACCAATATTGATAAGAAAGTTGAAGAAAAAAACAAGCAATTAGTAAAGCGTGAGGATCGGTATTATCAGATGTTTGCTGCAATGGAAAAAGCAATCGCAAATGGAAATGCGCAAATGTCTTGGTTAATGCAACAATTTGGATAATGAAAGGCTGTGAGCAATATGGAGATATCAACCCATAATCAGCCAGTTCAGTCACCGGTGACAAGAGAAGCTGCCCCGTACATTCGTGTAAGCGGCGAATACCAAGTATTAAAGACGAAAAGTAAAAACAACATCTTATCGGTAAGTGAACAGGCTCTGGTCAAAGCAATTGATAAAGCTAACCAAGCAGTACAAGGAACAGAACATTCATTTAACTATAAAATACATGAGGCAACACATCAAGTAATCGTACAGATTTTGGACAGAAATACTAAAGAAGTTGTTCATGAGATTCCTTCAGAAAAGTTTATTGATTTAATTGAGAAATTGAAGGAATTAACGGTGGGGGCCATCATTGACGAAAAAAGGTGATATTAGATGATGCAACAAGCACAGAGTAATTATTTGCATACAAAAATTCAGACTTCATCCCCGGGTCAATTAACGTTAATGCTCTATAGTGGGTGCATTAAGTTTATGAAGCTGGCAGTCATGTGTTTAGAGAAGCGTGATTATGCAGGTAAACATACTAATTTTGTAAAGGCGCAGAACATAATTGATGAGCTTCAGTCAACCTTAAATATGGAGTATGAATTATCGTTGCAACTAAATAGTCTGTACATCTATATCAATGAAAGACTTTTTGAGGCGAATGCTAAGCAAGATCTAGAAGCGGCTGAGGAGTGCATCCGTTTAGTGACTGAGCTCCGCGATACATGGGCAGATGCGCTAAAAGAACTTGCACCCAATGGGCAGGTGGCAACAACATGACGACTAGCAGTGTAGAGTCTTTATTGCTGGAGTTGCTAGAGTTGACAAGGTCAATCAATCAACTTGATCTTGAAGAAGAAGCAAACTATGATTTGCTTCTTTCTCTTCAAGATCAGCAAGTTAAATTACGGGAAAGTATTAGCCAAATCATTGAATCTAGTAACTATATTTATTCTGAAGCTGATCGAGATATAATGAAGGAATGTATAGAACTAGAACACATATCTCGGAACCGCTATCTGCAATTTAAGACTCATGCAAGCTCAAAATTGGAGCTCATATCAGGAAGTAGAAAGTCGCGTGGAGCTTATCAAGGAGAATACATTCAACATACAGGCTATTTTATTGATAAGCAGAATTGAACGCTTGTAAAAGTCGGTAAAATAAACTAATATAGTAATTAGACCCATGAAAATAGTACTAAAATAGAATATTAGCAAAGCTATAGAAATATAGTGACGCAAAGCCATGGGTCTTAACTCTCGGTTCTTAAGTCCGAGAGAAGATTGCCAGGTTGCCCATTGAATTGGTAATCCAACAATAGCAACCTGCTATTGTTTTTATTTATATTAGAGGAGGAAAAACATGAGTAAGGTTAAGCAAAACATGTTGCTTTTGTTTATGCTATGGTTCGCTGTGAGTGGTGTTTTTTTAGGTCCTAAACAAGCAACAGCTTCTTTGATGGATTATGTAACGGTAACCAAAACCGCAAATCCAACAAAAATTTCAACATTAGAGGAGACGGAAATTACTCTGAATATTACAGGTACTCCGCCTGTAAATGTAGTGATGCCGAATGATGTAGTACTAGTTATAGACAAATCAGGGAGTATGGCACCTGGTTATAACAATGGTGAAGATAAAATGACAAATGCCAAAGAAGCGGCTAAAGGTTTCGTAGATTTAATGGATTTGTCAAAGCATCGTGTTGCAGTAGTGGATTTTTCTGGGTCCAATATGATCGATTCATTAGATTTTACAACTGATAAAACAACAGCGAAAAGCTACATTGATACGATACAAGCAAATGGTTCAACAGCAACAGGAGATGCAATTGATACTGCTAGAGCATTATTGGCAAATCATCGGCCTGAAGCGCAACCAGTTATAGTAATTATGACGGATGGTGATGCAACACAACCTTCTAATGATCCTTATGGCTATGCAAAACAAAAAGCTATGCAAGCTAAAGAAGAAGGAATCATTTTCTATACAATTGCACTGCTTAAGGCAACAGATGATCCGGCCACAAGCGGTCCGAACGTGTTGTTGAAAGAGATGGCTACAACTGCAAATCATCATCATTTTGTACTGGGCTCAACTGGCCTAAGTGAGATTTATGCAGCAATCGTAAGAGAGATTGGCTTAGCAAGCGCATATAATGTCGCAGTATCTGATGTTGTCGGGAGTAATTTTGAGATTGTACCAGGATCTTATGATCATAACATCCCTAAACCAACGGTAACCGGAAATACCCTGACCTGGACGTTTAATGAATTGAAAAATAATACACTTTCATTTACTTATAAGATTCGACCTGTGGATGCAACGGTTACTGGTAAATTCCCAGTGTCTCTTAACACTTCAAGCATTACATATTTAGATTATGCGGGGGCTAGTCGTGTCAAGAGCATTCCTAGTGTAAATGTTGACGTGAGGTTCCCAGCACCAACTATTACTTCAATTACAGAACCATCAGGTCATCCAGACGGAGGGGAAACAGTAACGATTCAAGGAGAGTATTTCTTGCCTGGTGCTGGAGTGACATTTGGGGGTAAGCAAGCAAGTCAAGTAACTGTAGTTAGTAATAATGAAATCACTGCAGTAACCCCAAGTGGAAAACAAGGTACTGTAGAGGTTAGAGTTACGAATCCTGATTCACAATATGCAAGCATTCCATATCAGTACAAGACCAATCCTGTCATAACTACATTTACTCCAAATAGTGGACCAGTAGCGGGCGGAGATATCGTCATTGTAGAGGGGAATTTTCTTGTAAAAGGTTTAAGTATTAAATTCGGAGACGTTCCGGCAACGATATCCTCCCATACGGGATTATCTTATATTGTCTTGAATACACCTCCAACTACAACAGCTGGTCCGGTTGATGTTACTTTCACGAATCCAGATGGCACGAGTACTACACTTGCTGACGGTTATACCTATATTGAGCCTGTTCAACCAGAGCCAGTAGTTTTATCTGTCACGCCTAATTCTGGAATAATTACCGGTGGAGAACAAGTATTTGTAAACGGGAAGAATTTTAATAAAAATCTTAAAGTGCTAGTAGGCTCCAAAGAGGCTGCTACCACTTTTCAATCTAAAACCCAATTAAGCATCATTGTGCCTCCTGGTGATGCTCTAGGACTGACCAGCGTATCAGTACGTGATGCAGAAGGCGAGTTGTATGTCTTGCCTGATGCATATACATACAATCCTATAGTATATCCGGAACCTACTCTTTCGAGTATCAGTCCAAATAGCGGATTGATTGCCGGTGGTGAAATAGTTTATTTAAGCGGTAAAAAGTTTGTAAGAAATGTTACAAAAGTATTTATAGGCGATAAAGAAGCGGAGATCATTCAATTTAATGCATCGCAATTAACGGTATCCGTACCAGCAGGGGAAGCTGCAGGTAAAGTGGATGTTAAAGTTGTAACGGACATCCATGAAGCGACTTTGCCACAAGCTTACGAGTATAAACTTCCGGTAATTCCAGTATTAGAGGTAACAAGTATATCGCCTAATCGTGGGTTAACCACAGGTGGCGAGCTAGTTAATATTACAGGCAACAACTTTGTTCGTAACGCAACTGTGACATTCGGTAATCAGACGGTTAGCACAACCTTCTGGAGTAAGACTCTTATTACTGCCGTAGTACCAGCTGTAAGCACAACAGGAACTGTAGATGTTATAGTTACTAATCCTGATGGGGCTACTGATGTGATAGAGAATGGATATGAATATATAGCTGTAACTCCGACAATAACGAGTTTATCACCTGCACGTGGCAATAAAACAGGTGGTGAAGTAATTTATGTATCTGGTACTAACTTTGATAGGTCTGCAGTGGTTAGCATTAATGGTATTGCTGCTACTACTGTCTATTTGAGTAAGTCCAGCTTGCAAGTTACCGTACCTGCAAGTCCAGTAACGGGGGAAGTACAGTTAGTTGTTACTTTAGGAACGGGCACATCAGCAAGTGCTGCATTCGTATATGACAACGGGCCTCAATTACCAGCCCCTACCATTAAAAACTTGTCACAAGCGACTGGAAAAGCAGGAGATTTCGTTTATATTACGGGAACGAACTTCAACAAAAGCTCTATCATATCTATTAATTCCGTACCAGTGACGGAACAGTATTACTACACTGCAAAAAGTTTAGCTTTTGTCCTTCCGGCTGGTTACTCAGGACCTGTTGTAGTAACTGTAACTAACCCAGATGGTCAAGTGAGTAATGAAGTTATAATCACATATAATTAAGGAATAACAAAGAAACAGCTTGTCTCAATTGAGACAAGCTGTTTCTTTGTACAAGGCTAACTAATTTCTAGAACGAGAATTAAAGTAGGAAGGAAAGGTTTTTCATTTCTGCATAAGTGGTCAAATAACTATCTAGAAATGATGTAGATTGCTCGGTCGAGCAGAAAGAGCGTACCCATCCAATTAGGTCATGGGTAGGTGCTAGACTAAGAGCGGCCTCCATGAATAATATGCCATCATCCGGATTTCCGTTCATTAGCTGCCATTGTCCTATGTTAGCGAGGCTGTCTTCAGATACAGCATCATTATCGAGAAGTATTGCAAATAATTCAATTGCTTCATTCCAATATCCTAGAGAGTACAAACGATTAGCTAATTGGTTTATCGTATGGCTGTTCGCCAGGATCTGTAAGAGGTCATAATAAGTATCAACATAATTATACTTTTTAAATAGTAGCAATACATCTGCGAGAAGACTTGAAGCTTCGTCAGATAATAATGGTTGGTATGTTGAGTCCTTACGAATATTCTGGAAATGAAGCCATAATTCTTCGCATGAACGGAGATTATCTACGTTTACTATATGTTTCAAATACGTATAGTCGTTGTAAATAATTGCAGCCGACATTCCAACAGATGATGAAAAGGCGCTTGAATCATTCGGGAAAATCGGTGATTTTGAATGACTGAGTAATTCATAAGATAGTTGGTCATTGTGCGAGAGAGAAATATTCAGTTTACTTAAATAATGTTTACTTAGAGATAAGCTTCCAGCTAATAATCCCATCTGAAATAGTGTTGCGTGTTCTATCTCATTTGTATTTGGATATAATTTCTGGAATAGCTGTATGATCGCATTATCTTGCTCATTTTGGATTAGCAGTTCGAATAATTGTCGGAGTACGTTATAATTTTTCGGCTGCAATTGGAGTAATTTGACCCAATATCGAACTGCTTCATGATTATTGCGAAGTTTAAAATAAATCATACCAATCATTCGCAGAGGGACAGTTGTACCGTAAGAAGGTTGTACTTTCCAGTAATCCTTCCCATCTTTTGATGCTGTCTCGGCGATTTGAATGGCGTCTTTGAAGTGCAGTATGGCTTTGTCAAGATATCCAAGTTGTTCAAAAAATACTCCGAGATAACAATGATAATCTGCAATTTTTGGTGATCTGTTAATAGCTTCAGTAATTAACTTATAAGCTTCCGGTAAATGCTGAAATTGAAGTTCAGTTGAAATTAAATTATCTAAGAGATGTGAGTACCATGCGTCTTGTGGTTTGCTTGCTGCAAAGCTAGTGCGATAGTATAATAAAGCTGCTTCATGATTGTTTACACTATTATATCCATTGGCCAGTATAAAGCAAAAATAAGGATCTGATAGTTTTTGAGGAGTCTTCATAGACTCCAGAATATTCAGGTTGCGGTCTGATTTATTTTGGCTCTTTACTCGAACTTCTGTGTATCCATCGTGATATATGGGGAATTGAAACTCTTTTAATACTAGCGAGCCATTATCTTTCGTTAGTTGCTCATGGATTGGATTTATATAATAGATCCCTTTGAAATTCGGGAAAATTCGAGCTCCTGAAGATATCATAATTTGGGATGCGTCAGCTGACTTTCCGGTAAAGTTGTGTATCGGCAATAAAAATGTGGGCAAGTGATCTGAGTCCCGATAAATAGATTCAAGTGTGTCTCGAAGTGAAGAGTGATCTGAGTGATTTAAATACTCATCAGCATCGAGTATTAATATCCACTTGCCGGTTGCGTGTTGAATGGATGTGTTTCGCGCAGCCGCAAAGTTACTATTCCATTGAAAATCAAGCACATGTGTAGTATATCTAAGAGCAATGTTGCGTGTGGAGTCGGTAGAGCCAGTATCAACTATTATGATCTCATCTACTAATCCATTAACGCTATCGAGACAACGAGCAAGAACTTGTTCTTCATTTTTTACAATCATGCATAAGGAAAGAAGTTTAGTCATGTTAACCTCCGATGGTTAGATCATTATATTATATATCGGTTTACGTCTGACGATAAATAAGGTATTCAGTTTTGGAAGGAAGGAGCACCTGATGATAAAGTTATCTCTAGTCATGATCGTTCGTAATGAAGAGAAAGTGCTGGCCAGATGCTTGAACAGTGTACTTACAGTGGTTGATGAAATAATTGTGATTGATACAGGCTCGACTGATTCAACTAAGGAAATCGCTTCTGGATTCGGAGCGAAAATCTTCGAATATGAATGGCAAGAAGATTTTGCTGCTGCAAGGAACTATGGGCTTGAACAAACGACAGGACAATGGGTTATTGTGCTGGATGCTGATGAGTATATTCTAAATGACTGTGGCGATACTATACGGACTTTTATAAGCGAGCGTCAGTCAATTGGGAGAATAAGAATTACTAATAAATTTGTAGGGGAAAACGGATTGGCCTTTTCTAATGTGTATATTAAGAGACTGTTTCCTGCACATTGTCGATATGTGGGGAGTATCCACGAACAGATTGCTTCCGATCTTCCGAGTGAAATCATTGATGTGAATGTTTTTCACGATGGATATTATAATACTAATAAATCTAGGAGAAACATAGATATATTAACGAAGGAATTAAGTAATCATCCTCAGGATGCCTATTATTTATTTCAGATTGCTAAAGAATTTAATGCCTTAAAGGAACATAATCGTGTTTTTGATTATTTAAGTAAGGCTTATCAACTAATGCAAGGCAATGAACCATTTGCACCTAATATAGTGGTGGATTATATGTATTCAGTAAACGCGACACGAAACTTTGAAATAGGACTTAAGGTTATCAATGAATGGCAAGAAACCTTAGCAAATTTTGCGGATTTCCACTTTGTTTGCGGACTTTTTTACTTGGATCTAATGATAAGCAACCCAGAACGGTATATTCATTATCTTCCCAAAGTTGAAGAATGTTATTTACGTTGTCTGACAATTGGAGAGAACAGTACTTATGCAAACGTTGTTGGTACAGGAAGTTTTTCGGCGATGAATAACCTGGCTGCTTACTATGAGGTTACCGGACAGAAGGAGAAAGCGGCTGCTTTTTTCGAGAACGCAAAGAATACCAAGGCGAAATTTGAGTCATCATTAACATAGAGAAAATCTAGGTATACCGCACATGTATTCGCTTACAACAAATTGTTTGACAATTCCATGATTTCGGTGGTATAGTCAGATTGTGGGCCAGACCTTAAGACGCCTCACAGTATTTGAAGATGAAGGGAATGTTTGCGAATGCAAGGTAAAGTTAAATGGTTTAACGCAGAGAAGGGTTATGGATTCATCGAGACTGAGCAAGGCGGCGACGTATTTGTTCACTTCTCCGCAATCCAATCCGAAGGCTTCAAAACACTCGAAGAAGGCCAAGCGGTTGAATTCGACATTGTAGAAGGCGCACGCGGTCCACAAGCTGCAAACGTAGTCAAACTGTAATCATCCGGCTATCATTAGCCACTGTATAGATGGTTCAATTGACAGTGCCTATTACACTCAAGCTCCGGTTCTCCGGAGCTTTTTTCTGTTTGTTTAAATGATAGAAAAGTGTACATTAAATAGGGCCGAAAAGTCTGTCACTTTTCAGACATTAAAATTCTGAAAATTCCAAATACACTAAAAACTCTTTTGAATTAGGCTCCTGCATATGCTATAATAAGAGCATGTAAAGGAGGAATGCCCCATGAATTACAACATTCGAGGTCAACGCTTTCAGGTGACAGAAGCTTTGAGAGATTACACCGAGAAGAAATTAAGCCGATTGGAGAAGTACTTTGACGCCCCAATCGCCTCCGAAATCACAGTAACCTTATCCGTGACGAAAGGTCAGCACGCAGTAGAGGTTACCATTCCGCTAGTCGGCGTCATGCTCAGAGCCGAGGAGAAGAGCGCAGATATGTACGCTTCGATCGACCTGGTGGTCGATAAGCTGGAGCGGCAGATCCGCAAGCACAAAACCAAAGTCAATCGCAAATTCAGACAGGGCAGCGGAGTGAGAGCCTTGTTCCGTGAAGAAGGCTCCGCAGTTAGCGTACTTGAGGAAGAGGATGATCTGGAGCTTGTACGAACCAAGCGGTTTACGTTGAAGCCGATGGACGTGGAGGAAGCCATTCTCCAGATGAATATGATCGGACATAACTTTTTCGTATTCGCCAATGCCGACAATAAAGAAGTCAATGTCGTGTACAAGCGCGATGACGGAAAGTACGGATTAATTGAACAAAACTGAGTCCTTTCCATTTATAATCAAATTACATTGAATACTGATAGCCCCGCTCCGATAAGGAGCGGGGCTTTTTTGATTCGCGAGGCATCGTTGAGCGTTGTGGAGCTGAATGGTTTACATAACCGCTGAATACAAATGTCCCCTCCCCTTATTGATAATGATAATCAATTTCAATTATAATGAAAGGACAAAGCCGGATATCGGAGGATGGATATGTCTTTAAATGAGCTAATGGTGCTGTGGAATCATATGTATATCAAGGTGATGGATGTCCGGCGCTGCGAGATGTTGCCGGGCGAAGTGGGATCTGGCCATGCGCTTCCGGCGCATGCCTTTTTGTTCAGTGTACGCGGCAGTGCGCAGGTGCAAATCAACGATGTTCGTTATACGGTTAGCCGTTGCCAGCTCATTCACGGGTCCAAAGGCGCTGTGCTTCGAATGGCCGCTTATGACGTACCCTTCGAATATTATCTTCTCTATTATAAAGCCGAGATGGCCCGATCCTACCGACAGGAAATTGCTTTTTTGACAGAGAGCAGCAATCGCCTGTTGGCTCCATACTGTTTTGTCCCCCATGAGCCGGTATCGCTATTGCACAAGCTCGATGAACTGCTGGCCATTTGGAATAGCGACAGCCCCGATGCTTTTAGGCAGTTTCAGGCCAAAACGCTATTTCACGCTTGGGTTTGCGAGATGCTCCGGCAAATGGGTGAGCAGTCGGATAGCCGCTATGAGCCGGATCTGGTCGGTCAGGCTACACGTTACATTTACGCGCATTACAGGGAGCCAATCACGCTCGATTCTTTGGCCAAGGCGCTGAATTATAGCGTGCCCTACATTACAAAGCAATTCAAACGGCAGACAGGCAAGAGCCCCATCGATTTTTTAATTGGCGTGCGAATCGAAAAAGCGAAGGAGCTTCTTCGCCGCACCGATACCTCCGTACAAGAAATTGCCGAGGGCGTCGGATATGCGGATCTGTCCTATTTTGCGAAAACATTCAAAAAACATACGGGTCAAACGCCCCTTCAATATAAAGAGAACGCGGGTGGTGTGCATGAAACAAGAGCAGATCGTTATATAAACAGGATCAGATCCTCCCTTGTTCCGAGGAAGCGTCGGAACTACAATTTCAATAGTGGTGAGAATGATTATCACTATAATGAAACCAACAAGGGAGAGAATACAGAAATGTTTCTTTATGAGAAAAAAGGAAAGCTCGCCATGATTATGATGGGGATTATTCTATTGCTCAGCGCATGTTCCGGATCAGGGAATGCGGCCGGCGGTGCCGGGGCTTCAAATACAACAGCAGCAGCAGCGCTGCAGGGGGGAGAAATGTCACCGACGGAGACAGCTGCGAATGAACAGGCATCACAGCAGACATGGCCAAGGACATATAAGGGCGCCATGGGCAAAGACATCGTCATCGAAAAACAGCCGGAGCGGGTCGTTGTGATGCATTTTGCGATGATGGAGTATTTTTTTGCGCTGGATACGCCGCCGATTGCATCCACGCTTGCCGACCGCATCCTGTCGTCCTTCGAGACGCTGCAGCCTTATGCGGAATCGGCCGGTGTGACGGATATTGGCCAAGTGGTTACGCCTAATCTGGAATTGATGACCGAGCTGAACCCGGATCTGATTGTGGCGTTTGCCGGCACACATAATGAGGCGTATGAGGATTTGAGCAAGCTGGCGCCGGTCGCCATGCTCGATACTTCCGAGATGGGCTGGAGAGAAATGCTGCGCGAATATGCTTCACTAATTGGCAAGGAGCAATTGGCAGATGACTATATCAAGGATTTGGAAGCATTGATGAGCGAAGCAAGAAGCGAGCTTGCACCTTATCAAGGCAAAAAAGTGACGTTCCTCCGTCCGGCGGACAACGGCAACACATTTTTTGTACTCGACGAAAGCTCCGTCGAATACGTATACGACCAGGAGCTCGGTCTGGGCCTCCAGTCGCCGGGCGAATATAAAACCCAAGAAGAAATGGTCTCGCTGGAAGGGGTCATTGAGCTGAACCCGGACATCATTTTCCTGGTAGACTATTTGGACAATATGGATACCCACTTTGCGGAACTGGGGAAAAGCAAGGTGTGGAACTCGATTAATGCGGTCAAGGAGCAAAGGGTGTATCCGCTGGACGTCTCCATTGACGCCGGAGGACCCCTTGCTATCCGATATGTAGTCGAGAAAATGCTGGAGTATTTGACCCCTTAAGGAAGAGGGAGAAGGGGAGGCTTCATATTATGAAAGCTACGTATGTGAGCGATAGGTTTCAGGATCATCGGCTGCATCTGTATTTGCCTGAAGGCTATGAGATCGGTGAAAAGCATTACCCCGTTGTATATGTTCAGGATGGAGGAGACTTGATTGATCCTGAGCATAGCGATATTTTGCAGCGGATTGGAGCGAGGTCGGCCGAAGGAGGCATGCTGGAGTTCCTGTTTGTCGGCATCGAACCGCTGGACCGGAATGACGAGTATACGCCGTTCATTGCTCCCAATGTGTTCGAGCCCGGCAAGCTGTTTGGCGGCAATGCTTCTCAATACGCCGAGTGGCTGGCTACGGAGTTGAAGCCGTATATCGATGACCGGTTTCGGACGCTGCCAGAAGCGGAGCATACCGGCATTATGGGGTTTTCCTTCGGCGGGCTAATATCTGTCTATACGGCGCTGTTGTACCCCCGCCAGTTTGGCAAAATCGGAAGCTTCTCCGGTTCCTTCTGGTATCCGGGCATCGTGGATTGGATCAAGCGGCTAAAGCTCCAGCCTTCGAATCAGCGCCTTTACATGAATGTGGGCCATGCTGAAGGTTCGGAGCGGACCAACGGCCAGCAATGGATGGTTCCGAACAATCGAACCTTATGGGCGTATTTGAGCCAATACAATATGACCCCGGAGACGGTCAAGCTGGATATCTATGAAAGCGATGTTCACTCGTTCGAAAAGGGCGTCCGGTATGTGCCGGATGCTCTGGCATGGCTTTTCGGGAAATAGCCTTTCCCGGTCCTCTCGATCGCGCTGCCCGGGGTACATTGCGGCAGGGTCTACAAACTGTTACAATTTAAAACAAATAGACCTACTACCGAAAGAGGGGAAAACCATGCTCGGACTGGTTAAGAAAATATTCGGAGACGCGAATGAACGCGAAGTCAAACGCATTCAACGCACTGTTGATGAAATTAATAGCATGGAATCAAAGTTCACGGCGCTGACAGATGAGCAGCTGCGCGCGAAGACGGATGAATTCAAGGCTCGCCTGGAGAAGGGCGAGGAGATTGACGCTCTGCTGCCGGAAGCTTTTGCGACCGTACGGGAAGCATCGAAGCGTACACTCGGCATGCGTCACTTTGACGTACAGCTGCTTGGCGGCATGGTGCTGCATGAAGGCAAGATTGCCGAGATGAAGACTGGTGAAGGTAAGACGCTCGTAGCGACGCTTCCCGTATATCTGAACGCTTTGCTTGGCAAAGGCGTGCATGTTGTTACGGTCAACGGATATCTGGCACAGCGCGATAGCGAGATCATGGGCCAGCTCTATAACTTCTTAGGGATGACAGTTGGATGCAACCTGCATGGCCTGTCTCATTCTGAGAAGCAAGAGGCTTATGCTTGCGATATCACATATGGCACGAACAACGAATTCGGATTTGACTACCTGCGCGATAATATGGTGCTGTACAAAGAGCAGATGGTACAACGTCCTCTTTATTATTCCATTATTGACGAAGTGGACTCCATTCTCGTGGATGAAGCGCGTACCCCGCTTATTATTTCGGGACAAGCTGCGAAGTCGACAGAGCTGTACCATGCAGCGGATCGTTTTGTGAGCCGTTTGAAAGTAGAAGAGGACTTCACGATCGACATAAAGCTTCGTAATACAATTTTGACCGAGTCTGGGGTGGAGAAGGCAGAGCGCGCCTTCGGCATCGAGAACTTGTTTGACCATGCCAACGTAACCGTCAATCACCACATTCAGCAAGCGCTGAAAGCGAACTTTATTATGAAACGTGACGTCGATTACGTCGTGCAAGAAGACGAAGTCGTTATCGTCGATGAATTTACGGGCCGTCTGATGTCCGGCCGCCGTTACAGCGATGGCTTGCACCAAGCGATCGAGGCGAAGGAGCAGCTCAAGGTTCAGAACGAAAGCATGACGCTTGCCACGATCACGTTCCAGAACTACTTCCGTATGTACCGCAAGCTTGCGGGTATGACGGGTACAGCGAAGACGGAGGAAGAAGAGTTCCGCCGGATTTACGGTCTGGACGTAATCCAAGTTCCGACGAATCGTTCTATGATTCGTAAGGATATACCGGATGTCGTGTACAAATCCGAGAACGGCAAATTCAAAGCCGTTGTGGAAGAAATCGTGAAACGCCATGCGAATAAGCAGCCGGTGCTAGTCGGTACGATCTCCATCGAGAACTCCGAGAAGCTGTCCGAGATGCTGAAGCGCAGAGGCGTTACTCATAAAGTCCTCAATGCGAAGTTCCATGCCGAAGAGGCAGAGATCATCTCGCGCGCGGGTCAAGCTGGCTCCGTCACCATCGCGACGAACATGGCTGGCCGGGGTACGGATATTTTGCTGGGCGACTCCGTTGGAGAGCTTGGCGGACTTCATATTATCGGCACAGAGCGTCACGAGAGCAGACGGATCGATAACCAGCTTCGTGGTCGTGCCGGTCGTCAAGGCGACCCGGGCTCCTCGCAGTTCTATCTGTCGCTCGAAGATGAGCTGATGCGCCGTTTCGGTGCTGAGAATATTATGGCCATGATGGACCGTCTCGGTCTGGAGGAAGACCAGCCGATCGAGAGCCGTATGATTTCAAGAGCCGTTGAATCCGCCCAGAAGCGGGTAGAGGGCAGCAACTTCGATACGCGGAAAGTCGTCTTGCAATATGACGACGTGATGAATCAGCAGCGTGAGGTTATCTACAAGCAGCGCCGTGATATTCTGGAGTCGGCGGACATCCGCAGCGAGGTCATGGAGATGATCAAGCCGGTCGTTGATCGTATCGTGGATGCACATTGTTCCGAAGATATTCCGGAGGAGTGGGATCTGCAAGCGATCGTGGATTATGTCCACGCCAATCTGCTTGAGGAAGGCTCTCTGAAGAAGGAAGATATCTGGGGCAAGGAAAAAGAAGAAATTAACGAGTTCCTGCTTAATAAAGTCGTTGCGCTTTACAACGAGCGTGAAGAGGCGCTTGGACCTGAGACGATGCGTGAATTCGAGAAGGTTGTCGTGCTGCGTGCAGTAGACAGCAAGTGGATGGATCATATCGACGCAATGGATCAGCTTCGTCAAGGTATCCATTTGCGGGCATACGGCGGTACCGATCCGCTTCGCGAATATCAATTCGAAGGCTTCGAGATGTTCAAGGAAATGATCGAGACGATCCAAGAGGAAGTCGCAAAATATATTATGAAGGCACGCGTTGAGAGCAATCTGGAGCGTCAAGAAGTCGTGAAAGGCCAGACGACCTCGACAAGCGGCGGCGGCGAGACACAGGAGAAACGTCCAGCGAAGCGTGAAGAGCGTGCAGGACGCAACGATCCTTGTCCATGCGGCAGCGGCAAGAAGTATAAGCAGTGCCACGGCAAGTAATCTAATTTGAGGTGAAGCGAAGCCATGATAGACATTACGGTCAAACAGGATTTGCGTGAAATGGCGAAGCGTCTCCAAGAACTTAGGGGGTCTCTTTGACTTAGATCTGAAGCAGGAGATGATCGCCAACTTCGAAGAGAAGATGTCGATGCCCGATTTCTGGGACGACAACGAGCGGGCGCAAGCACTCATTTCCGAACTGAACGCGGTCAAGTCGGTCGTAGAGAAATATGCGAAGCTGAATAACGATCATGAAGAGCTACAGATGATGCTGGAGCTGGCCGAGGAAGAGAATGACGAGTCCATGGAGCAGGAGCTAAGCGAAGGTGTCGAGCAGCTGCTGGGCCGGGTAAGCGACTTCGAATTGCAGCTTCTGCTGAATCAGCCTCATGACAAGCTGAACGCTATCGTAGAGCTGCATCCGGGCGCGGGCGGCACAGAGTCCCAGGATTGGGGCATGATGCTGTACCGGATGTATACGCGCTGGGCTGAGAAGCGGGGCTTCAAGGTCGAGGTGCTGGATTATCATGACGGAGATGAGGCTGGTATTAAAAGCGTCACGATGCTGATCAAAGGTTATAACGCATACGGATATTTGAAGGCTGAGAAGGGCGTGCATCGTCTTGTGCGCATCTCGCCGTTCGATTCCGCGGGACGCAGGCATACCTCCTTCGCCTCCTGCGACGTCATGCCGGAGATCGACGATACCATCGAAATCGAGATTCGGTCGGAAGATCTGAAGGTCGATACGTACCGCGCAAGCGGCGCCGGCGGACAGCATGTCAATAAGACAGAGTCGGCGATCCGGATTACGCATATGCCGACAGGCGTCGTCGTTGCTTGTCAGCAAGAGCGCTCACAGATTGCGAACCGTGATCGGGCGATGAAGATGCTGAGGTCGAAGCTCTACGAACGGAAGATCGAGGAGCAGATGAAAGAACTGGCCGAGATTCGCGGTGTGCAATCGGACATCGCGTGGGGCAGCCAGATTCGTTCTTACGTATTCCATCCCTATAGCATGGTCAAAGATCACCGCACCTCGGTAGAGACCGGTAATGTAGGCGCCGTAATGGACGGCGACCTGGATGCGTTCATTGACGGATACTTGCGTAACCAGATTCGTCACGACGCATAATGAAAGATACACGTTTTGCATAGCATAGAGGAAGAGTTCCAACACTGTAATGGTGAGGGAACTCTTCTTTTTGGAATAAGGAGATGATACGAGTGGAAGTGGGAAAGATGAGACGCGGTGACCTGGTAAAGCGAAGAAATCCGCAAGCGCAAATCGTATGGAACATTATGCAGTTATTGCTTGGGGCAATGATTGTAGCGCTGAGCTTCAACATGTTTTTGGTGCCTAACGGCATTGCATCCGGAGGTGTGTCGGGTATTTCGATTTTGGTGCAGAAGCTGACCGGTATTATTCCAGCGTTAACGCAATGGGCGATTAATATTCCGTTGTTCATTGGAGGTCTGCTGCTGCTCGGACGGAAGTTTGGCGCCAAGACGCTGCTCGGCACATTATTGCTTCCGTTATTCGTCTTGTTGACGGCTTCTGTGCCCGCACCGACAGATAATCCGATCCTGGCTGCCATCTACGGCGGCATCGGGGTTGGCCTCGGCCTTGGACTGGTATTTCGCGGCGGCGGTTCTACAGGGGGCCTCGACTTAGCAGCTCAACTGCTGCATCGGTTTACCGGCTTGCCATATAGCTTGGCTGTTGTCTGCTTCGATGGCTGCGTCATTATCGCCGCCGGATTTGTCTTTTCGCCGGAAACGTCGCTTTACGCGTTGATCGGATTATTTGTAACCAGCAAGACGATCGATTTTGTGCAAAATGGCCTTCAGCTCTCCAAGGTAGCGTTCATTATCAGTGAGCATACGGAAGAGGTGGCGCAAGCTATTCTTCACGATTTGGACCGCGGCCTAACTCGCTTGGACGGTCATGGCGGATACACCGGCGCAGGACGCACCGTACTGATGGTCGTTGTTGGACAGAACGAGGTATCTAAATTGAAGCAGCTGGTCAGATCTATTGATTCAGGCGCTTTTGTCATTATTAGCAATACGGCTGAGGTGCTTGGGCAAGGTTTCAAGCTGGAAAATAGCTAAGGAACAACGCTGGCCCGAGCGTCGTGATGATTAAAGCGTTTGCCTTGTTTTCTGGCAGAAAAAGACGGCGAATTGGCGTTGTATTAATATTAGCATGACTGTATAATAATACACAACGAACTTATATTTCCACGAACTTCTGAATGATGTACAATAAGAAGTTGTAGATAAAAAACGAGGCTTTTCCTAGAGTACGGACGAATTTTCATTCGGAACGACATGAGAAAAGCGCTATACATAAAGCCGAAGCCCGTGCGATTGTGCCGGAGAATCGGCTTGCCAAGATTAGAGCCGCATTCTGAAGCTGACGGGGTCATCCGTCGATCCAGCAGCGGTTCGCAAGTGGGGAGAGATGCATGATGGGCAAGAAGATAGGTGTGGCAATTGTTGGTTCTACCGGTTATGGCGGGGTGGAATTGATGCGTCTGTTGGAGTCGCATCCCTATGCGGAAGTGACGTCAGTCATTTCGTCCTCCAGCGCGGGAACGCCGATTGCGGAAGGATATCCGCATCTGACCGGCATTCGTGAAGAACTGCTGGACGGCGTGGATGCGCAGGCAATCAAAGCTAAGGCGGACGTCGTATTTCTGGCTACGCCTGCGGGTGTGGCATCCAAGCTGGCTCCTGAGTATTTGGAAGCCGGTCTGAAAGTGATTGATTTGTCCGGCGACTTCCGTCTCAAGTCTCCTGCGCTGTACGAGCAATGGTACAAGAAACCTGCTGCAGATGAGGCGTATTTACAGAAGGCGGTATTCGGTCTGGCGGAGATCTACGGCGAGAACGTGAGAGGCGCCGATTTTATCTCCAATCCGGGCTGTTATCCGACAGCAACGCTGCTTGGACTCGTACCGGCGATCAAAGCGGGCTTTATCGATCCGGCATCGATTATTATCGATGCGAAGTCTGGCGTCTCCGGCGCAGGCCGCGGGGCATCTCTGGGCACGCATTATTCGGAATTGAACGAGAATTTCAAGGCTTACAAGGTCAACCAACATCAGCATGTGCCTGAGATCGAGATGGTGCTGTCCGATGCGGCAGGTATGCCTATTGTGACGACGTTCACGACTCATCTTGTGCCAATGACGCGCGGCATTATGTCGACGATGTATGCAACCGTTAAGGATAATAGGAGCCTTGGCGATTTTATCGAATTGTATAAAGAGTACTATGAGGGCCGCCGTTTCGTACGTATTCGTCCGGAAGGACAATGGCCAGGAACGAAGGAAGTATGGGGCTCCAATTATTGCGATATCGGCTTTGCGGTGGATGCGCGTACGAACCGGGTTACGATTATTTCTGTTATCGACAATCTGGTGAAGGGCGCGGCAGGCCAAGCCATTCAGAACTTAAATCTTTTGATGGGCTGGGATGAGACGTCAGGTCTCCAATTTGTTCCTGCTTATCCGTAATCATATTTCATTTCATAAGAGGGAGAAACGATTCACGATGGGACAGGACACTGCGTCAACTCCGTTCAAAGTGGTAGCGGATGGCTCGATTACGACGCCTAAGGGATTCCGGGCCGGAGGACTTCATTGCGGTTTGAAAAAAACAACACGCCACGATCTGGGAGCGATCGTCTGCGAAGTGCCAGCAACGGCGGCGGGCGTCTATACGACGAATGTATTCCAGGCGGCTCCTTTGCAAGTGACAAGAGAAAGCATCGCAGCGGAAGGCCTGCTGCAGGCGGTGCTCGTTAATAGCGGCAATGCCAACGCTTGTACTGGCGAGCAAGGCGATGCAGACGCCTATGAGATGCGTGCCAGATTCGCTGAAGCGATAGGCGTTCCGGTTGACCATGTAGCGGTAGCGTCAACGGGCGTAATCGGCGAAAATTTGAAGATGGACAAAGTCCGCAGCGGCATTGACGCTTTGCCTTCCCAGCTGGATGGCGGGCAGCCGGGCGCGGACGGCTTCTGCCAAGCGATTCTGACGACCGATTTGGTGCAGAAGATGGTATGCGTGGAGCTAGAGCTTGATGGCAAAACCGTAACAGTTGCAGGCGCTGCCAAAGGCTCAGGCATGATCCATCCCAATATGGCGACGATGCTCGGCTTTGTGACGACCGACGCGAAGATTGGGAGCGAAGCGCTGCAGACTCTTCTTCGCCAGGCGACGAACTATACATTTAATATGATTACGGTTGATGGCGATACAAGCACGAACGATATGCTGGTCGCTATGGCGAGCGGACTGGTGGACCATGCCGAGCTTACGCCTGCGCATGAAGGCTGGGCGGCATTCGCTGCCGCGCTGCGTTATGTATGCGAAGTGTTGGCCAAAGCGATCGCGAGAGACGGAGAAGGCGCGACGAAGCTTGTTGAGGTTCAAGTGCACGGGGCGGTCAGCGACGATTCGGCTGCTGCGATTGCCAAGACGGTGATCGGCTCCTCCTTGGTGAAGTCGGCTGTATTCGGAGCCGATGCCAACTGGGGCCGCATCATTGCGGCGGTTGGCCGTGCGGGACAGCCGGTTAACCCGGCTACGGTCGACATCCGCCTGGGCGACATCGTGACCCTTCAGCAATCCCGTCCGGTGGCATTCGACGAGGAAGTGGCACTGGAATATTTGAAGGGCGATACCGTTGTAATCGTTGTCGATCTTCATAATGGGGAAGGCTCTGCGACAGCTTGGGGCTGTGACCTGACCTATGATTACGTCCGCATCAATGCGGCATATCGGACTTAAGGAGCCTGTAAGGCTGCAGGGTGGAGGATGAAGCAATAATGGAACAGCGGTTTGTGATGAAATGCGGCGGAAGCACGCTTGCGGCTTTGCCGGAAGACTTTTTCGGAGAGCTTAGGGAGCTGCAGCAATCCGGCGTGAAACCCGTGATCGTGCATGGCGGCGGACCTGCCATTTCGGAGACGTTAACCAAGCTCGGAATTGAGACAGAATTCGTGAACGGCCTGCGCAAGACTAGCGACGATGTGCTGGATGTCGTGGAGATGGTGCTTGCCGGTCGAATCAATAAAGAAATCGTACGCAAAATCGGAATGAATGGCGCTCAGGCACTGGGCTTGTCGGGTGTGGATGGCGGTTTGATCCAGGCCCGTCCAGTCGCCAACGCGTCGGAAATCGGTTTTGTAGGCGATGTAACGGATGTCGAATCCGGCATTATAGAAGGCATTATGGCAATGGGCTACATTCCGGTTATTGCTCCGATCGGGATCGACGCGAATGGACAGCGCTACAACATTAACGCCGATACAGCTGCGGGAGCGGTCGCTTCCCATTTGGGAGTGGAGCGGATGATTGTTGTCACGGATGTGCCGGGTATCTTGAAGACGGTGAACGGGGAGAAGCAAGTGCTTCCTTCGGTTACAGTGGAAGAGATCGAGGAGATGATTGCAAGCGGTGAAATATACGGCGGCATGATTCCGAAGGTTCGGGCTGCCATTCAGTGCATTCAAGGCCGCGTGCGCGAGGTCGTCATCGTAAGCGGGCAAGAGGCTGGCGTATTGACACGGGCGGTACGCGAAGGCGGAGTCGGAACAAGTATCGTACAAAGCAAGCAAAGGCAGGTGTAATGATAGATGAGCGAGAATAAAACGGCTACGGCTGGAGCCTCATTACTTCCTACATATGCGCGGTATCCCCTCACGCTGGTTAAGGGTGAAGGAAGCTGGCTGTGGGATGACGCGGGCAACCGCTACCTGGACTTTATGAGCGGCATTGCCGTCACCAATCTGGGTCATGCGCCAGCACGTATTAAAGAAGCGTTGGTGCAGCAGTTGGATCAGCTGTGGCATGTGTCCAACCTGTTTCACATTCCGAATCAAGCCGATGCAGCCAAGCTGCTGACGGACAATAGCTGTGGTGACGCCGTATTCTTCTGCAATTCGGGCGCGGAGGCGAACGAAGCGGCGATTAAGCTGGCACGTCGTTATCAGCAATTGGTCCAGAACAACGGACGTTATGAAATCATTACATTTGAACAGTCGTTCCATGGTCGCACGCTGGCGACGCTAACGGCTACAGGTCAAGCGAAAGTGAAGGAAGGTTTTGCTCCGCTGCCGGAAGGCTTCAAGTATATTGCTTATAACGATTTTGCAGCCCTTGAAGCAGCGGTTAGCGACAAGACGGCAGCCATCATGCTGGAGATGGTCCAAGCGGAAGGCGGCATTCATCCGGTTGACCAGACTTATATTCAGCAAGTTGCCGAATTGTGTAAGCGCGAAGGCATTCTGCTCATCGTCGATGAGATTCAGACAGGTATCGGACGCACGGGCAAGCTATTCGCCTACGAGCATTTCGGTATCGAGCCGGACATCTTCACGTTGGCAAAAGGTCTCGGCAGCGGCTTCCCGGTAGGCGCGATGGTCGCGAAGGAAAAGCTGCGTGAAGGCTTCAGCGCAGGCAGTCATGGCTCTACATTCGGCGGTACGCCGATCGCAACTGCGGTCGTGAAGGCGACGCTGGAGACTATCGTCAGCGACAGTCTGTCTGCCAGAGCGGCAGTGCAAGGTGAATATCTCATGTCGCAGCTTCGCGAGAAGCTGGCAGGTGCAAGCTTTGTGAAGGAAGTTCGCGGTCTTGGTCTGCTGGTCGGTATTGAATGTGCAGGGCCGGTAGGGGATGTTATCGCAGATGCTCAGAAGCGTGGTTTGCTCGTTATTACAGCAGGACCGAATGTCGTTCGCTTGCTGCCTAACTTGCTGGTAACTAATGAAGAGATCGATGAAGCTGTATCTATACTGGCGGAGCTTTTGAGCGCTAGATAATTAATTAGTGGATTTATAATATGTCTTTTGAGCCAAGGGAAGCGGAAAGAACCAATTGTTATGGAGAAACGAAGTGTTCGCCTTTGCAGACGGCAGGTTATCTTAGCAACCCAAATTCAAAACCTGCGGGCTGCAACAGCGATCGGAATAATAATTGGTTCTTGTAGCGGTTGTCTTGGCTGATATTATGCTTACGAAGTAAGGTTTGCTCCGCAAACCTCAGCTTATGCTTACGAAGTGGTTTTGCTTACGCAAAACCTAAGTATCGCTTACGAAGTAAGGTTTGCTCCGCAAACCTCAGCTTAGCTTACGAAGTGGTTTTGCTCCGCAAAACCTTTAGGAGGGAACATCATGCAAATAGTGAACGAAGAAATAGCCCATAGCTTGAAAGGGCGCGACTTTTTGATGCTGGTTGATTTTACGAAGGAAGAGCTGCACTACCTGATCAACCTGGCTATCGATCTGAAAAGAAAACAGAAGGCCGGCGAAACCCATCACATTCTGAAGGGCAAGACGCTAGGCATGATTTTTGAGAAATCGTCGACGCGCACGCGCGTTTCATTCGAAGTAGGCATGTACCAGCTCGGCGGACAAGGCTTGTTCCTGAGCAGCAACGATCTGCAAATCGGCCGCGGCGAGACTATCTGGGATACCGCTCAGACACTGTCACGTTACCTGGATGGCATCATGATCCGCACATTCGCGCACCGCAAAGTGGTAGAGCTGGCTAGAGGCGCTACAATTCCGGTCATTAACGGTTTGACTGATCTGTCCCATCCTTGCCAAGCGCTGGCCGACTTCCAGACGATCTATGAGAAGAAGGGCACGCTGGAAGGCCTGAAAATGGCGTACATCGGCGATGGCAACAACATGGCTCACTCGCTTATGATGGGTGCTGCCAAGCTGGGTATGCATATGTCCATTGCAACGCCGGAAGGCTACGAGCCAGACTCTGATCTGGTTAAACAGACGAAAGCGAACGCGGCTGAGACAGGCTCCCGCCTTGTTATCTGCCATGATCCGAAGGAAGCTGTTGCCGATGCGGACATCATTTACACTGATGTATGGGCGAGCATGGGTCAAGAAGCAGAGCAGAAGGAACGCGAGCTTGCTTTTGCGAATTTCCAGGTGAACGACGAGCTGGCGAAATATGCGAAGAAAGACTTCCAATTCATGCACTGTCTTCCTGCGCATCGCGGCGAAGAAGTGAGCGAAAGCGTCATCGACGGCGCACAATCCATTATTTTCGACCAGGCAGAAAACCGTCTCCATGCGCAAAAAGCGATCATGGCGGCGATCATGTCCTAATAGCATAGATACTTTATAAGTGAAGGGATGTAAGAGGAGATCATGGCAAAAGAAAAAATCGTGCTGGCTTACTCCGGAGGCTTGGATACTTCCGTTATTCTGAAATGGCTCAAAGAAACATACGACGCTGAAATTATCGCTTTTACAGCAGATATCGGACAGAAGGATGAACTTGATGGACTGGAAGAAAAAGCGCTGGCAACAGGCGCTTCCAAAGTGTACATCGATGACCTCCGCGCTGAATTTGCAAAAGACTTTATTTATCCGATGTTCCAAGCGGGAACGCTGTATGAGGGACAATACCTGCTCGGCACTTCCATTGCGCGTCCGCTAATCGCGAAACGTATGGTGGATATCGCTCGTGCGGAAGGCGCGACGGCAATCGCTCACGGCGCTACCGGCAAAGGCAACGACCAAGTTCGTTTCGAGCTGACGGCTGCCGCGCTGGCGCCAGAGATCGGCGTTATCGCTCCATGGAGACTGGAAGCATTCCGCGAGCAATTCCCTGGACGCGCCGAGATGATCGCTTATGCCGAGAAGCATGGCATTCCGGTTACAGCATCGGCTGCGAAGCCGTACTCCACAGACCGCAACCTGCTTCATATCAGCTTCGAGAGCGGCATGCTGGAGGACCCTTGGTTCGACCCAAGCGCCGAGAAGAATGAAGACATGTACGTGCTGAGCGTATCGCCTGAGCGTGCGCCAGACCAAGCGGAATATGTGGAATTGACGTTCGAGCAAGGCGACTGCGTTGCCTTGAACGGCGAGGCTATGAGCCCTCTTGAAGTCATGGAGCAACTGAATGAGCTGGGCGGCAAGCATGGCATCGGCCGCGTCGACATGGTTGAGAACCGTTTTGTCGGCATGAAGAGCCGTGGCGTATACGAGACGCCGGGCGGTACGATTCTGTTCACTGCTCATCGTAAAATGGAATCTCTGACAATGGACCGCGAAGTGATGCATCTTCGCGACTCCCTGATCGCGAAATATAGCCAGCTTGTCTACAACGGCTTCTGGTTCGCTCCTGAGCGTATTGCTTTGCAAGCGCTCGTGACAGAATCGCAGAAGAACGTAAGCGGCGTTGTACGCCTCAAGCTGTACAAAGGCAACGTAATCGGTGCTGGCGTGAAGAGCCCGGTCAGCCTGTACAACCCGGACATCGCAACGATGGAAGCCGATCCGTCGCAAGCATACGATCAAGGCGATGCAACAGGCTTCATCCGTCTGAATGCGCTTCGTCTGAAAGTTTCCTCTGGCGTAGAGCAAAGCAAAAACTAATAGCCGGATAAGGGCGGAAGCTTGTGAAGCATGAGCGCCGGGACTGCGCAGCAGTCTTGGCAGAGGACTTAAGGGGATGCGGCCGAACGCTGCTTGCTCCTCGGCCCTCGCATGCTGAACGGCTTCCGTTCCCTTGCATTCGGAAGGGAGTGCTGGATACAGTGAGCAAACTATGGGGCGGTCGTTTTACGAAAAAGACAGACCAGCTGGTAGAAGAATATACAGCTTCGATCATGTTCGACAAAGAGCTGGCCGAGGAAGACATTCAAGGCAGCCTTGCGCATGTCACCATGCTGGGTAAGCAGGGCATCCTGCCTGCTGATGATGTAGAGAAAATCAAGGATGGCCTTCATCGCGTGCTTCAACGCATTAAGCGCGACGATATCGAGTTCTCCATTGGCGACGAAGACATCCATATGAATATCGAAAAAACGCTGATCGACGATGTAGGTTCCGTAGGCGGCAAGCTGCATACAGGCCGCAGCCGCAATGACCAAGTTGCGACAGACATGCACTTGTGGCTTCGCAAACGCGTTGTGGAATTCGTAGATATGCTGCAGAAGCTGCAATTCGCGCTAGTTGAGCAAGCGAAAGCGAATACCGACACGATCCTGCCGGGCTACACGCATTTGCAACGCGCGCAGCCGATCTTGTTCGCTCATCATTTGATGGCGTACGTGTCCATGTTCGGCCGCGATATCGAGCGTTTGCAAGACAGCTACAAACGTATCAACGTATTGCCGCTGGGCGCTGGCGCTTTGGCAGGCACGACATTTCCAATCGATCGCCATTTTGTAGCTCAGCAATTGAAATTCGATCGCGTGTATGAGAATAGCCTGGATGCGGTAAGCGACCGGGACTTCATCTTGGAATTCCTTTCGCATGCCTCCATCATCATGATGCACTTGTCTCGTCTGAGCGAGGAGCTCATCATGTGGTCCAGCACGGAATTCCACTTTGTTGAGTTGGATGATGCGTTCTGCACAGGCAGCAGCATCATGCCGCAGAAGAAGAATCCGGATGTGCCGGAGCTTGTTCGCGGCAAGACAGGCCGTGTCTACGGCAACTTGGTCGGCTTGCTCACCGTGCTGAAGTCGCTTCCGCTTGCTTACAACAAGGATATGCAGGAAGACAAAGAAGGCATGTTCGATACGGTGAAAACGCTGCAAGGCGCGCTTCAATTGTTTGCGCCGATGATTGCTACGATGAAGGTCAATACGGACCGGATGCGCCAAGCGGTCAACCAGGATTTTTCCAATGCAACGGACATCGCCGACTTCCTCGTGGGCAAAGGCATGCCGTTCCGTCAAGCGCATGAAGTAATTGGTAAAACCGTTCTGTATTGCATTGAGCAGAACAAGTATTTGCTGGATCTAAAAATCGAAGAGTTCAAGCAGTTCTCCAGCTTGTTCGACGATCGCATCTATGCGGTGCTTCAACCTGAGCAAGTCGTGAACGCCCGTAACGTGTACGGCGGCACCGCGAAGCAGCAAGTCGAAGCGGCAATCGGCCGTGCCGACGTGGCGCTCGCAGAGACAGCGGCTTGGGTCGTAGAATATTTGGAGCGCAGCAGGTAATAAATGAACAAGATGTCTTGCCGCAATCATAGGCCGTACCCCATTATAGGGTACCGCTGGTATTGGCACGACGTAGACGCATAGAGTGTTACAAGCAACAAAAAAGACGGGGCTTCGGCCTCCGTCTTTTTTTGTTGTTGTCGCGATGATTGAATCTTTGTTGCTGCCAGATACAAGTCGCTTTCACCGACGTGTGCCTCTGACCCGGTCCATCTAAGTCGGCACAACCGACCTAAAGTGTGCGAACATCC
Source organism: Paenibacillus sp. NPDC057967 (assembly GCF_042887015.1). Lineage (NCBI taxonomy): Bacteria > Bacillati > Bacillota > Bacilli > Caryophanales > Paenibacillaceae > Paenibacillus > Paenibacillus sp. NPDC057967. Next base: position 184,471 of record NZ_JBHVQB010000010.1, read on the forward strand.
TGGCCCGGTCCATCTAAGTCGGCCCAACCGACCTAAAGTGTGCGAACCCCTGGCCCGGTCCATTTAAGTCGGCCCAACCGACCTAAAGTGTGCGAACATCCTGACCTGGTCCAATTAAGTCGGCCCAACCGACCTAAAGTGTGCGAACATCCTGACCCAGTCTAATTAAGTCGACGCAACCGACCTAAAGTGTGCGACCACCCTGACCCGGTCCATCTAAGTCGGCCCAACCGACCTAAAGTGTGCGAACATCCTGACCTGGTCCATCTAAGTCGGCCCAACCGACTTAAAGCTCCCATTTCACTTCATAGCTCCCGTCTAAGTTTTGCCTGTTCCATTCACTCGGGATATCCTATCTAATTTCCAACACCCGTAATCGATCACAGCCCATCCTCAACCAGCGAATCGCCGGGCGACGGCGTAGTTTGCGGAGAAGGAGTTGCGTTAAGCGAGGCCGGACCTGTCTCGATTAGCGTGGGCTGGGCGCGATAGGTGTCTTTGGACACACGCTCGCGTGTGATAACCTTACCGTCCCGCAGATGCGTGCGGTAGGTTTCCACGATATAGCCGGGTTTACCTTTATCCACGACAACCGTTTTTCCAACCGGGAGAGCGGGGTTGACCGATTGCTGCGTTTTCGGAGAGAGGGTATCCAGCGTGACGGATTCGATTTCGTAGCTTTCGTTGCTGGGCATGGTACCGAACAGCTTAATAGTCAGCTTCTTATTTTTCACCGACGTACGGATGAGCAGGCTTTTTCCTGTCGTGTTGCGGAATTTGAAATCTATCGCATCCGTCGCATAGGTCGCATCGTGTCCAAGCGGGAGATAGGCGACAGGCAGTGAATGATTGCGTCTTTCTTCAATGCCGAGTCCCGCACGCAGTATAGCTTGATAGAGGGTGCTGGATACTTGGCAGATGCCTCCGCCGATGCCGGGCACGAATTTGCCGTTGAGTATTACAGGGGCTTCGCGATAGGTATGCTCCTTCTCCGCTTTTGCAATCAGTTCACTATAAGCGAACACTTCGTCCGGCTTCAAATACCAATCGTTCAGCGTCTTCGCTGTAACGCTCACATTATGCGAACGTCCCTCTGCGCTTGAACTGAAGTCGGTCGTAAAGGACATAATGAGCCGATCGATCCCTTCATTCTTCAACTTCTCCAGTGTGATATCGGGATGAATCGTACTTATGGGCAGTTCGGCCACCATGGTGCCAAGATCATCCGTTACTTCTTGCCCGACTTCGTTCTCCTCCAGCAGAACCCATAGATCGGCTTCTTGCACCAGACCAGCCAAGTCTAACCGATAGGCATCAGCATGGGGTGTGTAGATGACTTCGTCCTGCTTTGTGATTTCCCGAGAAGCATTCTGCGGCGAGTTGTTCTCCACCCAGCGCCATTGCTTACGAAGAGCGGACTCGAACGCGCTTTTTTCCCAGCTTTGCGACAGTGCGTAATGGTTAGGGAATTGATAGCGATAGCGAGCGCGTTCCCATAGGCCTCCCTTCTTTAACTGCAATAGGGCGTCCCTTGCCCCGGTGAATTCTGCACGATACCCAAATTCGGATACAAGCCAGCTTCGGCTGTCCTTTGCAACCTGGTTCGCCTGCACGGTAATACTGCGCTTCTCTAATGCTTTCTCATACTTATCCAGCAAGGCGATAGCATCGTCAATGTACATGCCGCCGATTTGCAGCTTGCCTGCGGTCACACCTTCGGGGACCAATTCCTGATTAGCGTACTTCCATACCACGACGAATCCTGCTGCTGCCGCAAACAGCACAACGGCCAACAATCCCCACAACACCCACTGCAGCTTCCTCATGCCAAAGCACCCTTTCCCCGCATTCACACATTCCTACATCCATATGCGATTGTGCATCCCTTCATGCCGCAGGTACCTTCGCGTGCTGGCGAAACAACGAAGGCGGAATTTGCAGCGTTGCACTTGTCTCGCCCATACCGGAAATCAGCTGATTACCAACCGCAGCCAATTCGATCCTGCCCCTCTACCATCATGCTGAGCCCTAAGCTGGCTCTATCAGGTTTACATTAAATGGAGGGAATTGCATCGTATTTCGACAAAGCCTTCGATAATGAGAATCATGAAAAAAGCGGAAAGCTCGCTTGAATTGAAGGAATTAGCCGCAAGCTGTCGAAATACTAAAATTGACTACATACAGGATGTGATACTGTGATCGAAATGCACGACATATGGAAGACGTACGCTGACGGAACGAATGCACTTCGTGGCGTATCTGTTCGAATAGATCGAAATGAGTTTGTTTATGTCGTCGGCCCATCCGGCGCCGGCAAGTCTACATTTATGAAGCTGATTTACCGTGAAGAAGTGCCGACCAAAGGCCAGCTATCGGTAAACGGGTTTAATATCGGCAAGCTGAAGCCTCGCAAAATCCCATATGTCCGAAGAAATATCGGTGTGATCTTTCAGGATTTCAGGCTGCTGCCGAAGCTGACAATATACGAAAATGTCGCTTTTGCGATGGAAGTAATCGAAGCCCCGCGCAGAGTGATTAAGAAACGTACGATGGAAGTGTTGGAGCTTGTCGGATTGAAGCATAAGCATAATTCTTTGCCGTCCCAGCTATCGGGCGGTGAGCAGCAAAGGGTGTCGATTGCCCGGGCAATAGTGAACAATCCGTCGGTAATTGTGGCGGACGAGCCTACCGGGAACTTGGACCCGGAGACTTCGGCAGGGATTATGAACCTGCTGGAGGAGATCAACTTCCGTGGTTCAACGATAATTATGGCGACACACAACAAGGAAATCGTAAACAGCATGCGCAAGCGGGTCATTGCCATAGAGAACGGCCTGATCGTCCGTGACGAGGCGAGAGGGGAGTACGGTTATGAAATTTAGCACAATCTTGCGGCATCTGCGCGAGGGTGCCAAGAACATCATTCGAAATGGCTGGATGTCATTTGCATCAATGAGTTCGATCTTTATCTCGTTGTTTATATTAGGTGTTTTTGTCCTGCTGGCACTGAATGTCAACTCCATGGCGGACCAGATCGAGAGCAGGGTTCAAATAAGAGTGTTCTTACAGACGGATGTGGAGCAAGCCAAGGTTACGGAAGTACAGAACAAAATCGGAAACCTGGAAGAAGTTAGCAAAGTGAAGATCGTATCCAAAGAAGAAGGACTTAAGATCCTCCGCGATGCGATGGGCGTCGAAAACGGGGATTGGCTGGAAGGATACAACAACGAAAACAATCCACTCCCTATTTCTTACACAGTAGAGGTGTATGACCCGCAGTCGGTGGAGACAGTGGCGTTGAAAATTGATGGCATCAACAAAGCGGATGAGACCAGTCCGATTAACCAAATCAAGTATGGGCAAGGCACCATAGAGACTTTGTTTAAAGTGACCAATGCGGTTCGCAATATCGGATTTGTTCTCGTCATCGGCCTTGGCGTAACAGCTATGCTGCTTATTTCCAACACCATTAAGATGACGATTATCGCAAGACGCAGAGAAATCGGCATTATGAAGCTGGTGGGCGCGACGAATGCGTTTATCCGCTGGCCGTTTTTCATCGAGGGGGCATTGATCGGCTTTGTCAGTTCGGTACTGACGACCGCGGCCGTACTCGGCAGCTACGCCCAAATTATTAAGCTCACGAAGCTGGACTTATCACTTATGATGGTCAACCTGATTCCGCTGAAGGAAGCGGGAATGAATGCAGCATTGTTAATTATGGCAATCGGCACATTGATCGGCATTTGGGGCAGCACCATTTCGGTACGAAAGTATTTGAAAGTGTAGGTGAATGGTTCATTTATGAAAAAGATAAGCGCGTTTATCATAGCTGTGACAATACTCGCCGTGTTTGTTCTGCAGCCTTCTGGCGGCAGCGAGGTCAAGGCGGCTTCGCTATCCCAAATCGAGAAGGATATTAAAGCGGCCAACCAGCAAATCAAGGAAGCAGAGCGCAAGGCAGCTAATGCAGCCAAGGATGCAAAAAATGCAGAGGCGCAGAAGCTGACGATATCCTCGAAGAAAGAAACGCTTCAGAGTGAAATCAGTGCCCTGAATAAAGAAATTGACAAAGTTGCCATTGCTTTGACGAAGAAGCAAGGGGAGAAGAAAGCGAAGCAAGAGGAGCTGGTGCAAACCGGCGTAGAGTTGGAGGAGGCTATTATACGGGTTGAGGAGCGCGAGGCGCTTCTTGAGACTCGTATGCGTATGATGTATTCGAACGGTTTTGTATCTTACATGGATGTGCTGTTTAGCGCAACAAGCTTTACGGACTTCCTCGATCGGTTTGATGCCCTGCAGACGATCCTGAGCTCAGACCGCGATATTCTGACTGCTCATAAAAAAGACCAAGCTCTCGTAGAGGAGAAGAAAGCCGATATCGAGGAGCAATATGCGGAGCTGGAGGCGCTCTATCATGAGCTTGAGCTGCAGCAAGCCGATCTGGTCAAGAAGGAAGCAGACAAGGAAGTGCTCGTTGCTTCTTATAATGAAAATTTGACCCAGCTGTCCGAGACGCTTGAAATGCTGGAAGTCATCAGCGAAGAACAGGAGAAGCTGCTCGTGCAGTTGGCGGCGAAGGTATCTAAGCTGAATGCTGAGAAAAACCGCATCAAAAATCCGTATACTGGCGGCAAGCTCGGCATGCCGATCCAAGGCAAAATTCGCGTAACCTCAAGTTTTGGCACTCGGACTCATCCCATCACGGGCAAGAAGCATACGCATACCGGGATTGACTTCGGCGCGCCGCAAGGCACGGCCATCTATGCCGCTGAATCTGGTGTCGTTATCGTATCGCAGCTGTGGAGCGGTTATGGCAACTGTATCATCATCGATCACGGCAACGGGCTATGGACATTGTACGGACATATTCGCAACGGAGGTCTTCTTGTTGACGTAGGCGATCAGATCAAGAAAGGCCAGAAGATCGCTGAAGTCGGCAGCACAGGCAATTCCACCGGACCGCATCTTCACTTTGAAGTACGCAAAAACGAAGTACCGGTCAATCCGAGCGGATATTTGAAATAATAGGCCATCATACAGCAACAGCAAGCGGCAGCCCAGAATTGGGCTGCCCTTATTATTCAAGGCGCATCAAGCTCGAATTGGCATTGCCGCAAATAATTGCCTTCCGCTTGTCATATACTATTGGGGTCATGAAAGCTGGATAACAATGAAGGTGGTGTACCGAGGTGTATTTCAAGGGACGTACGGTTTTTGCTTTTGTCATGGTGACGATAATCGCCTCCGTACTGGTGACGATGACGCTTGCGGATCAATGGATTCGGCATGGAGATCAGCGTCCCGCGTCTGCTGTAGCTGCAGCTGCTGCCGCAGATGAACAGGGCCGCTATCAGTTGAGTGCGGACGAGCTTGCCAAGCTGAATGCGGTGCTGGAGTTAATTGAGTCCAAATATTACGAGGATGTCGAGCGCGAGGAATTGCTGGATGGCGCAGTCAGCGGAATGATGAAAGCGCTGGATGATCCGTATTCTGTCTATATGGAGAAGGAAGTTGCACAGCATTTCTCGGAATCGATTGAAGGCTCTTTTACCGGAATTGGTGCGGAAGTGACAACGGAGGATGGGAAGATCATCGTCGTATCTCCGATTAAAGGCTCGCCTGCCGAACGTTCAGGCCTGCTTGCCAAAGACGTGCTGATCTCAGTCAATGGCGTCAGCTTAAACGGTTTGAACCTGCAGGAAGCTGTCACTAAGATTCGCGGCCCGAAGGGAACGAAAGCGAAAATCGTTGTACAGCGCAGCGGCTTCTCGGAGCCAATTCAGCTGGTGCTCATTCGCGATGATATCGATGTGGAGACCGTCCACGGTACAATGAGACCGGACGGGATTGGCGTAATCGAAATTCGCCAGTTTTCGCTCAATACTGCTAAACGGTTCAAGGATGAGCTGGAGAAGCTGGAGGGCGAAGGGATGAAAGGCCTGGTCCTGGACGTGCGGAATAATCCAGGCGGCGTTCTTCCTATTGTCGTCGAAATCTCGCAGCTGATGATGAAAGAAGGCTCCACCGTCGTTCAGGTCGAATACCGGGACGGGAAGCGGGAGAAGACGCAGGCCAAGGGCGGCTCACAGAAAGACTACCCGATTGCCGTGCTTACCAACAAAGGGAGCGCCAGTGCCTCGGAGATCCTAGCAGGCGCATTGCAGGAGGCGGCCGGAGCAACGGTTATTGGTGAGCAGTCCTTCGGCAAAGGAACGGTTCAGGTCAGCTATAACAAAGCACTTGGCGATGGAAGCCTGCTTAAGATGACGATTGCGAAGTGGCTAACGCCTGACGGCAACTGGATTCACAAGAAGGGCATCACTCCGAATCAGATCGTCGAGCCGCCGGATATGTATACGGTCGCCAGAATGAATGTGCTTGAGCCGCTGAAGGCCGACAGCCTGAGCGAGCAGGTTCGCAGTGCTCAGATCATGCTCCACGGACTTGGATTTGACCCTTCACGCGAGGACGGCTACTTCGACGAAGAGACCGTTGAGGCTGTGAAAAAGTTTCAGACGCAGCATCAGCTTCCGGTGACCGGAGAGATTGATGCCAAGACTGCGGCGCTGCTGGAGCAGGCCGTTGTGAAGTGGATTCAAAATAAAGATAACGACGTACAGCTTCTGGAAGCGGTAAAGTCTGTCAGCAGGAAATAGGCTAGCAGGTGTCGAATAAATACAAGGTTGGCTTCGCGTAGTCGGGGCCAGCCTTTTTCATTGGAAATCGGACAGATTGGGGAGTGTTCGCTTGGAGACGGTGCTGGCTATGCTGCAATTGCTTGCGGAATCCGCTTTGCAACTGCTGATACAACCTTTTTATTATATAGCGGTATTATTTATCATCTTGCAATATAGTAGGCAAATGAGAATGGAACGGCAGCTATTCGCGGTCAAGCTTCATAGCTGGATTAATCTGACCGCAAAGGCGGTGCTGACTGGATTATTGGCAGGACTTGCGGTATCGGTCACAGGAGCGTTCATAGGCTCTACGCTTACACCTTCCGCTGTTCTCTGGTTATGGGCGGTTGCAGCGGTACTGATGCTGATTCGCATCCGATATCTTTGTTTTGCTTATAGCGCGGGTATCATTACGCTCTTGCAATGGGGCTTCTCTTTCACTCCGCTTGCGGAACGGACGGACTGGATCGGCAATATGGCCGCCTCGCTTGCTCGCGTAGACGCAGCAGGATTGCTGCTGCTTGTGGCTCTGCTGCATCTTGCGGAAGCGATACTGGTCAGGCTGCAAGGCAACCGGCTGTCAACGCCGCTCTTCCTTGAGGGCAAACGCGGCAAGCTGGTTGGCGGCTATTTGCTCCAAGGCTTCTGGCCTGTGCCGCTATTCCTGCTCGTTCCGGTAACCGATTCGGTAAGCGGCAGCGTCTCGACTACGAGCCTGCCCTGGATGCCGCTCTTCGGCGCGGATTGGTCGCAGGGCTGGACATTTGTCGCGCTGCCGATGATTATCGGCTTTACGGAGATGACGCGGACGATGCTGCCGCAGGTCAAGGCCAGACATGCCGCACAGGGGCTTCTCATCTACAGCCTCCTTCTGGCTGGAGCGGCGATTGCAGCCTGGTGGCAGCCTGCCTTGCTGCCGCTTGCGGCGGCCGCATCCATCTTGCTGCATGAGGCGATCGTCTGGCGGAGCAGGCTCGCTGAGTCGAAGCGAACGCCGTTGTACGTGCATGACGCGCGCGGGCTGCGCATTCTCGGTGTTGTGCCGGGGACGCCAGCTGAAGCAATGGGCCTTATGGCTGGCGAGATTCTGCATAAGGTGAACGGGACGCACGTGCTCACCAAGGAAGAGCTGTATAGCGCGCTTGCGATTAACTCTGCATTCTGCAAGCTGGAGATTTATAATATCGAAGGTGAGCTGAAGTTTGCCCAGCGGGCCAGATTTGCCGGCGAACATCATCAGTTAGGGGTCATTCTGGCACCGGATGAGCAGGCGAATTATTATGCCGCGACCGGACCGGCTTCGATTGTTGGACTGCTTCGCGGCATGAGGGCGGCGAATCGCAGAGGCAAGGGCGAGGCACGCGAAAACAATATGTAAGCAGAAAGATGTAACAGGGCTGTTCGTGAGGGTGCGGGCAGCCCTGTTGTTGTTTCCGGCAACTGGAAGAAGCAAATTGGAAAAAACGTGAGATCATGCGTTGCGCGAATAAAAGGTAAGAGCTATAATAAATGGGAACACATATTCCTATGATGTGCTGTGCCTGATTTCCTTAGAAGGCATTTGACTATAATGATAATAGATAGAGAAGGTTAGGAGGATAAGGAGTGACGGAGAAGGACATGAGCGACCGATTATTTGAAATCAAGTCCGAATATAGTCCGCAGGGCGACCAGCCGAAGGCGATTAAGGAACTGGTCGAAGGCGTAAGGGCCGGCATGCGGCATCAGACTCTGCTCGGTGCGACAGGCACGGGCAAGACGTACACCATTGCGAATGCCATTCAGGAGCTGAACAGGCCAACGCTTGTCATTGCGCACAACAAGACGCTGGCCGCGCAGCTTTGCAGTGAATTCAAATCCTTTTTCCCCGACAATGCGGTTGAATATTTCGTTAGCTACTACGACTACTACCAGCCAGAAGCCTATATCCCATCCACCGACACCTTCATCGAGAAGGATTCCAGTATCAATGATGAAATCGATAAGCTGCGCCACTCCGCTACAAGCTCGTTGTTCGACAGGCGGGATGTCATTATCGTAGCCAGCGTATCCTGTATATACGGCTTGGGCTCTCCGATTGAATACGGCAGTCTTGTGCTGTCGCTTCGTGTAGGGATGGAGAAACCCCGCGATACGATTCTGCATAAGCTCGTGGATATTCAGTATAAGAGGAATGATATTAGCTTCACGCGCGGCACATTTCGGGTAAGAGGGGATATCATCGAGATATTCCCGGTGGCCAACAACGAGAGAGCTCTTCGCGTCGAGCTGTTCGGCGACGAGATCGAGCGCATCTCTGAGATTGATGTGCTGACGGGCGAGATTGTGGGGGAGCGCCAGCATATTGCGATCTTCCCGGCATCTCACTTCGTAACCCAAGAAGAGACCATGAAGCTGGCGCTCGTCAATATCGAGCGCGAGCTGGAGGAGAGGCTGGCGGAGCTGCGGGAGGCCGGCAAATTGCTTGAGGCCCAAAGGCTGGAGCAGCGTACTCGGTATGACCTGGAGATGATGGCGGAGATGGGCTTCTGCTCTGGAATCGAGAACTATTCAGGTCCGCTTACGTTCAGGGAACGCGGCGCGACACCGTATACGCTTCTCGATTATTTCCCTGACGACATGCTGGTAGTGATAGACGAGTCTCATGTATCCTTGCCGCAGATCCGTGCTATGTTCAACGGTGACCGGGCCCGTAAGGAGATGCTGGTCAATCATGGCTTCCGACTGCCGTCAGCTATGGATAACCGTCCGCTTCGATTCGAAGAGTTCGAAGAGAAGACGAAGCAATTGATCTACGTATCTGCGACGCCGGGACCTTATGAGCTGGAGCATTGTCCGACCATGATCGAGCAGATTATCAGACCGACGGGACTGCTTGATCCCATTATCGAGGTTCGTCCGACGAAAGGCCAGATTGATAATTTGCTGGAGGAAATCCGAGACCGGATTTCGAAGGACGAACGCGTGCTGATCACGACTTTGACGAAGAAGATGTCGGAAGATCTTACTGACTATCTGAAGGAAGTCGGTATTAAGGTCCGTTACCTGCATTCCGATATCAAGACGCTGGAACGGCTAGCTATTCTAAGGGATCTTAGGCTTGGCGTATTCCATGTGCTGGTGGGCATTAACTTGCTCAGGGAAGGACTTGACCTTCCGGAAGTGTCACTTGTTACCATTCTTGATGCGGACAAGGAGGGCTTCCTTCGTTCCGACAGGTCGCTGATCCAAACGATCGGACGGGCGGCCCGGAATAGCGAAGGGCGAGTTATCATGTACGCCGATAAGATGACGGATTCGATGGATCGCGCCATCAAGGAGACGGAACGCCGCCGGGCCATTCAGATCGCATATAACGAGAAGCATGGCATTGAACCGCAAACGATCCGCAAGCGTGTCCATGATGTAATTGAAGCTACGAAGGTCGCCGAGCAGAAAGCGGATTACCTCGCTGGAGCGGGCACAGACAAGATGTCGAAGAAAGATCGCCAGTCACTCATCGAGCGTCTGGAGAGCGAGATGAAGGAAGCGGCCAAGAGCTTGCAGTTCGAACGTGCTGCAGAGCTTCGGGACGCGTTGCTTGAGCTTCGAGCCGAGATGGGATAGTAGGAGGAAAATCCAGTGGCAAATGATAAAATTATCGTAAAGGGCGCACGCGCCCATAATTTAAAAAATATAGATGTGACGATTCCCCGCGACAAGTTCGTTGTGTTGACGGGCTTAAGCGGCTCGGGCAAGTCTTCTCTTGCATTCGATACCATCTATGCAGAGGGGCAACGCCGCTACGTGGAATCACTGAGCGCGTATGCTCGCCAATTTCTGGGACAGATGGAGAAGCCGGATGTAGACTCCATCGACGGGCTGTCTCCCGCGATCTCGATTGACCAGAAGACAACAAGCCGCAACCCTCGTTCCACCGTAGGTACGGTGACGGAAATTTACGATTACTTGCGACTTTTGTTTGCTCGTGTCGGACGGCCTCATTGTCCAGAGCACGGCATCGAGATCTCGTCCCAGACCGTTCAGCAGATGGTGGACCGGATTATGGAATATCCGGAGCGCACCAAGCTCCAGATCATGGCACCGCTTGTATCAGGCCGCAAGGGCGAGCATGCGAAGCTGCTGGCAGATGTGCAGAAGCAAGGCTTCGTTCGCGTGCGTGTGAATGGCGAGCTGCGTGAGCTTAGCGAGAAGATCGAGCTGGAGAAGAACAAGAAGCATACCATTGAAGTGATCGTGGACCGGATTGTTGTGAAGCCGGACATCCACGCACGTCTGGCCGACTCGTTGGAGACGGCATTAAAGCTGGCGGATGGCCGCGTACTCGTAGACGTGATGGAGAAGGAAGAGCTGTTGTTCAGCTCCAATCTTGCTTGTCCGGAGTGCGGGTTCAGTATCGAGGAACTTGCTCCGCGCATGTTTTCTTTCAACAGTCCATATGGCGCATGCCCGGATTGTGACGGACTTGGCGCGAAAATGATTGTCGACCCCGATCTGCTGGTGCCAGACAACAGCAAGTCGATTGAAGAGGGAGCTTTCCTGGCATGGGCAGGGAGCACATCGAATTATTACCCGCAATTTCTAAGTGCGGTATGCGTGCACTACAGTATTCCAGAGAACGTACCATTATCGGAGCTGACGACGGAGCAGATGAAGAAGCTGCTTTACGGGACGGGCGGAGAGCGTGTTCGCTTCTTGTACGAAAATGATTTTGGTCATCGCAAGGAAGCATTTGTACCTTTCGAAGGTATCGTGAACAACTTGGAACGCCGCTATCGTGATACGGCTTCTGACATGATGCGGGATCATATCGAGAATTACATGAGCGCGAAGCCATGCGGCGGCTGTAAAGGACAGCGTCTGCGCAAGGAGACGCTCGCCGTTACGATCGGCGCTCAGAACATTGCGCATGTAACGGAGCTGTCGATTGGGGAAGCCCAACGTTACTTTAACGGATTGTCTTTGACGGATAAGGAGCAGACCATTGCTCAACTGATACTGAAGGAAATCAACAGCCGGTTAGGCTTCCTGGTCAATGTCGGCTTGGAATACTTGACGCTCAGCCGTGCTGCGGGTACATTGTCCGGCGGCGAGGCACAGCGGATCCGATTGGCTACGCAGATAGGTTCAAGTCTGATGGGCGTTCTGTATATATTGGACGAACCGAGCATTGGCCTGCATCAGCGGGACAATGACCGCCTCATTCAGACGCTGGAGCATATGCGCAACCTGGGCAATACCCTTATCGTTGTGGAGCATGACGAAGACACGATGATGGCTGCCGATTACATTATTGATATCGGCCCAGGCGCAGGTATTCATGGCGGCCAGATTATAGCACAAGGAACACCGAAGGAAGTCATGGATGATGAGAACTCTTTGACAGGGCAGTACCTCAGCGGCCGCAAGTTCATTGAGGTTCCTATGGAGCGCCGTACTACAGGCGATAAGTGGATTGAGGTTCGAGGAGCGAAGGAAAACAATCTTCGCAACGTGAATGTGAAGATACCGCTAGGCGTATTCTCCGCTGTAACGGGCGTCTCAGGCTCCGGCAAGTCGACATTCGTTAATGAGATTCTGTACAAGACACTGGCGCGCGACTTGAACAAAGCGAAGGTGCGTCCGGGTCAATATAAGGAGATGAGAGGCATCGAGCATTTGGAGAAGGTTATCGATATTGACCAGTCTCCAATTGGCCGTACGCCGCGCTCCAACCCGGCGACATATACAGGCGTATTCGATGATATCCGTGACCTGTACGCCAGCACAAATGAAGCGAAGGTGCGCGGCTACAAGAAAGGCCGCTTCAGCTTCAACGTCAAGGGCGGCCGCTGCGAAGCCTGCCGCGGCGACGGAATTATCAAGATCGAGATGCACTTCCTGCCCGATGTGTATGTGCCATGCGAGATTTGCAAGGGCAAGCGCTACAATCGGGAGACGCTTGAAGTGAAGTACAAAGGCAAGAACATCTCCGAAGTGCTGGAGATGACGATCGAAGACGGCTGTACGTTTTTCGAGAACATTCCGCGTATTCACCGTAAGGTGCAGACGCTGCTGGATGTAGGCTTAGGCTATATGAAGCTTGGCCAGCCGGCAACGACGCTCTCCGGCGGCGAGGCGCAGCGCGTGAAGCTGGCAGCGGAGCTTTATCGCCGGAGCACGGGCAAGACGCTTTATATTCTGGATGAACCCACGACGGGCTTGCATGCGCATGATATCGACCGCTTGCTTACCGTTCTGCATCGTCTGGTTGATTCTGGCGAATCGGTTCTTGTCATCGAACACAATCTGGATGTCATCAAGACGGCGGACTACCTGATCGATCTTGGTCCAGAAGGCGGCAACGGCGGCGGTACGATCGTGGCTACGGGAACGCCGGAGCAAGTGGTTAAAGTAGAACAGTCTTATACAGGACGTTATCTGAAGCCGATTCTGGATCGGGACAGAGAACGGACGCAGCAGCGCTATAATCATAAGGAAAGTGTTGGCGCGGGAGCGGCTGAATAAGTTTGGTATAGCATGTTTTCGATCAATTAGCGAGACTATTCAGAAGTTGTAATTAGATAAACATGGAGCTGTGGAGAGGAAGGATTATCCTTTCTTTTCATGGTTCCTTCTATGAGTATCCGATGTCGACTGATGTTGAAAATATGCAAAAATCGTTGCGTATGTGAAAAACATGCCGAGTCTGGTAATAGTTACGGGAAGAGATGGACATTTTAAAAAAGCGGGAAAAGTTGTGTCAGGGTGTAAGGACATGGAAAACTACATATGTGAATAAATCGTGACAAACTTGTTACGAAAGTGGATTCAGACTTGCATCGGGAGCGTTGAGAGGCTAACATAGATTAATATTAGGTTACGTGTGACTAAAGGAGGTCCCCTTATGTTTCTGGCGGAAGAAGCGGTAGAAGCTGTCAAAGGATTCGAACCGTTCGATTACTTCATGCTTGCCTTTACAGTAATCATTGCGATCGGGTTCGTGCGACTTCTGATGGCGCGTCCAAGGAAAAACTTGTTCGCCATCGGCTTCACGGCTGTAGCGCTCGGATTGTTCCTGTTTATTGACTATGTGATGATTTTCAAGATTGGTCTGTACCGCGTCATTGGTTAATGACTGGAAACAGAAAGCACCGCCGGATATCTCCGGCGGTGCTTTTTGTTTGAAGCGTTATGGCTTACACCCACCACATGTCGCCTAGCGGCTCGCGGATCAGCACTTGCTGCAGGTTTTGAACGGCTTTGGTGAAGCCCTCATCGATGGACATCAGGCCATCTTCATGCTCGATGCTGACAACGTAGTCGTAGCCTACGAGACGAAGTGCGCTGATGATGTCCGCCCACACCTTCAGATCGTGGCCGAAGCCAACAGTACGGAACTGCCATGCGCGGTCCAGCATAAGCGAATACGATTGCATATCCGTTACGCCGTGACGGTTTACGTTGATTGGATCAATCGTCGTGTCTTTTGCGTGGAAGTGATGGATTGCATTTTCACGTCCCAGAATTTGAACGGCTTGTACCGGATCGATACCTTGCCACCACATGTGGCTTGGATCAAGGTTGGCGCCAATGGCATCGCCGGCTGCTTCACGCAGGCGAAGCAGTGTACCCGGGCTGTGAACGGAGAATCCGCCATGCAGCTCAAGTCCGATTTTGACACCTGCATCCGTAGCGATCGAACCGATCTCAGACCAATATGGAATAACTTTTTGCTCCCATTGCCATGTCAAGATTTCTTGATATTCGTTCGGCCATGGAGCGACAGGCCAGTTCGGATATTTGGCATCCTCATGGTCGCCAGGGCAGCCGGAGAATGTGTTGACAACGCCAACTTCAAGACGGTTGGCCAGTTCAATCGTTTTGCGAATCAGCTCGTCATGCTCCTTCGCGATTCCCTTCTGCGGATGAAGCGGATTGCCGTGGCAGCTCAGTGCGCTGATCATTAGCCCGCGTGATTCTACTGCGTGTTTAAACGCTTTCAGCTTGCCCGCGTCAGCCAGCAACGTATCCGGGTCGCAATGGGCATTGCCTGGATATCCGCCTGTCCCGATCTCCACAGCTTCAAGTCCCTTGGACGCGATATAGTCGAGCGCATCATCCAAAGTCCGTCCCGAAAACAGTACACTAAATACGCCTAATTTCATAAATGATTAACCTCCTGAATCCATGTCGATGGATCGAATTCAAAGTCAGCTATAGTATAGCATCTCCCATTGTGCAAGAGATGTGTGCAACTTCATATTTGGCAAAATAGCATAATAACTGGGCAAAAGCGATATGAGCAATGAGCTGGCAGCAATGTGTTGTGGAATCAAATGGCGCTGTTTGTTAGAATAGTAGAAGCAAAAGGCAATGCTTATAGATGAAAGATATGGCGCAAGTTGTATAATCTTGCGATGAGAGGAATCGAAAATAGATGATAACAAGATCGGATATAGAATTGCTGGCACCTGCCGGCGATTGGGATTGTATGCGGGCGGCTGTCGCCAACGGGGCAGATGCGATTTTTTTTGGCGTGGAAAAGTTTAATGCAAGAGCACGGGCGAACAACTTCCGTTCGGAGGAGTTGCCGGAGATTATGGCGTTTCTTCATACCTATGGAGTTAAAGGTTTTCTGACCTTTAATATTCTTGTCTTCGAAGATGAGCTGCGAGATGCGCAGAAGCTGATCGAGATGTGTATCGATGCTGGCGTGGACGCTGTCATTGTCCAGGATCTGGGTCTTGTGAAGCTGATTCGCGAGCTGTCGCCGGATTTCCCGATCCATGGCTCCACGCAGATGACGATTACTTCGCCTGAGGCCGTAGAGTTTACGAAGCCATTCGATATGGAGCGCGTCGTGCTGGGACGGGAAAACAATCTGAAGCAGATCCGTACAATCGGCGAGCAGGCGAAGCTTCCGATGGAAGTATTCGTGCATGGCGCGTTGTGTGTGTCGTATTCCGGCCAATGCTTGACGTCGGAGATGTGGGGCGGGCGTTCCGCTAACCGCGGCGAGTGTGCGCAAGCATGCCGATTGCCTTATGATCTGATGGTGGATGGCGAGCATAAGCCGATGGGCGATGTCGCTTATTTGCTCTCGCCGAAGGATCTGGCGGCGATCGATCTGGTGCCGGAGCTGATTGAAGCGGGTGTCACTTCTTTTAAGATAGAAGGAAGGCTGAAAAGTCCTGAATATGTAGCGAATGTCGTAAGTAAGTACCGTGCTGAGATTGACAAGTATTTTGACGGCGATCGTTCCAAGCCGTCGAAGGAAGACGTACGAGAGCTGCAACAGAGCTTCTCTCGCGGATTTACGCACGGCTTCCTGGATGGCACAAATAATAAGCAGCTGGTGGAAGGCACCTTCCCGAAGAGCCGCGGCGTTTATCTTGGCAGAGTAGAGCGTGTGATGCGCGATGCCGTAACGATTCGTCTGGACGCGCCGACCAAGCGCGGCGACGGCATTGTCTTCGATGCGGGTGATCCGACGAAGAAGGAAGAAGGCGGACGGATCTATGACTTGCGGCGTCAAGGCGTGAAGCTGGAAGGCGAAGCGCCTGAGGGGGCTTTGATCGAGATTGTGCCAGGCCGCAATGATGTTGACTTGCGGAAAGTCCATGTAGGCGATCGGGTATGGAAGACTAGTGACCCTGCGCTGGACAAGCGGCTTAGAGCGACCTTTGAGACGGAGAAGCCCTACCGGGTATTCCCGCTGCAAGTCCGCGTAACGGGAACAGTCGGCGAGCCGCTTCGTACGACTTGGACGGATGTACAAAAAGGAACGACAGTCGAGGTCGTATCTGAGATGCCGCTTGAAGCGGCACAGAAGCGTCCGATGGATGCTGCCCTGCTGGAGGACCAATTGGGTCGTCTCGGCGGAACGGTCTATCAGCTGGATTCACTGGAAGTTGCCTTGCAAGGCGATTTGATCGTGCCGATCCGTGAGTTGAACCGGATTCGCCGCGAAGCGGTGGAGCAGCTGGCAGGCGAACGTCCGAAGCCGCCGAGATATATCAAGCATGAGGTGGATGCTTTTGCGGATGCGCATCAGAACAGCGATGCATCGCTGGTCGCGACCCGCAATGGGAAGAACGCGCAGCTGACGGCGCTCTGCCGGAGCCTGGAGCAGGTTGAGGCAGCGATTCACGCAGGCGTGTCGTATATTTACGCCGATTTCGAGTTCATTAAGCAATTCCCTGCGGCCGTAGAGGCGGCACGCAAGGCGGGCACTCCGATTGCGCTTGCTACACCGCGCATTCATATGCCTCGCGAGAATGGCTACCATGCCAATATTCTGAAGCTGCAGCCGGATGCGGTGCTGATACGGAATACGGGCGCGCTGTATTATTACTTGCGCGAACGCAGGATGAACCCGGACAAGCCGTTCCCTAAGCTGATCGGCGACTTCTCGCTTAATGTGGCGAATCATAAAGCCGTTAAACTATTTGCAGAGGCAGGGCTTGATCTGATTACGCCTTCGTATGACCTGAATATTCAGCAGATGGTCGATCTGCTGGAGCGTTCGGATACGACGAAGCTGGAGGTTGTGATTCATCAGCATATGCCGATGTTCCATACGGAGCATTGTGTCTACTGTACGTTCATGAGCGAAGGCACGGATTATACGAACTGTGGAAGGCCTTGCGAAGAGCATCGGGCTTCACTGCAAGACCGCATCGGCATGTCCCATCCCGTACGTGTGGATGAAGGCTGCCGCAACACGGTATACAATGCGATTGAGCAATCCGGTGCGGAATATATCCGCAACTTCATAGAGCTGGGCGTAGAGCACTTCCGCGTGGAGTTTCTGGAAGAGACGGGCGATAAGGTAAGCGAGGTATTGTCATTGTACCGGGATGCGCTCGACGGAAGGATTAGCGGCACGCAAGTATGGCGCAGCCTGAAAGCGACTAATCAACTGGGCGTAACGCGCGGACAATTGGTGAAATAGAGAGTTGAAGAGAGCCTTCCTTAGTGGAAGGCTTCTTTTTGTATAAATATGCAACCTGAAGGCATGTTGAACGCATCGTATACTGTAGAGAGGTGCGACAGGCTATGTTTACCCGGTTAATGATTGATGGTATGAAGGGTTAACGTATGTTATGGACCGGTAAGGCAGGTGAGAGGATGGACGGGGAACGGCAGCGGATCGAACAATTGAAGAGAGGCGACGAGATCGCATTGGCCTGGCTGATGGAGCGTTATGGCAGCGATGTGCTTCGAACGGCTACGTTGCTGCTGAAAGATAGGTATCTGGCTGAGGATGTGAGTCAGGAGACCTTCCTGACTGCATTCCGGAAGGCGGATCAATACCGGGGAGACGGCACGTTGAAGGGCTGGCTGCTCCGTATTGCGATTAATTTGTGCAGAAGCCGGATGAGGCGCGCGTCCTGGCAACGGCTTTTTTTGAGAGAGCGTATGGATCTGGAGAAAGCGATGGATGACGGATCTATGTTGTCTGGCAATGAGGAGCCCGGATCCGCGAACTGGCTGAACAAAATGACCTTGCGAGAGGAGATCGGCAGATTGCCGATGCTCTATCGGGAAGTTGTCGTCCTTTATTATTTTCATGAGATGCAGACTGTAGAGATAGCCGCTGTATTGCAAGAGTCGGAGGGCACGGTGAAGAGCAAGCTGCATAGAGCAAGAAAGAAGTTGAAGCAGCAATTGGAGGAAGGAGGCTGGGAGTATGAATCAAGCAGGGGAAGATAGAAAATTTCGTGATCAGCTTCGCGGTGAGATGGAGCCAGTGGTGTTCAGCGAAGAAATGCAAGCGGCCGTTCTGAGGCGCGCTGCCGCGCCGAAGCCTTCATGGTGGAATCGGGAAATCCGTATTCCGGCGCCGGTCGTTACCGCTGTGATGCTTTTAATGATCGCAATACCCCTGTATGGCTGGCAGCAAGCTCACTCCATGCAAGCGAATATGACGGCGGATACGTCAGGGAAGGGTGCTCAGCAGGAGGAGCGGATCATCGTATCGACCGCAGGCGTTTTTTATGCCTCGCAATTGGAAGGGGAGAATCGCTAATGCGGATAAAGGTAAGAACATTGGTGGGCATCTTGGCCACGCTGCTGCTGCTGGGGTGGTTCGGCTATAAGGAGCTCCCGTCTTATTTATACCATCGAGGCTATAATCAGGCATTGCTGCAATGGTTCCCGAATGATGAGTATGCGAGACCTGCCATTAATCGGCTTGCTATGGATATCACGAGCGAGATGGGGATAGGCCAGATGGATTATATTTTTGTCAAATCATCCGGAGGCGCATCATCCAGTGGTAATGGCAGTAAACAGCTTAATCGTGAGGAGCGTACGGACATCATCAATAAGCTGGAGAAGCTGCTCGCACGGTATGGTCATTCGGAACAGATGTCCAATGTTGCTTATAACCTGGCATTGATGCATTTCTGGATGGGCAATTGGGATCGCGCGGAGAATCTGCTGCAAGAGATAGAGCGGCTCGGCCAAGAGGGGTGGCGATCTCAGGAAGAACAAGGGGCTTATTTGGCCATACTGGAGTCCAGGCATAAGCAGAAAGGATTGCCGTCTTTGGAGGGCGTTGTCCGCATCGGCGACCAGCCTGTTGCGAATGCTTTTGTCATGATTCAGCGTGCGAACGATTCAACCTATCACTCCCCTCCGCTCACCCATTACCCGGCAACGATTACGGATGAGGACGGACGGTATCGGTTTTATGGCATTGACCCAGGCGAATACGATGTAGCAGTTGGGGTACGGACGGAGCAGATAAACGGGTATTACATGACGGAATCCGAATCGAAGACGGTTGTCATTGACGATGTGGCAACAGCGGTGCAGGATGTGCAATTTGTGCCGCAAGTAATGGCGGTATCCCCGGGGCGCAATGAGCTCATACAAGGAGATGAATTGCGGCTTCAGTGGAAGTCTTATGAGGGAGCGGCTTATTACAAGCTCAACATTACCTATATGCACCGCGATCGGAACGGCAAGTACAGGGGTGCCACGACTACCGCGTTATCAGATCATAAATATACCGGCCAAGAAGCTGTATTTTCCATTCGTGAGCGCAATAGCAACTATAATATGTATGGAAAGAGCTATGGGCAAGATGGAGAAGTGACCCTCAATACGGCCGGACTGCTGGGTATGCTCTATCCTGGCGGGGAATTCGCATGGTCGGTAGACGCGTACGACGAGCATGACCGCAAGCTGTCGAGCTCAGCGGGATACTTTCTGCATGAAGATGCGGTTACCCCGATTTTTCGCATGGCGGGAGAGGGCCTGTCTGAGGGGGACCGTCTTGTGGTCGCCGCTCGTTATGAGGAAGCGGTTGAAGCGTACAAGCGCGAAGGAGACAATGACCATGCTCTGCGTGTATTGGCAAGGATGACTGATCAAGGTATTGGTAAGGAAGATGGCAATGCTGCAGAAGCGCTGGCTTATATGGAACGTATTCAAGAGCCAGAGGGGTCGGATCAGGAATTTATGAATATGCTGCGCGAACGCATCCAGAAGCAGAAGCGGGTTTGACAGACGACATGCCCTGACATAGCATAGAGGAATACGGCTGCCGAACAGACTTGCACCGTTTCGGTGTAGGGTACGGTACGACGTTATTCTGATTGGATAAGAAGCGAGGCGTACAGATAGATGAAGGAAGAATGGTTTGGGAAGTGGCGGCATGTCTTTAAGCTTGATCCCGACAAAATGATATCGGATGATGCGCTTGACGCCCTCTGCACCTCCGGCACAGATGCGATTATGATCGGGGGCTCCAGTGGCGTAACCTTTGAGAATACGGTTGATTTAATGTCGCGTGTCCGCCGTTACGAATTGGATTGTGCGCTGGAGGTATCCACCATGGATGGAGCGGTCCCGGGGTTTGACGGGTATTTCGTTCCCATCGTGCTGAATACGGATCGCTCGGAATGGATACTCGGCAACCAAATCGAAGGTTTGAAGGAGTATGGGACGTTCGTGCCGTGGGAGGAGACTGCGGCGCAGGGCTACCTTATATTGAACGAGGATGCTACCGCTGCCAAGCTGACGGGCGCCAAGACGGAGCTTGGGACTGATGAGCTGATTGCCCATATCCGTATGGGGGTGCAGCTGATGAGATTGCCCCTCATTTATATCGAATACAGCGGCCGATTCGGAGACATGGAGATGCTGCGGAGTGCCAGAAGTGTTTGCGGCGGAGCGAGACTATTCTATGGCGGGGGCATCGATTCTGCTGAGAAGGCGAGGCAAGCGGCAGAGTTGGCGGATACAATCGTCGTTGGCAATATCATTTATACGGATCTTGCAGCTGCATTGTCCACAGTCCTTTCTGTAGATAGTCTGCAAAAATAGACCTTTGACGGCGGCCTTATGCTCCTCTTCCGACTATAATGGAATAGAAGTCGAGAGGCGGGGCGGGAATGAGAAAATGAAAGCAGCGATTGCCAAGCTGTTGAAGCGACGTCGGCGAGCGCTTAACAGAACTGCCGGCTGCAGGAGTCGATGCCGGAAGTCTCGGAGAAGAAAGCGCCGTACCTGGCTGCGCGTCTATTATTATTATGCGCAAGGAGACGGTGTGAAGCGATCGTTCTGGAATGAGGATGCGACGCCAGGGTATAAAAGCCGTATACCGGCAAGGGGGAAGCTGCTGCTGGCTAATGTGTTTGTGGACGGCATGCTGCAAGCGCCAGAACTATATCATATTGCTCATGGCGGCATCCAATTTCAGTCCGATCAGCCGCCGCCAGTTGATTCACGCATCATTGCGCAATTTATTGTGATGAGACCATAACGAACCGAACACCCTGTAGCCAGTTAAGTCTACGTCAGGTGTTCGGTTGTTTTGTTTGTGGCGATTAAGAATACGTGGTGACGACCTGGAAGATGGTGAAAACAACACGGGCTTCCGACGGAATGGTCGCCGCTGTCGCAGATGTAAGCGAAAGCGCGGTATCCGTTACGGTTGTCACGAGTCCTTCTTCCTGGACCTGGCCGTCCACGATAAGCTGATAAGCATATTCCGTTCCTGGTGGAGGAGTGCTGACGTTAACGGCGAATTGGGTAACGGCAGTACCGGTGTCGTCAAGCCATGATTCCTCGGCAGGACCAATATCCGTTGCGGTATTGGCGGCGAGCGCTATGCCGCCGACAGGCGCCGTCATGAAGTAGTTCAGAATGGAATAGTCGACAGCTACCGAAATCGAACGTGGCAGAATCAAACTAGCCATAGGATCACCTCCTTTCCCACTAGTAGATGCGGCTGCCGGACAACCTGCAACGGACATATGCTCTCCGGCAGCTGTCTCTAGGGGGGAAATGCCGAATTTCCAGCGATAATCGGAAACCGCAAATTGACACGCATGTAGTCCTTGTCTAAACTGAAATAAGGCGAACAAATGGCGAACAAAGGGGTTAGAGGCATGTTCAATATGTTCAATAAAATCGGGATCGACGAAGCTGTACAGAAGCTTAATCCGCCGCAGCGCGAAGCCGTACAGGCTACGGAAGGTCCTTTGCTCATTATGGCGGGAGCGGGCAGCGGGAAAACCCGCGTGCTTACGCACCGCATTGCTTATTTAATTGAGAAGAAGCGGGTGGCGCCGTGGAGCATCTTGGCGATTACATTTACTAATAAAGCATCCAGAGAAATGCAGGATCGGGTCAGCTCGCTGGTCGGGCCATCCGGCAGAGATATCTGGGTGTCCACTTTCCACTCGATGTGTGTGCGAATTCTGCGCAAGGATATCGATCGTATCGGGTTCACCTCCAACTTCTCGATTCTGGACTCATCGGATCAATTGTCTGTTATTCGCAACTGTATGAAGGATCTGAATATCGATACGAAGAAGATTGAGCCGAAAGCGGTACAAGCCTCCATGAGCACTGCCAAAAATGAATTGATCTCACCGGAGCGATATGAGGAGAAGGTCGGCGATTATTTCGAGGGTATTGTGGCGAAGGTGTACGCGATGTATCAGAAGCGCCTGAAGAGCAATAACTCGCTGGACTTTGACGATCTTATTATGAAGACGATTCAGCTATTTAAAGAAATGCCGGAGGTTCTGGAGTTCTATCAGAACAAGTTCCGCTACATTCACGTAGACGAATATCAGGATACGAACCGCGCGCAATACATGCTGTGCCGCATGCTGGCGGACAAGCATCATAATATATGTGTGGTCGGCGACAGCGACCAGTCTATCTACCGCTGGCGGGGCGCAGATATTACGAATATCTTGAACTTCGAAAGCGATTATCCGGAAGCTCGTTCGATCATGCTGGAGCAGAACTATCGCTCGTCTTCTAATATATTGGACGCAGCTAATGCGGTTATTAAGCGCAATACAGGGCGCAAGCCGAAAAAGCTATGGACGGATCAAGGGCCTGGCGACCGGATTGCCTTGTACCAAGCCGACTCCGAGCATGACGAAGGTTATTATGTGACGGGCGAGATTCGCAAAAATGTGAATAAAGGCCGCCGATTCTCCGATCATGCCATCTTGTACCGTACCAATGCGCAATCGCGGGTAATCGAGGAAATTTTGATCAAATCGGATATTCCTTACCAAATTGTCGGCGGCATCAAGTTCTACGACAGGAAAGAGATCAAGGACTTGCTTGCTTATTTGCGGCTGATCTCCAATCCCGATGACGACATTAGCTTGACACGTATTATCAATGTTCCGAAGCGGGGGATCGGCGATACGACCGTTGGCAAGCTGGCCGATGAGGCGGCTCGCCGAGGGACGTCGATCTATCAAGTGCTTGCAGGCATGGGCGATCTGGATGTGAATGGCCGGACGCGCACGCTGCTCGGCGAGTTCTATGGACTTATCTATAACTTAACTGCTATGGTCGATTATTTGACTGTTACCGAATTGACGGAAAAGGTGCTGGAGCTGTCCCAATACCGGATCGAACTGCAGCGCGAGAATACGCTGGAATCCAAGGCTCGTGTGGAGAATATCGACGAGTTCCTGTCGGTAACAATGGACTTTGAGCAGCGGAATGAGGACAAGTCGCTCGTCGCCTTCCTGACGGATCTGGCCTTGATCGCAGATATCGATTCCATGAATAAAGACGAGGAAGAAGAAGGAAAGGCCGACGATGCGGTCATTCTCATGACGATGCACAGCGCCAAGGGGTTAGAGTTCCCGATGGTATTCATCATTGGAATGGAGGAGTCGGTCTTCCCTCATAGCCGCGCGCTGGCGGACAATGAGGAATTGGAAGAAGAGAGGCGCCTTGCTTATGTAGGTATCACACGCGCCGAAGAGAAGCTCTACCTGACCTGTGCGCGGATGCGTACGCTGTTCGGACGGACAGGTATGAATATGCCTTCGCGCTTCCTTGAGGAGATTCCGGAGGATGTGAAGGAAGGCGTATCGACAAGTATTGGCGGCAGCGGATATGCGCGTTCCGGCGGGAGAGTCGGGATGAGTGCGCCTGCACCTTCCAGCTCAACACGTACGCCTGGGTTTGGCGCGGGCAGCAGCCGTGCGCCGGGAGCGGGCGTTCGCGTGACGACTTCGCTCGATACTGCAAGGGGAGGCAAACCTTCGCCTGCGGGAGGCGGAACTGCGTCGTCTTCGCCGTCAGAATTTGCAGCGGGCGACCGCGTCGCCCATGGCAAATGGGGAGAGGGCACGGTTGTGTCTGTGAAGGGAGCAGGCAACGATATGGAGCTGCAGATTGCATTCCCTGCCCCTGTCGGCATTAAACGCTTGCTGGCTGCTTTTGCTCCGCTGACAAAATTATAATAATCTCTTCCCGGCCAAAAGGAATGAAGCCGGGTTGCGTTGAACATAATCGAGAAAGACGATGCATGAAGGAGGCTTGCAAGTGAACGCAGGCATGGAACGGATGAAAGAGCTTGTTGCTCTCATTACGGAGCACAATTATTACTATTATACGCTAGACGAACCGAAGCTGAATGACGCGGATTATGACAAGCTCTATGATGAGCTTGTGTCCCTGGAGCGTTCCCTTGGAGTGACGCTGCCGGAATCTCCTACGCTGCGAGTTGGCGGGGAACTGCTCAAGGGCTTCGAGCCCCATCGCCATAGAGCGCGTCTGTGGAGCCTGGACAAGGCGCAAGATCAAGAGGATCTGCTCGCTTGGAACGCTCGCGTGCTGCGAGCCATTGCCGACTTTAACGCAAAGAATCCCGACCAGGAGCCGTTGCCACAGCCTAGCTATGTGATTGAATTGAAATTCGACGGCCTTACGCTGAATCTGACCTATGAGAATGGGGAACTGATCCAGGCGTCCACCCGCGGCAACGGTACGATTGGCGAAGGCATTTTGTCTAATGTGCGTACCATTCGTTCTGTTCCGCTAACGATTCCGTTCACTGAAGGCATTATAGAGGTGCAAGGAGAAGGCATCATGGGCTTATCCGTGCTTGCCAAATATAACGAGACGGCGGTTGAGCCGTTGAAAAACGCGCGTAATGCGGCGGCAGGCGCTCTTCGCAATCTAAACCCTGCTGTGACCGCGGAGCGGAAGCTGGACGCTTTTATCTATAATATTGGTTATGCTGAAGGTGTATCGTTCGCCGATCATCGGGAAATGCAGCAATTCTTGAAGGATAACCGTTTCAAAGTGAATCCGTATGTGAAGTATGCGGATTCTATAGAGGATGTAGCTGCGGAGCTGGTTCAGATTGCGGCGCGCAGGGACTCGTTCGATTTCCTGATCGATGGAGCCGTTGTGAAGCTGACCGATATGAGAACAAGAGAAGCCCTTGGCTATACGGATAAGTTCCCTCGCTGGGCAGTTGCGTTTAAATTCGAGGCGGAGGAAACGTCGACCGTTCTGGAATCCGTATCGTGGGAAGTAGGCCGTACGGGCAAAATCACGCCGGTGGCACGGGTAGAAGCGGTTGATTTGGCAGGGGTTACGGTACAGAACTGTACGCTGAACAATATTGGAGACATTGAGCGCAAGAACTTGAAGCATGCGCTTGGAACGCTGGTGACGATCCGCCGTTCGAATGATGTTATTCCGGAAATACTGGGAAAGGCGGATGACGAACCAGGCGCAGAAATCGTTTTTCCAGTTGTCTGCCCATCATGTGGAACATTACTTGAGCAGAGAGGTGCTCATTTGTTCTGTAACAATAAGCTGGGGTGTCGTCCGCAAACGATTGGACGGATTACTCATTTTGCCTCCAGGGATGCTATGGATATTGAATCATTCAGCATCATGACAGCAGAACAGCTTTATTCCGATTGTGAAGTAAGAGATCCGGCTGATCTGTACGTGCTGACCTTTGACGATTTAATTAAGCTCGAGCGATTCGGCGAGAAGAAGGCCCAGAAGCTGTTAGATGCGCTGGAGAAATCGAAGGGACGAGATCTGGCTGCCTTCCTGTTCGCATTGGGTATTCCGAATACGGGTAAAGCCACAACCAAAATGCTGGCCGATCATTATCGTGATTTGGATGCGGTCATGCAGGCAAAAGCTGAGGAGTTGGTCTCGCTGCCCGATGTCGGAGGCATTGTAGCCGACTGCATTGTCGGATTCTTCTCTGACCCGACTATGATTAATAGTATCAATCGGATGCGGGCAGCTGGGATTAGAGCGGAAGCTGAGAAGCTGCCTGAAGTACGTACGGATAGTGTGTTCAGCGGCAAGACCGTTGTGCTTACAGGGACCCTGCCAACCCTGACGCGTGATGAGGCAGCGAAAAAGCTGGAGGCGCAAGGCGCAAAGATATCGGGCAGCGTATCAAAGAAAACCGATTTCGTTATCGCTGGCGAAAGCGCTGGCAGCAAGCTGACCAAAGCTCGTGATTTGGGTGTGACAGTCATTGATGATGAAGCGGAGCTGCTTCGGTTGCTTGGTGAGTAACGTCTCTATATAGCCATAGCCATAGGAAAGTCGGTCCTTCGGGGCCGGCTTTTTATTTAAATAGTCATTTGTAAAAAACTACAAGTTGTATTTTGTTTTTCGATGTGGTACATTATTTCTTGTCGCTTCCGAGACATGAGGGTCCACCGAATGAGCCACAATAAAATGTGAAACAAACGCTTGACACGAAGAACGGAAGCTGGTAACATAACATCTTGTCACGGTGAACGTGCGAGACACAAGTTCCTTGAAAACTGAACAAATGGATCACGTCAAAATCCAAACAACAATACGATGGATTCCAATCGGAAGACATCATAGCTAGTAACGAATTGAGCATTTCAAACACCTTGAAGATTTTCTCATTGGCTCTGCCAAGTAAGAAAACTTCTTTTATGGAGAGTTTGATCCTGGCTCAGGACGAACGCTGGCGGCGTGCCTAATACATGCAAGTCGAGCGGACTTGATGGAGTGCTTGCACTCCTGATGGTTAGCGGCGGACGGGTGAGTAACACGTAGGTAACCTGCCTGTAAGACTGGGATAACATTCGGAAACGAATGCTAATACCGGATACGCGAGTTG
>NZ_JBHVQB010000011.1:0-194314 GCF_042887015.1 Paenibacillus sp. NPDC057967
CTGACGAATACTAATCGGTCGAGGGCTTATCCTAAACGCTTTCCGAAGGAAAGGCGGACATCGTAAGCATAGGCTTAGGGTGCGAGTCTGGAGATTGAGGAGCATGCTAAAGTACAATCAGCAATTACTTTCGTATCCAGTTTTCAGGGTGCAAAATCCATTTAAAAAACCACCATTAGGTGGTTTTTTATCGTGTAGATGTAATTTCTAATTATTTTTTAACGTTACATCATATTAAATAGGTTTGATTGTAACCGTAAAATTTTTCTTTTGAGTTAAGGGGGATTTCACCTCACAAATATAAAAAGTATTAGAGTCAACATAGGCTAACCTAGAGCCATTTCTAACCTCAGAAAATTTCAATTCATCATTTCCACCTTTGTCGATTGCTAAGCTGAACGTAAGATCATTGTTTATTACGCCGTCAACCGTCACTTCAATGTCCATGGATGAGCAGGAGCTGAACCATTTCGTTGAAAAATTTCCGCTTGTGCGGCTCCTTTGATCTGTTAATTTTGTAAAACTAGAAACTACGATTGCAATAGGTCTGCTCATTCTCGTTCCTCCTATACAAAATCAATCTTTAATAGAAAATCGACCTTCATTCATGGAATAGCTTTATTTCTAATTAGCCACATAAGGATTAATTGTAACCTTAAAATTTTTGTTTGGTGGACACTGTTGTACAATAATGTATAGTGAATTGCTCTCGATATACGATAATTGTGTATTGTTGCGTACATTATCAGCTCTTACAGGGTCGCTGCCGCTCTTATCTTCCGCGATTTTAAAGACGATCGTATCATCAATCTTACCGTCAACTGTAACTTCCACGAGCATTTGATGAGCACCTCCAAACCAAACAGTCGAGAAGTTGCCGCTGGAACGGCTGCCTTGGCCTGGTAGAGGCTTTGGATCCGATACAATGATTCCTATAGATCTATCTGCCATAAATAATCCTCCTTCTACTTGCGGTAATTACACTTCGAGTGTATTCATCGAAGGATTTTGTTATTACAGAAATTGGTTCGAATACGAAATCCTGAGATCTACTGTACATATGTAGCAAAGACAATTGTGACTGCAGATCCGAATGCTATTCGATACGACAACGAAACATATGATGATAAACCCAAAATGAATTGGCATATCGAGTAGTAAACTTAAATTTACTAATGTCCAATTTTGGGATGTCACAGAAGCAGAAGCGATACTTTAAAATGAGTTTAGAAGAAACCAACTAGTTAAGAATCCTCGTTAAAGAAACATGGCTAATTGATGAAAGTCCTGTATACATTTAGTTAGAATCTAAAATTTCAACGTAGGCTAGTAAGGTAAACTGGATAGTTTATCAATTTTAAAAGAGAGAAAAGAAAAAGAGAAAAGTGTAAGTAAAAAAAATAAAATACAAAAACAAAACACGGTATTGACATGGGTTGTGACACAATTCATAAAAGCATGGATATCGAATGAACCAGCTTTGTTACGAGGTTTCTCTTCATACTTGTTCACAAAACTCGTATTTTGTACATATGTATATAAATCGATTTAATGCCTATTACTACTGAAATTTCATTTATGTCGAATGTCAAGAATGCGTTCCTATAAATGACAAGAATGTGTTCCTATTGCCCTGAATCTCCATCTCCTCGATCGATAATGTAACTTTATTTGTTCTAAAGAATCGTATTAAAAACTGAACTTCCGTACATACCGTTCAACATAGCGCTTTAATTCTTTATTATTCTTTATTTTCATCACTTGGGTTGTCAAATACCATCATAGCCACACCTAACGGTGTGTACGATTTCATTTGAGTTATTTCTCTTCTGCGATTAGCCTTACGATTTGGACATTTAAGATTATTGTTTATCACTTTCTCAGGTTTAGCCATTGTGTAGAATTCTACAGGATGATTTGTTGTCGAGCTTATATTATATTTAAAAGCAAATTTCGAAAAGCAATTAGATTTCATTTTACTGATTTGTTCTCTGTTTGGTACAATTTCTTTTCTGGCTCCATTTTCTGCTATTTTTAACCACTCTATATAAAAAATTGAAAATTAATTGCGATGATTATTTTATTCAGCATCCAAATCAATTTATTAGCTTGTGCTGTACCATTTGAATTCTGTGTTCTGTATTCTTGAACTATGTATTTTATTTCATCGTTTATAATTTTTGTTACAGTCTCAATCTCATGTCTTCTATGTGGCAGTATTTTCTCTATCCTACTTTCATAATAGAACTTCTCCAGATTTAACAACGACTTCCTCCAGAAAACAAATGCATACGCGTAAGGGCATAACTCGCCGAAGTCTTTTTCATTTTCTTTCTTTAATTCAATTAATTGATCAATGCAACGGTGATGTCCCCGTAAGAATTTTTTCAGGATATAACTTTCGATGGATAAAAAAATTGATTTATTCTCATCAAATATTCTGTTGCTAAATTCATAATTACTCATATAGTTATTATGGATTAGGGGCCCTTTCCACTTTTTTGATTGCTGCACTGGCTTTACGGTTGTTAATAGGTCGAGATCACAATATTCAGGGATAAAAAGCCATCTTGTTCCATTATCATCAACCTTCTCTCCCTCCCCATACCATTGTATAACTGATGAAGAGTACTGTGATATTAGTATTCCATTTCAACCATCTAGTTTTATAAACATCAGACAAGCTATAACCACACTTACACATAAATGGATCACTTAATTTTTTATCACTAAACAAAAATGGAATACCTTCATTGCAACATGGACATTTATCCAATAATAGTGATCCATGATATGGACAACAAGTTACTAATATAAACTGGTGTAGCCAGGAATGAAAGCCTGAATCTAGACAAGTGGGACACCAACGTAAAGAAACATAAAACCATGTTCGATCTGGCTTTCTGTAATAGTGTAGTGGTTTGATAAGCACATTAATAATGGATTTATTGTGATCGTATAAATGGGTTCCAAGAAGAGAATTCAATTGTTCAGAATCAAATCCACTGAGTTGAAATAGCTCCCTTCTTTTATCACCAATCATTGTATTCTTTATCTTTTTGACTTCATTTGAACCAAGCATCTTCAGCATGTCTCTTCGTTCTACACAGCTGACATATGCAAACTTTTCTAGAATAGACCAAAGGCTTTCATCAGGCTTAATCCATTCCTTCCTCCAAACCACGTTCATGTTAATTGGCCCCCTATTTGACTACTGATTCAAATGCTCATTACCATACAATACTTAACCATAACGCCCCTTACGCAAGTGCCATAAATATCTCAGACTCAATATATCCAGAATGAGTGATTGCTTCTTTCCACTGATTTGGCGTAGGCCAATCCACATTTTTACCACTAGCCCCGAAAACTTTTAAAGCGTATTCAATGGAAAAAATAAAATACTCCATTGGAATTTCTAAATTTTTTGACAATCCGTGCTCTTTTCTAATATCTTTAAAAATGCCTAGAATATCTTTGGCACTATGTTCTAATCTCCTCCCCTGTTCAAAACTCTCGGGATAGTAATACCTTGTGTAACTCCACCCGCTATCTTCCGGATATTCAGTTGTTTGATGAAAGCACTTCAAACAATGTCTAACCTCGTCCAGTGTCCTGATGCCAAAAAAATGATGCTCATGGGTCATAAAACGTCCGATTATCTGAGCTTTTCTTTGTTCTAAAAAAAACGTCTGACAGGTATGATTTATAAATAATTATACCTGTACGTTTATGTAATGCTCGCTCTACCTTGTTTACACTTAAATAAAGAGGTGTAGCTATGGAGAGAGTAATCCTTCAAGAAGTTGGTCTCAGACTAAGGTATATTAGAAAGAGTTCCGGTTTAACTCAAGATCAATTGGCTGAGAAAGCAGGTGTACATTCTACGTATATCGGGTCGATTGAACGTGCAGAAAAGAACATCACACTACTCAACCTACAGAAAATCGCTCAAGCTTTAAATGTTGAAGTGGCTGATCTTTTTACATACTCCAAACGAAAGCTCAATGATGACAAAGAGAAATCCATAGATCACATTTTCTTAAAGATCCAGACCATGAAAAGCAGCGACTTAAGAAAAGTGGAATTATTTATTAATGAATTTTTCTAATGAACAACAAAGGAAAGACAGGAGTACCGTACTCCTGTCTTTCCTTTGTTAAAAACATATTTCTAGATATAGCTATTGATGTAATCGTCAGCCCTATAATTCCTTATTTCCTTTATAGCGCTGTTTCTAATCTAACATTGGATCGTGGTATATTATTCTTTACAAAACTTTGCTACTCATCTAATGACTCTGTACGATTTTGAATGGGCAACGAACGGAAAACTAGATCTTTATACGACTTATTAGATGCCGTACTTAATCTAGAATCGAGTATACTGAGTACTCCTTTATCGTTTTCCATTCGAATTAACCTCCCTACTCCTTGTCGTAATTTTATTAACATTTCGGGAAGCAATACTTCTTTATGTGGATTTACAGAAAGTGACGCTTTATAATCAATAATTGGATCAGGGACAGGAAACGGTAATCGAACGATTATCACCTGGGATAAGTCATCACCTTTAATATCTACTCCTTCCCAAAATACTCCCGTACCAAGAAGCACGCCGTGATTTCTTCTGAAACGTTGTAAGACAGTGCTTTGTGATGATCCGTCCTGTTGCGTATATAATGGGAAAGCAAGAGATCTTGCACTCATGATTTGGTGTACCCTATTAAGATCATCTTTCGCTGTAAACAACACTATGCTCCTACCATCTGTCATATTTGACAACATTAAAATACGATCTGCTACTAGTTGATAGTATTCATCACCTTTTTGATGTGAAGGTTCTGGAATATCATTTGCAACGTATAACCGACTGTTGTGATTGTAATCATAATCCGCATATTTAGGTTCAGTGACTATCCCCGGAAATCCTAAAGATTTGACGATATACTGATACTGATCTTTAATCTTTTCTGCAGGTTGACACAGCGTTGCAGAGGTTAAAACAACTGGTTCTGAGGTTTTAAATAAAATTTCTTTTAGGAGATTCTGAATTTCTTTTGGGCAACTGTATAATTCCACTACATCATTTTCACATGTAGTCCATAGTAAAATCGGTGAAACAATCCCCTTCTCGATATCCTTCATGAGCTTCCACATTTGATCTAATTGCTCAGCAAGTTCATCAATGGTTCTCGATTTAAAACCATTGTGGCGAGCTTGGAGTGAAGTCAAAGCAACGCTAAATTTATTAATTATCTTTTTCCATTGCTGATAATCAATCTCTAGAGGAAAATCAATCGCAAATCGCTCTGATTGCATAAAGGATGGATCTATTTTTTTATCCTTGATTTGTTTGAATAACACTTTAAAAAGAGCTTCGATCTGAAGTTCAAATGCAGCCAAATACTTACGATTTTCATTATAAGTAGGAGTTGTACTAAACTGATTATCTAGATTCTTAGCGAGGCGCCTTAATGACTTCAAACTCCATACATTTGTAAGTGCGTTTCGTACTTTTGATTCCAAGTTATGTGCTTCATCAATGATGATTAGGGGAGCTCTTGTGGTTAGTAATGGAGGTAGTTCTTTTTGTTTTCGAATTAAATCTGCTACTAACAAATCTTGATTAATAATAATCACATCTTGACTTCCAATATCTGATATTTGAGTTCTCATATTATAGAAATGACACTCTCTCCTGTGATAGCACTTCTCAAATGAGCAGTTATCGACATTTACTGTAGACCATTCTCGATCGTTAATGTCAAAATCAGCTTTTCCACGATCTCCAAATTTATTATGCAAAACCCAATTCAATAACTTTTTTAATCTTGGGCTTTGTTTAGTTCAGAGGGCTCTCTTTTTAAAACCTAATTATTTTTAACCTTTAGGACATTAGTGATATCCCAATAACTAGAAACTCTCCCATCCTGCAAAGAAATAATAGAAGGTCCATATCCTAATGAAGTTCCGTTATATGAATCTGGCGTACCCATAACTGAAATTACTTCCTCAAGAGTTGAACCAATAGTAAATGACTCAGCTCCATGTACTTTTTCTCCTAAAAAAACATTTAGTGGGCTATCCCCTATCTCAGACCATCTCGATACTGCACCTTTATGATCAAAGGAAATTGATGAGTAATCATATTCAAAAGAATAATAACTGGCGGAACTTGGTGTGCCCATAGAATCGACAACTTCTCTCTTTGAAGAACCTACCGTAAAAGGTTTCGCATCTGTTTTTTTATCGCCAATAAATACTTTAAGCTGACGGTCTAATTGAGACCAACCAGTCACTTTATCATTCTGAAAGTATATTTGAGAAAACCCATATGAAAAGCTCCAATCAGACTTCGAATCAGGTTCTCCCATAATTAAGGCCACTTCATTTTTTGATGAGTTAAAAGAGATATAACCTTGTTTAACCTCAAACTCATTCATTTCTTCTTCATATAGTTGTTCTTTTTTTCTAAACATAATTGAATCAATATCTTTTGTTGATTGGGATGAAGTAACCTTATTATCAGAAACAGCATCATATCCGCTAACACCAGGGTTCCCATAACCCACTTCTCCTGAGCTATCTTCTAATTGAATAGCGTCAGAGACCTCTTTAGCAGACGCATTGCCTCCGGATTTACCGCTTAAACCAAACGTATTACTTCCTGTGGGGATAGAATTATGAGCGGGATTGATTATGCTCAAACTAATGAAAAGGATTAAGAAAACCCACCAGAATCGAAAAATCATGATAAGACAAAATCCGAGAGCGTTAATAACCAGTTCAAGAACTTCTATAGTTTTAGGTCTGACCGGCAGCTCTTTATCAATAAAGTGTCTTCTTTTTTTATAATCAACATGAGTATAATCGTAATACAAATCATACTCAGCTTTTCTTTTAACGTTTAAAGGGTACTTTACTGCACCTACTTTAAACATCAGATTATTAAATTCAGTAGAAACTTCGTTATCGTCTTTTAGTCTTAGTGGCGTAGGCTCATCTAACCGAAGAAAATGGTTTATGGAAGTATTACGCGCAATTGCATAGAAGACAGCCTCTTTGAGGTACCTTGGGCTATTTCTTTTTATCAAGTTTTCATCAATAATCCGTTGGTTTTGTTTAATTTCCTCTTTCATTGCATTTCTCATATCTGAGCCGGCAAGTTCTCTTAATCTTTCATCCATTTGGCACTCTCCTGATTAATACAATCCATTCATAGTTAATAATTCAATTTATATAATGTATTCCCTCTATTTCTACGAGAAACTACACAACATAAAAAGATCATCTCTTTTCATTGAGATGATCTAATAAAGAACAATAAATGGCCAACGTACTTTTTGAACCTGGGGTGTATTTCCTCTCGGCTCTTTATTACATTACCACAGTTTTTATTACTTAGAAAAGGTTTGTTCAACACTGTCCATTTCATTATACCCTGCAACACATTGCTTCTTTCAACGTCTTGGTGCAAGCAGACTAATAGTTTGTTGAAACTTGTCCCAGTAAGGAGAAACAGAAGCTCTTCCCCCACCATTCTAGAGAAAACCAGTGGGAATTAGCTAGCAAAAAGTATAAAAAGTCTATAAATAGAGTTTTGACCAACACATAAAATGTCACACTGGTAATGCTTCTTTTAGCTAGACTCTTTTAATAAATAGTCCAATTAGCAGTCTGGCTACGGCAACAGCCAATGCGAAAAAAATACGTCTTGAATCCTAGCGGAAAGAGCTAATAAAGCCTGCGTTCCATGCAAAACGTCAGAAGGTGATGTGTCGTTCAGGAACCTTGCTTCTCCAGCTTTCATGACACTTACAGCTATTGCTGTGGCAGTAGCACCAGCGACCTGCACCAATGTATTCATAATAGCTGTACCGTCAGTGAACATGGCAGGAGGAAGCTGATTCATCCCATTGGTTTGAGCTGGATTACGGGCGATTGTAAGAATATCCGCTTTGATAACGCTGTTATCTTATATTTCTGAGTTTCCATAAAACAAAAATGATTAAGGCCGCGAAACCGACAGTAACGAGCCCATATACAGATTGAAGTGCAACGGTAGAGGAAAAACGTACCGCTTGTAGCATTTCGGGTAACCCATCTGATACTGCAAGAGCTGTTCCTACGCTTTCCATAGCCGAACTTGCTATTTCTGGCTGCATTCCAGTCGGCATTACATCTGTCAAATTCCATCGATATATGAGCATTCCGACGCTTCCAATAATGGCAATACTCAATACAGAACCGAGTCCACTGCTAACATCACTCAACGCTGAAGCCGTACCCGCACGTTCTTGAGGTACACTGGATATTATTTGATCGCTGGCAATGGTAATGGTCGGTCCAACGCCAATCCCCATCAACGATGCCCCTATCATCAAGAGAACGATATCAGCCGTATGCACCGTCAAGGCAAGTAAGAGTGTACCCAGTCCTGCAATTAGCAGATTGGATACCATGGCGTAGGTTGGACGCATCCACCTTGTAAGCAGAGGAGACACTAAAGTACCCGCAATTGAAAAGATGGCTGGAATAATCAGCAAGAGCCCCGCCTCTGTAGGAGATAGCCCAATTACTTGTAGATGTTGGGCAAAGAGCATGGATTCACCTACAATTAGCAATGATAAAAATACTCGTGCTATTAATGAATACGTTAATACTCGAGTTTTAAACATAGACAAATCCAGCAATGGTTCTTTAGTGCGAGTCTGTCGATTTATGAATAGAAACCCAACGGCTATACTGAAAGCAATTAGACCAAAGTAAAGTATGTTTAAACCATGGCTAGCCATTTCTTGCAAAGCATAAATAAAGGTGATTAATGCCAGTGACGACAACAGTACACTAACTAAATCCATGCGTGGAGAATTCTTATCGCTGTACTCAGGAAGAAGAGGTGCAGTGACTAACAATACAAGGACAGCAGGAACATTGACAAGGAATACAGCTCCCCACCAAAAATGATCCAAGAGTATGCCTCCTATTGGAGGACCAAGGGCCATACCAGCAGAGTATGAACTCATAATAATAGCAATAGCCACTGAAAATTGCTTCTGGTCAAAAAACATGTTTCGCAATAGCGACATCGTAGATGGCATGACAGTTGCAGAAGCTACACCTAGAAGTGCGCGTGAAGCAATTAACATCCAGGATTCAGTGGAAAATGCAGCAACAACGGAGGCTAATCCGTATACCGTTACCCCGATAATAAGCAAGCGTTTCCTACCAATACGATCCCCCAAACGTCCCATCGTCAAGAAAAATCCTACCGCCAACAATTCACCTATGTGAATAATCCAGAGCATTTGTGTAGCGCTCGGTGCTAAGTCGGCTGCAATGGATGGCATGGCAAGAAACAGTATGGTCATATCTGTTGCCAGCATAAAAAGTGCTAACGTCAAAGGTACCAAGCCCAACCATTCACGCCATGTAGCCTTAGGCATGTCTTTAACAACTTGAGAATTTTCGTTTGTCATCTGTTAACCCCTTAGTCTTCATATTTATTGATACTTGTTGCCAAGTGCCTCATTAGTCCCGATGACACAGATACATTATTTATTCTCAAATGACGTTGTTTTCATTGCTCTAGACGTCTTTCGAATAAGCAACATATAGCTCGTAATCGCCGCGACAACCAAACCCGTGATGACGATAGCAATAGGGGCTGCTGTCTCTTTACCACCTAAGCCTGTTAGGGGGGCAGCGATTCCTCCAAGTACGAATGACATACTAAGCAGCAACGCCGATGCGCTTCCTGCAGCACGGCCCTGATCCTGAAGAGCGAGTGATGTGGACGTACTCATTACAAGTCCCACACTGGAAACAATGAAAAAGAAACCGGCTAGAACAACGGGTAAAGCGGCCAAAAAGGTAACTGAAGCGATTAATAAGAGAGCCCCTGTCATGGCAGTCATGAGCCCTGCCATCAGCAGCTTGCGTGGAGCAACTTTCCCCGCGAGTCGACTAGCAATTTGCGTAGTCAGGATGACACCAATTCCGTTCGAAGCGAAAACAAGACTGTATTCGCGTGGAGTCATACCGTACAATTCCTGCAAGACAAAAGATGACCCCGAAATATAAGCAAACATGGCTGCCATAATGAATCCCTGTGTGAAGGCATATCCCATAAAACCGGGATTAACAAGCAACCCTCGGTAGGTAATGAGCGTATGAGCAAGTCCACCTTCTGAACGCCGCTCTACAGGTAGCGTTTCTTTAAGACCAAAGAATACAGCAGTAAACAAGGCCACCCCTAAAATAGCTAACACGACAAATACACCTCGCCAAGAGGTAAGGGTTACAATCTCCCCTCCAGCTATTGGTGCAATAATGGGAGCTGTCCCATTTACAAGCATCAGCAAGGCTAAAAACTTGGTTAATTCAGGCCCCGAATAGAGATCTCGAACGCTCGCGAACGCAATAACGATACCCGCAGATCCAACAACACCCTGGATAAATCGAAGTACAATAAAAAAGGTAATATTGGGCGCAACGACACACAACAAAGAAATGATGGCATATGCGCTCATTCCGACTAGTAAAGGAGCACGGCGCCCTTGCCAATCGCTAATCGGACCCAGGATCAATTGCCCAAGAGCAATGCCGATAAGTGTTGCTGTTAAACTGAGCTGCGCTAGTGAAGCTGACGCCTCCAAATCTAACGAGATGGCTGGCAGTGCTGGCAAATACATATCAATACTCAAAGGTCCAATCCCGGCAAGTGTGCCTAAAATAATGGCAATAAGAAGTCGTTTTGACTTTGATTTAGGATCTGAAGTTGTGCTTGTTGTTAACATAAATATCAATCCCTTTCATAAACCTTCATAAACGATTCGGAGGAACTACGCATATCACCAGCAAATACTGAAATCGAATAAGATCGCAAATGATCTGCAGTTGACCTTAACCGGTCAGCTCTTCACTTTGATTTTTCTTTGACATCTTCCTTTGAGCCGTAATCAGCTTATAGTAAATGCCCTTCTTCTCCATCAACTCGGCATGAGAACCCATTTCGGCAACACTGCCCTTCTCCAGTACGATAAGCCGGTCAACATGGCGAAGCGTCGACAGCCTGTGGGCAATGGCAATGGTCGTTCGTCCTCGCATAACCCGTTGAAGTGCCTCCTGGATGAGGCCCTCTGTCTCAATGTCGAGCGCAGAGGTCGCTTCGTCTAGAATAAGCAGCGGGGGATCATTCAGAATTGCCCTTGCAATCGCCAGACGCTGGCGCTCACCACCGGATATATTGTTCCCGTTTTCTTGAAGCAACGTATCGTAGCCATCCGGCAGATTCATGACAAAGGAATGAGCATTGGCGATTCTCGCAGCCCGGATGACTTCTTCATGTGTCGCATCCGGTTTGGAGTACCGGATATTATCCAGTATGGTCCCTGTGAACAAGAAGGTCTCCTGGAGCACAACACCGATCTGGGAACGTAAATCATCTTGTTGGACGTTACGGATGTCTATACCGTCCATTGTAATTCCCCCCTCATTCACATCATAAAAACGTGAGACGAGATTAATCAGAGTCGACTTTCCAGAACCTGAGTGACCCACCAAACCGATCATTTCCCCCTCATGAATATCAAAGGATACATCCTTCAGCACCGGCTCGTGGGACTTATAGCCAAAGTAAATATGACGGAATGAAATGGTCCCACGAATCTTATGCTTTACCGTCTTTTTAGCCTCCAGCACCTCCGGCTGTTCATCAATGACCGAAAATACACGGTCAATCGAAATCAAACCATTAGCTACCCATCTTGGCATAAACATCATCCAAGAAATCGGACCAAACACCATGGTCGCATACATGCTAAACTTGACCAATTCCCCTATATTCATCTGATTGTCCAGAATCATATTGCAACCAAGCAGCAGCACAACATATTGACCGAGCTGGATCAAATAGTTGGTGATTGGAGCGATCATGTTGAACAGGGTTTCACTCTTTATGGTAGCGGTGGCAAATTCACGATGAAGCGTGCGAAATTTCTTAATCTCTCGCTCTTCCTTGCCGAACGCCTTGACGACCCGGATGCCGCTCAGTACATCATGCATGAATGAGGTCCCCCGGTCATAGATGGCCCACTGCTTTTCATATAACTTCCACAACACATGCTTCCACAAATACATGTTGATGTAGGCTACAATAGGGGCAGGCAGCAGCACCACACATGCTAAGCGCCAGTCAGCACTAAAGAGCAAGGCACTAGCAGCAACCAGCAAAATCAGTTGATAGATTGCTGTTGTGCATAGCTCCTGAATCAGTTGCCGGATACGGTCTGTATCCGCAGTGACCCTGTTCATGACATCCCCCGCCCGTTGGGAGGACATGAAGCCCAGAGACAGGTTTTGGATTCTCTCATACACCATTCTGCGAAGATCGGCGACAATATTGGAGCTGGCATTAGCCATCACACGTGCCCGGACAATGGACAGCAATTCTCCAATGACAAGTCCGCCAATCATGGCGGCAAGTGCCAGATAAAACAGTCGCATGCTTGGACTGTGCCCATCAGGTGGTCGCAAGACACCGTTAATGAGAACTTCCTGAAAATAAGGTCCTGTCAGTGCGATCGCAGAAGCTGCAATCATGACAACTAGACCGATTGCAAGCGACCTCCAATGAAACTTCGAGACATGAAACAACTTTTTGAAAGCCGCGGACTTACTCGTGCATCTTGGACATACGCGGGTTCCTTCCACTAGTCCCCCACCGCACTTCACACAGGTGACTTCCTCTTCATGATTAAAAATTCGGATTTGACGGGATGCAGATTTATTATTCAGCACCTGTGCCATATAGGCAAAGCGGGCGGCATGCTCCATCGTCGATCGAACGAGGACACGCTTTCCCTGTTCATCTTCAGTCTCAAGCACCACATTACCGATGAGCGGAATCACCTTGTATGCCCATGAGTCCGTTATGACACCGACTTCCTTTGCTTGTCCATGCTCAATGTAAGCCCACTTCTTCTCCCCAATGACCAGAAAGCCTGCTGTACGATAGCCAAGCAGCGACAGGTTAGCTGGGACACAATATTCAATTTCTGCTCCGACAGCTTTCGTTGCAGCAATTCTATCTTGCTCTGTAAGCGAATAATTGATATTCATCGGCTCTCACCATCTCTTTCTTGACCGTTCTGTATGCAGGTGATGGCCTAACTATCCATACATGCACATTTCTACCATCCGAAACTCTTTATCCGTCAACTTGCTTATATCCGGAATGACGAACCGATTGCCGTCAACATCCGTTACAAGCAGGCGATCAGGGGTGACCAGTTTGGCATGGCTTCCACCGCCTCTTACCGTGAACCGACATAAACCAGCGGAAGTCTCCGCTTCCCAATAGGAGTAGCCAAACTCCTCTTTCACGGAAATCACCTTGCGAATTTCCGGAGTAAAATAACGAATGTGCAACTGTTCCTTCAGTAGTTGCTGCGTGTCTTCTGAAAAATCATCCAGACTGCGGATCATACCAATTTCCCAATTTTCCAAGGTCCGGACAGACAAAAACATGTGTTTATTCGTATGCGGGAAGGAACTATGTACATAGACGGCCGAATGCGTCTCTTCCCCGATTGTTACCGCCAACATTTGACCTTCCGTTTTATGAAAGGCTGTATTATCCTTCGTTAGATAGAAAACGTCTGCAGCATCGGATAGTGAACCCGCTCTCTCTTCTTCCTTCAGCCGCTCTGCCGTCTGGGCTGAAGTCGCCTTCTTTCGAGTCTCAGATGCACTCATACTGAAATCACCTCACTCATCTTCAACGCTTCATCATGCTTTTTCACCAATTTATAATAAGCACCTTCAGTACCCATCAACGTGTCATGTGTTCCTTCTTCCACTACCTTGCCTTGATCCATCACGACCAAGTAATCAGCTTTACGAAGTGTAGAGAGGCGGTGTGCGATGGCAATTGTTGTTCTTCCTCGAATCAACTTATCTAATGCCTCCTGAATTTGCAGCTCAGTCTCCGTATCCAAAGAAGCAGTCGCCTCATCCAGAATCAGTATTTGCGGGTTATGCAGAATCGCTCGTGCGATAGACAAGCGCTGTTTTTCACCACCCGATAAATTGTAGCCCCCCGTTCCCACGAGCGTATCGTATCCATCGGGAAGCTTCTCGATAAAATCATGGGCATTTGCGACTTTAGCAGCATGAATAATATCCATGACGGTGCAATCCGGATTGGCGTACGCAATGTTTTCGGCAATACTACCTGAGAACACATATACATCCTGAGATACAATGCCAATATTGGACCGTAACGACTCGTCAGCTAAATCTTTCACGTTCACACCGTCGATGGTAATCGCCCCTTCGTTCACATCGTACAGCCGAGAAATGAGATTAACGAGTGTTGATTTGCCGGCCCCGGAATGTCCGACAACGCCCAGCATTTGTTTGGCCTTCACTTGCAACGTAACATTTTTCAGGATGGACTTATTAGGCTCATAGCCAAATACAACATTTGTTACTTGTATATCGCCTTTCATGTGCGGAATCCGGATCGCGTTCTCTTTTTCCTTCACATCCGGGTTGGCATCTTGAATTTCAAACAACCGCTGCGAAGCTGTTACACATCGCGACCACCAACCTACGATATTGTTCATAAACTCGATGGGACCATATAACATATACATATAGTGGACAAAGGTCAGCATAAGCCCGAATGAAATTTCACCTTTCAGCACCATCCAGCCCCCAAATGCCCAGATAAACATGCCGCCCATTTGGGTTAAAACATTAAGCATGGGAAAGATTGTGCCGCTCAAACGATTGTAATGTTGCTCTGCGCTGGAGAAATGCACGTTTGTTCGTTGGAAACGTTCCATCTCCCGGTGCTCCATGCCAAAAGCCTTTATGACTCGGACTCCTTTAATCGAGTCGCTTATGATGGAGTTCATCGCAGACATACGGCGGTGTGTTCGCGATGATAGACGTAACAGCTTAGGGTATACCTTTTGTATGAGATAAAAAACGATCGGAAGCGGTAAAAAGCAAATTAATGTAAGTTTCCAATCCAGTACCAACAGAATGATAGTAATGCCGATGATATTCATCGCATTCACGATGAAGTAAGAAAAGACATCAATTAAAAAAATTTGTAGCTCAGCTGAATCGTAATTCATCCGAGTCATCAGCTGTCCCGTCTGCTTCCGCTGAAAAAAGTTCAGTGATAAGCGCTGCATCGCAGTAAAGATAACGGATTTCAGATCGAATACAAGGTTGGCAACCATTTTTACATTGAGAGTGCTGAATAGGACACCTGATAATAGGGATAAGGTTCGAAAAATAATAACAAGCAAGATGACCAGGCCGATCTGACCGGCAAAATAACCTTCTCCTTTAAGGGCCTGATCAAATAGAGCTGTACCTGTCAAATAAGGAATGACCAGTCCAGTCGCGGAGTTGAGTAACATGAAAAAAATAATGAGCAAGGCGGAGAATTTGTAAGGCTTCACAAACGATAGCAGTCGGAGAACCAATGCGCCTTTCTTCATGCATTTCGGACAAATCTCCCTGCCTTCTTCCGGGTACATTCTCCCGCACGTTGGACAAGAGCTATTGACAGTCTCATCTTCGAGCAGCTCGCTATCTAGCTCCTCTTCGTGTTTCAGTTTCTCGAAGATGACGGTAAACCTGGACGCCTTACTAATAAGTCCATTCGTAAATGTCGCAATAATACGCTCCTGAGGAGCCTTCATCACCAGCATGCCTGATGCGACGAGATTAACCATGAAAATAGATTCGATATCTTTGATATCAAATGTCTGAACCGACCATTCCCCTTCCTCCTGCGAAGAATTATTTGGGACCAGCTGCGGGTATCCCCTATAGGTTTTTTCATGTTCAGGTTCTTTGATACTTTTGGCAATCAGCAGTTTGTGCCTAGACAAGGCCATGTATGTATCGAGAAAATACCCCTCTGTCGTACGATCGCATATCATCTCGAACAGGATATCCTTCTCTGACCATCCCTCCTGCTGCAGCATGGTTAATTTTTCTTTAGAACGAATAGTCATCAACTCCATAGCCAGTTTCCATATACAAACTTTTGTGATTCACAAACTCATTTTGGATTGCTTCAATATCTTAAATTCTGTCTTTTTATTTTGTCAACATTTTTATATAGAAAGTATAATAAATAAAGTGACCTGTCCTTGCATAGAGATTCTTCATAGTCCACCTTCAAAACAACCCCTATGTGAAGTCTCTCCCTTAGAGAGAAGCATGCATCCCCTCCTCTGAAAAGGCTTAAGGAGCGGAAAACTATCGCATTTCTCCCGTTGCTTAGATTCT
Source organism: Paenibacillus sp. NPDC057967 (assembly GCF_042887015.1). Classification (NCBI taxonomy): domain Bacteria; kingdom Bacillati; phylum Bacillota; class Bacilli; order Caryophanales; family Paenibacillaceae; genus Paenibacillus; species Paenibacillus sp. NPDC057967. The sequence continues at coordinate 16,323 of NZ_JBHVQB010000011.1, forward strand.
GAACGCCACCCTACATCGTCAACAATGATATTGACACTAAAATAAATGTATATTAAAGTATTGTACACATTGTATACGATTAAATTTAATAAATTGCAAAATAAAAAAGTCCACTGTTTACTGAGCACTTTACATAGAACATGAACATCCGTTTAGGTCAGGTTTTACAAAATTTATACAGACAGAACCAAAGGTGCAGTTTGATTGCATTCAGCACCTTTGGAGCTTTGGGTATTCCCTAAAACGATGCGTTATTTTGCTTTTATGAGGCCATTTTCAAGTGCTTAATTATGAAGATAGGTCGACTGGTTAAGATAACGTGAGTGCTCAACCTCATCAAGCATAAAAGTCGCGACATCGGAACGGGATATTTGAGCTAGCATAGAAGGTTGAAATGAACCATGCTTAAATTCTCCTTTTTTTGGTCCATCCGTGAGCTTGGGCGGCTGTACAATCGTCCAAATCAACCCGCTTTGCCGCACGACTTCATCTTGCTTTTCTTTGTCTGTAAATTCTCGATACATGAGGAGTGATATCGTTTTAACGACTATTCTCATTACACAACCCAGTTGCCTTCTACTGGCCGGACTGGTACCGAAGCCAGTTAATACAATAATTCTCTTGACCTGATGTTTTTTCATTCCATTTACGATGTTCAACGTCGCCTTGGCACAAATATCTGCGGGACTGCTTGAATTGGCACCGAGCGCTACAATCACTGCATCTTGCCCCTGAATAGCTAATTCTACCTCATGCGTATTAAAGACACTGCCTTCCAAAATGGTTAAATGATCATGATGAATCGTTATCCGTTTTGAATCACGTACAAAAGCAGTAACTGAATATCCTCTTTCTATTGCTTGTTCAATTAACCTTAGCCCTGTGCTTCCACTTGCACCAAAAATGGCAATTTTCATGTTCAACTCACCCGCATTCCTTATTTATGTCTCAAAGATCGACATTTTTGAAAGCATCGCTGTCTCACGGTCATATAATAAATGATTGTTCATTTATCGTCAACTTCCTTTGTATACCTATGCAGTTACATCTAAAAACTGTCCGAAGCTGCTTGTCTAACTATTAAAATGCCTGGCTATACCTTTAATTTGCAGCTGAAACATGACACTCCAAATTATCTGAAATTCATCCCGATCCCTAGTTAAAACAATCATTTTTTCCTTTCATTTCTACCTGCAGTAATTATTAGAAGTCCTTTAATCAGCACGACTTTTTCAGTACCTTTACAGTCATAATGTGATCCTTTGCTTGGATACTTTTGGTTTGTTGACTTTAAATAAACGATCATTTATTATTTGCGTATGAGGCCTAGAGATGATAACAAAGTAGAAGCCATTTTCGATGCGACTATAGAGCTCGTCAATGGTATGGGTTTTGCCGAAACATCGATATCTAAAATAGCTAAAAGAGCAAACGTATCTTCTGCAACCATTTATATTTACCATGAAAACAAGGAGGATTTACTTTACAAAACCTATTTAAAGATTAAAGGAAAAATGAGTGAAAAAATGTTTCAGGGAATAGAAGATTCCCAAAGCGTTAAGGAACACTTTGATGCTATACTCCGCAACTACGTTGATTTTATCCAAACGAATAAGGAATATTTTTTATTCTTAGAGCAAATAATGAATTCACCCTTACCTCAGAAATGGTGCATGGAGGATACAGCGAGCCAGTTCATGCCTGTTTTCAATATGTTTGAAAACGGGAAAAAACAAGGGTTGTTTAAACAAGAAAATGTAGATCTTTTAATTGCACACTCCATCTTACCCTTAGCAGAGTTGGCTAAAGGTCATTTAAAAAAAGGAACGATAATTGAAAAAAATCAATTGGATGCTTCAATCAAGATGAGTTGGGATGCTATCAAAGTCTAGACCCATTGTGCAAACAACACATAGCGATGATACACGCTTATCTCGCTTTGTTTTTTACCTTTTAATAAATGAACGTTCTTTTATTAATGGAATATCCTAGAGAGCCTGTAGGCAGAAAGCCGTCAGTTAATCAATAAAACACACATTTTACTCTTACAATGGGGGGATTTTATGATAGCGCAATGGACGCCAGATCAAATTCCAAACCTACAGGGAAAGACCGCAATTGTAACTGGAGGTAATAGTGGAGTCGGTTATTATACAACACTTGAACTAGCGAAGCATGGAGCTAATGTCATTATTGGAAGTCGAGATATCAAACGTGGAGAAGATGCCATTTTCAAGATGAAACAAACTGCACCTCACATTCAGGTATCGGTACATCAATTAAACTTAGCTGAGCTGCAATCCGTTAGACATTTTGCCAATATCATGACAAAAAATTTATCTGGGATTGATATTCTGATCAATAATGCGGGAATCATGTCTGTACCAACACGTGAATTAACAGTTGATGGTTTTGAGATGCACCTTGGAACCAATCATCTGGGGCACTTTGCATTAACGGGTCTGTTATTACCATTAATCCAAACTATAAATGGTCGAATAGTTACGGTTAGTGCACTCTCCTCACAAATGGGGAATATTGATTTCTCCGACTTGAACATGGATAAAAAATATAGACCTATAGCTGGATATAATCGTTCTAAGCTTGCCAACATTTTATTTGCACGCGAATTAAATCGTCGAGTAAAACACAAAAATGTAACTTCTATCGCCGTACATCCTGGGACGAGCCCTACTCGGATCAGTAGAAATACGCCCTCGGGATTGAAAGGATCCGCCCAGCTATTAATGAAGTTGTTGGGAACTACGCCTGATGTATCGGCTTGGCCGTCACTCATTGCTGCCACAGATGACAAAGTGACCGGCGAAAACTACATTGGATTACGAATGAACCCATTCAAAGATAAAACCCCTGTGCTAGTGGACTTTCCTAAGAAATCTTTAGACTTACAACTTGCGGAAAAGCTTTGGTCTGTTTCTGAAAAGTTAACAGATGTTCATTATCAATTTTAAGGTATCATGAGCTCTCATTTAAGTAAGTACAGCACAGAAATAAAGATAAGAAAAGCTGTGCATGCTTAATCAACTAACTTCACTATCCCACTGATTCTAATAATCTTGAAAAGAAACTACACCTAGGAGTGGATGCTCAGATGGAATTATTAACTCACTATGCGATTCCCGTTCTAATCGTCTTTTTCATGCTTTATCGCAGATTTAGACGTACCGTAGGGTTCCAGCCTTTCAAGCCAAGGGCACTGAAAATTAGAATCGGCTTATTTGCCGTCATTAGTATCCTCTTATTGTACGCAGCTTCCTTCAAGCCACAGTTGTTCGCCTTTGATGCCATTGGCTTGGCATTAGGTGCGATTGTCGTCTATTTTGCAATTCGGTATTTACGGTTTGAGCAACGGGAAAAAACGATTTATTATCGTACGCATATCGCTATTGAAGCATTCGTCGTCGCTTTGTTTGTAGGGAGAATTGCTTACAGCGTCTTGATCATGTTCACAAGTGGTAATGCAGCGGTAGGTGCAAAGGCTATGCATTTCAAACAATTCATTACAGATCCGTGGACCGCTCTCGTCTTCTATATTCTGGTCACTTACTACATCGGGTACTCCTTATTCGTTCTTCGTAACAGCGTCAAACAGGTCCGCTTGCAATAGTAACGTTAGAAATTTAATTGACGTTTGGTTTATATAGAGCGTTAAAAACCACATGTGAGTGTAAAAAACACCATGTGGTTTTTTTGAATCGTTTCCTAATATTCACCCCTTTCTATTTTCATTCTTAATCACCTGCAGCGCTCCTCAAGACAATCTCAGAAAGTTCGTGAATGAGTAAAGTTGTATATCACTGCAAGCTGGATTCACACTTTGCCGCCTGTCTCAGCCATACCAAGCGAAACGATTCGTCTATATATGCCAATCAGCCCTGTCCGCTGTTATATTTTGAATTGGTTCGTAACATGGCTAATTACCAATGTCGGCTATAGGAACATATTCTTAGAACTTATCGGCTATGGGTACAAGTTCTTGACATTTCGGATTGACAAGAATTTGTTCCTATAAAACAAAAAAACCGCGAATAACGCGGTATTCAATCGGCCCATATTCTTGACATCCTACAATTTAGTGTCATACACCATATAGCTCGATTTTCGTTCTGTTTTTTTATAAGTTCCCCTTTCTTGCAGTAAAAAAAGCAATTCGGGTATAATCCGAATTGCTTTTAAGCTTTATCATTCATCCTGGATTCCCGGCAACTCATAACGTTGTTACAAATGGCAATCCTAAAACATTAGCTATTGTTCCGCGTTTTTATTAATTACTCCTTTAATCCTTCTAACTCCAGCAGCAGAAGATTGTTCTTTTTTAATACTGAACTTTCCTAAGTTTGTTGTATCTTCTACATGAGGTCCTCCACATACTTCTCGACTCCAAACTTTCCCTTCGTTATCTTTGATTGTATACACCTTAACGATATCCGGATATTTATCCCAAAAATTCCCTTCAACATTACTTTCTTTCGCTTCATTTTTAGGCAGCTCTGAAATATAGGTAACTGCTTTTGATGAAATCGCATCATTCACATACTTTTCCACCGCAGCTATTTGCTCTGGCGTAAGTTTTTCATCATAGTTGAAGTCAAACCGTAATCGTTCTGAAGTAATATTACTTCCTTGTTGATGAACATGATCACCTAAAACTTCCCTTAAACCAGCAAGTAATAAATGAGATACCGTGTGCAGCGCTGTTGTTTCTGTTGAATGTTCAGCTAATCCACCTTTAAATTTACCCGCAGAAGCAGTTCTGCTCTTTTCAGCATGTTTCTTTGCCGCCTCTATATAAGACGTCTTGTCCTCCATGCTATATCCACTTTCAGTTAGAAACTCTTCCGTCAACTCCAAGGGAAACCCATAAGTTTCGTAAAAATAAAAGGCATCTGCACCTGTAACGTTACCCTTATTCTTAAGATGTTTTTGTATTTCAAATTCTCCTTGCTGTAAAGTTCTGTAGAAAAGATTTTCTTCCTTATTTACTATTTCGATAACTTTCTTTTTTTTACCGATCAAATCTTCATAAGCTGTTGCTTCATCTATATAAACTTCAGACAACTCACCCACAAAACTTCCTTGTATACCTATTTTTTTACCTGCACGGATCGCCCTTCTTAATAACCTTCTTGTGATATATCCTGCATCACTATTAGCTGGCTCCGCACCATCATTAATTAGAAAAGTAGCCGCTCTCACATGATCAAGTATGATTCTAAACGATTTTAAATCGTCAGTATATGGTTTACCACTTAACTCCATCAATTTTTTCTTGGGATTAAGGAAGAAAGCCGTATTATAAATATCCTTATCACCATTAAGGGCTGTCGCAACCCTTTCTAATCCGCCTCCATAATCAATATTGGGATTTTGCATTTTTACAAATCCTGTGTCTTCTTTTTTGTAACACATAAATACGTTGTTCCCAATTTCTAAAAACCTCTCGCTTACAGAAGCAGGATGAGCAAGTAGGTCGCCGCCTGGTTCAAGATCATAGAACATTTCACTATCAGGCCCACCCGGTTCACCAACAGGCATATCCAATGGACTTCCGGCTCGACTCCACCAATTTTCTTTTTCATCGTATAAGAATATTCTTCCACCTCTAGATGCCCCGTATTGATAGGGATCATCTTCAATGATAGGTTCTATACCAACTGATTTAAATTTTTCTGACCAGATTTGAATGGCTTCCGTATCTTTCTCTATATCCAAATCATCACTTCCTATAAAAGCACTGATATACAGCCTGCCAGGATCAATTCCTAATTCGATAATATGCCAATTCCAAATGGCATCGATTTGCTTTTTCTTATAGTTATTTTCATTTGCTTTAAACTCCCATCGACCGATCATTTCAAAAAATGTCAGATGCGACGTATCTCCTACTTCATCAATATCCACTGTCCTTAAACACTTCTGAATATTAGCAATATCATTACCTATCGGATGCTTTTCCCCCAATAAATAAGGAACCATAGGTTGCATTCCGCTTCCTGTAAACAACGTTGAGGGATCATTTTCTGGTAACAAGCTAGAAGAGGGCACTTGGCTAGCCCCTATTCCTTTCATAAAATCAATATATGATTTTCTTAACTCATCTGGTGTCATTTTCACCATGCTCCATACCTCCATTTTAATTATTATTTATTCTTGGAAAATCCAAAAGTCTGTATTCTGCGAATATTCAAACAATAAGAAATAAAACAAAAAAGCCCTGAGCTGACATATTCCTTGTCAACTTAGGGCGAACTATTATGTCCGTGTTACCACCTAATTTCAGATTTCTCTGCACTCTATCAATACGGGATATCTCCGATATTGTTTCCTGAATAACGGTGGAACTCCGTTGAAGCCTACTAAGATTCCTCTGTTCGGTTCACAGCTCCGAGACTGCTTCACTAATAGATCAATGAAGATTCGCACCAACCATCTTCTCTCTGTGAGATCCCTAATAGCTACTATTTCTCATCATAGCCTTTTCGTTTTAAATTAAACCAATGCTATCACACTCAACTTGTTCTGTCAATTAATCCCACTGTTAGCCACATTCGATCTTGGGACGCTGTTGATTTCTGACGGCCCGCTTCTAGAGCGATAACGCTGCTGCTACACGTCTTACAACAATTCATCGTGGCTGTGAACCTCCGTCTATCTGGGGAAACTTATTTGCTTATGCTGAGGATTGCATGCCAGCACATGGCTTTTATAATCCGTTGGAGATACGCCAAATTGTTTCTTGAACATTCGACTAAAATAAAATTGATCGCCGATGCCTACCAATGCTGCAATCTCCTTTATATAGGTATGCCCTTTCATAATTAACTCTGCCGCTTTGTTCATTCGAACCGTATTTAGGTAATGAATCAGGCTGACTCCCATCTGATCTCGAAATACGCGGCACAGGTAGTTTTCGCTGAAATTGACATGGTCAGCGATCATTTCCAATGTGATTTTGTCCTGATAGCGGCTTCCTATATATTGAATAACTTCAGCAATTTCTTTTCTGGTAACGGAGACATTCTGAAAACCGGAAATATCTGTACTTAATATCAATTCTTCGAGTGCAGCCATCGTGAACGATAATAACGTTTCAGAACTTTTACATTCCAGAATGTTGCTCCAGCTTGCCTCATACTGTGCAGGATTCTTAATCTTCACTTTAGAATCGCATAACGGTAAATAATCCAGACATTTATATACAAAGCTTTTGAGTGCTGCCGGATGCACGCCGTTATGCTTGGCTTGTTCAACAAAATCTGTTAATAGGCGCACGATTGAAACATGATGCTCTTCATATAATAAACGCAGGATCGCATTGGAGAAGTCTACATAGTTTGCGATTTCTATGTCATGCTTCAGCTTGATGTCATTGCTGCAGATCAAGGAATGCTCCTCGTAAAAGTTAATATCGATCGTATCTTTGCAAGCAGCATACGCTTCTTTCGCTTCCGGATAACCGCATATTTCCGGAGAATATACGATAACCGGCTCCATCGTCATGTACATCTGAATAAGCTTTTGTATACGCTGCGCAAAGCCAGGCGGCTCAAACCCGCATAGATGCAGCCGTTCCTTCTCTATCAGCACAAGGATTGAATGAGTTTCTGCCTGAAACACCTCTGCATCCTGCTCGGATTCAATCAAGTCCAAAATCATGTTTTCAATAAACGACATCGACAGGCTTATTTTTTGAGCCGCTTTGAGGGAAGCTCCCTCCAGATTAATGTAGAATAAATAGCACGACCGTTTTAAAAAATTCCAATGTATTTCCTGATGCTGAAAAACCTCATCCTCTTCGGAATACGGGTTCGTAAAATACTCTTTCAGCATGGTATTCTTCACACTTTTCAAATTGCTTCTCAGCACTTGCTCTCTCGTCTCTTGCTCTTGCAGCGTGACCTGTTGTTCTTCAAGCAGCTTTGCCGTTTTTTGCAGCTGTTCAATTAACGTCTCTGTTTTGATGCTGATTTTCAGCATATAATCGACCGCTCCAAGCACTAGAGCTTCACGTACAAGCTCGTATTCGCCAAAATTGCTTGCGACAATAATTTTTCCTTTATATTCAAGCTCGTTCAGCTCTCTGATCAGCTGGAGTCCGTTCATATTGGGCATCTTGAGATCTGTAATAATAATATCCGGCTGCAATTCCTTAACCAGGGCTAACGCTTCTTTTCCATCCGAGGCTGTCCCGCAGATCGAAAAGCCTAATTCTTCCCAATCTATCATCGTTCGTAAAGCAATTTTCACAATAGGCTCATCATCTACCAGCAACACATGGAGCATCTATAGATTAACCTCCCACTGACTTCTGAATCGGAATGATGATTATACAGCGCGTACCTTCTCCTACCTCACTCGTAATAAATAAGCCGTATGGTTCTCCGTAATGAAGCTTGATACGTTCATTCACATTATGGATACCGATTCCTGACAGCTTATCCCGGTGCTCAGAAGCGCGTTGAAGCTTCATATCAAAGCCCTTCCCGTTATCGGCTATCTCAATATGGAGCTGCTCCCCAGCCTGCTGAACGCGAATGCGGATATCGATCGACTTCCCATTTTCAGATATCCCGTGAATAATCGCGTTTTCCGCGACTGGCTGCAAGATGAACTTGGGAATGAATACGGAACGCAGCTCGTCATTAATGTCATAGCTAACCTGAAAGCGGTTGGCATAACGGATGTTCTGGATTTCAAAATAATGGGCCAGGTTTTGCAGCTCTTGTTCAAGCGTAATTTCTTCATTGTGATCTAAAATGGTGCTTCTCAACAGCTCTGACAGTGAACTGATTCCGTTATTAAGTACCGGAACCTGATTAATGACCGCTAGCCAGCGAAGCGTATTTAACGTATTGAACAAGAAATGCGGATTGATCTGCGATTGGAGCATATGCAGCTCCAACTCCCGCTTGCGCCTGTCATTCAGCTTTTGTGCATCCATCAACGATTCAATTTCGCTGACCATGCTGTTTATTTTACGAGAGAGAACACTCATCTCATCATCGTTATCGTCCTGTATCCGATTAGAAAACTCCCGATTAGATATTTGATTCGTAAATGCAATAATGCCTTTTATCGGCTTTACAATACTATTGTTCATAAAATAAATTATGATGATACATACGATCACAATCAGAATGACTATAAAGAAAATACTCAGTGTAATCTGACTGATTTCAGAATTAATATAGGAATACGGGATCAAGGAAATCAAATACCAGCCGATTTGCTCGTTATAAATATAGGATACTTGCTGATTTGCGTTGTTCACGGTGCCTGAGAATGAGGATTGATTGTTTTGCTGCGCCTGTCTTAGCATGGACAAGAGAGCAGGGTCCCGGTATGGTTCTCCTAAGGCAGCTTCCTTGTCGCTCGAAGAGAAGATTGTGCCGTCACGTCCCATAATAAGAAGCTGCGAGCCTTCTCCTAGATCAACGCTTGACAATATATTTTTAGAGAACAAGTCTGTGCTGACATAAACGAAAGCATACCCGATCTGCTCAGAGCTGTCATGCTCGGCATGGATCTTTCTCCCTACCGCAATCGTTTCGTAAGCCCTGGTCGTTCTTACATAGGTTAGTCCATCATATGGCGCATTCGCGTCTACATCGGCTATGGCTTTCTCAATATCTCTTTTGTTGATCGTTTCATATCCAAGCTCATAGAATGGAGTATGATCCGTATTCAAAATGCTAACGGTTACAACATGTGAAGGAAACGTGGTTCTAAAGATCGCATCCATCGCCGCTTCCTTCGAGGTTGATGGAACCAGATGCTGATCACGCTTATTCGCCAGATTGGCTTGTACGAATTCATTCGTCGAGATAGAGCCATTGAGAAATTGATAACTTTGCAGCTCAGTCAGCAAGTTTTTATTCACTAGCGTTATGGCCTGATAGGTTGAAGCAAAGAGTTTATCGCTAATCGACTGCGAATACAGCTTGTATGCGTAAAATCCGAGAAAAATAATTGGAATGACCGATACAATAAGAAAGGTTCCAATTAATCGATGCTGAATCTTAAATTTACGCAGCATAGCAAAACTCCTTGAAGGTAGTCTGTATATCTTAACATAACGCGCATCATAACACATGGAAAAGAAGATGGTATCCACAAAGCAGAAACATCTTCTCCTCATTCATTTATCTATATTTTCGATTATACATCCACAAGACGCTTATGAGCATCGCAAGTCCAAGCAGCATCGTGAAAAGCCCCGCCGGACCAATGGATCGATGACCAAACACGGTAAGCAGCATCCCGCCAAGGAACAGAACTGCATAAAACAATTTGCCCATACGATTATATCATCCTTTCAAACCGCCCATGGTCATGCCTTGGGTTAATTTCTTTTGCACCAGCATATAGATTAGCAGGGTTGGCAGCATGACGATTACGAGTCCGGCATAAAGTTGTCCATACTCAACAGCTGATTTTTGAGCGGCCATCAGATTCATTAAGCCAACAGGAAGCGTTTTGAATTCCGGCTTCGTAAGCAGCGTCATCGAGATAATGTATTCGTTCCAGAAAGATAAAAAATTGAATAAAATGATGGTTATGATAGCGGGTCTCGCCATCGGCATTATGACTTGAACCATCGTTCTAAAATGTCCCGCGCCATCGACAGCCGCAGCCTCTTCGTATTCCTTCGATAGAGACTTAAAATAGCCTGCGAGCAAATAGATCGTAAATGGCAAAGCCATAGCTGCATACACCAGCGCAAGAACAACCATGTTATTTAATAGAATAGGCTGACCAAAAAACGTTCTGGACAGCTTGTCGCCTTCATTCAGCATTAGAAAGATAGGGACGACGATATAATTGACATTGATGAACAAGCCCGCCATAAACATCGTATTCAACAGCACATTTCCCCTAAAACGATAACGAGCAAGCACATACGCCGCCGGCAATGCGATTGCGAGCAGCAATACGATGGACACTGCTGTCACTAGCACAGAGTTCAACATATATTCGCCCATACTCGCCTTTAACCAGGAATCTGCAAAGTTTTGAAGATAAACCCCTTTCGGCAGCGCCCATGGACTGCCGTAAAACTCGGCATTTTCTTTAATGGAAGCTGTGAATGCCCAGCCTACTGGAATCACTATAATAACTGTGAGCAGAAGCAACGGCATATAGGCTATGAATTTGTATAATACTCCTTTTCCTTTACGTTCTTGCATAGCAGAATAGCTGCTCATCCTCTTCTTCCCTCCTCAATACTCTAGATGATCGCGCTTCGTAACGGCATTAAGAATGCCGGCTAGAGCAAACGAGAACAGGAACACAACCACACCTATTGCCATGCCGTAGCCATAAGACGAATTCGTATAGGCTTCTTTGTACATATAGCTTAGAAACACTTCGGTTGCCCCGTCGGGACCCCCGCTTGTCATCGCTGTAACGAACAGGAAGCTCATATTGATGGTACTAATGATGAAAAAGGTAAGCGTTGTACGGATGTTGGTCCATATCAGCGGTATTGTAATGGTGAAAAACTGATGCACCGGCGAAGCGCCTTCAAGATTGGCGGATTCGTACAGGCTCTCCGGAATGTTGGCCATACTCGCCATGTACATGACCATATAATAGCCAACCGCTTGCCAGATCATGGCGCCGGCAAGACTGTAAATAACAATTTTTTGATCGCCCAGCCATAGTACGGGTTCATCTATCACTCGGAACAATTGAAGAATCGAGTTGAGAAGTCCATTGCTCGGATCATAAATAGCAGAGAAAATGGCGCTAATGACGACAACAGACAATATATTCGGAATATAAAAAACAACGCGATAGCCATTCGTTCCCTTTAATTTGCCTCTTGAAAGCAAAGCTGCAAACAGCAGAGCCAGCGCAAATGTAATGATCGTTACAACAACAATTAACAAAATGCTGTTTTGAAACACTTGATAGAACTTTTCACTTTGGAACAGCTTGCTGAAATTATCCAATCCGACAAACGTTTTGGTATCGGTGTACCCTCCCCACTTGTACAGGGACATTCGAAATACGTCGATGCTTGGAATGAACAAGAAAACAACGAACAATACGACGGCCGGAGCCAAACAAAAAAATATGAAACGGGACCTCCCGCTGGTAGATGGCATTCCTTAAGCTCCTTCCTGGGTGTAGCGTAGCTGCGGCCAGTTCATACTGGCCGCAGCTATCGTGTTCCATTTCGATTTGAGCAGTGCGAGGCGAAGCGTGATGCTTATTGTGCGTTGCGCAGCGCATCGCTTGCTTTCGTAATCGCCTCTACCCAATCCTGCTGTGATTTTGCGCCTGTAACGAGAGAATCTATACTTCCGAATACAGTGTCCGAAATATTAACGCCTTCAACCGGAGCCGTAGAGACAAATGCCCCCATTGCAGCTTTCGCGCCTTGGTCATAAATGCTGTAGAATAGCTTGTTGTCACCTTCGAGCTTGTCCGACATTCCGCTTATCGGTTGAACTGCACCTGACTTGGCAAAAATTTGTGCGACTTCATCGGAATACAGATAAGCAATAAACTGCTTCGCCAGATCCGCATTTTCAGCTTTGGCAGGAACCCAGATTTGCTCGAAGAAGGTATACGAATAACGATCTCCGCCATCGGTTACAGCCGGGAGAGCCGTAAAGCCCCACTGGAATCCATCTGCGCGAGGAGCATTGCCCATTTCATTGACAACCCATGTGCCGTTAGGCATAAACAGCGCTTTATTATCCAAAATCAGCTGTTGATTTTTTGTGAAGTTATCTTTATTTCCATTGGCAGGAACCGTTTTTTCGGTATATGTCGCCAGCTTGGAAATAATATCGAACGCTTGGCCCGCTTCACCTGATTGCCAAATTCCTTCTGTATAGTTCATCGCTTTCGTAAAAAATTCGGGACCGCCAACCTCATTCAGCAATGCATAGAAAAATGAATCGAAGTAGCCCGTTGTAGGATAAGCAAACAATGCAATGCCTTCCGCTTTTGCTTGATCTCCCAATGCCCACATTTCATCCCATGTTGCCGGAACGTCCCAGCCCTTTTGCTCGAACAAGCCTGCGTTGTAGAACAAGCCTGTCGGGCTGTAGAACATCGGCATCAAATACGTTTTCCCATCGTTATATGGATTCGTAATTGTCGTATCCACAAAACCCGGAATAATTTTTTCACCAACCTTGCCCTCTTCACCGGGAATTGTCATCGACAGCACATCTGTAAGCTCTGTCATATTGTTATCTTTTACAAAGGTTTCTGTAAGCCCTTTCGGTTGACCGACTGCCAAATGAATGACGTCAGGAAACTCGCCGGATTTCATCGATGGCCCGATGACGTCCTCGATGTTCTTTTCAATCGTCATATCCACTTTTACATTAGGCACTTGTTTCTCAAATGCCGCAGCAACCTCTTCCCAGATTGCTTTCCCATAGGCTGTTTCGAGTGCAGCAAATTTCAGCGTACGCGTCTCGCCCAAAGAAGCGCCTGTCCCCGCAGCGTTATTTTGCTTGTTGCTTTCGTTGGAAGATCCGCATGCAGCCAGAGTAAATGCCATCATAACCGCAAGCGCCAAGCTTACCATTTTCTTCATCTTTTAACCCCTCCTAAAATTTGTCGATACCAAGCGGCATTCATCATTCCTTTACATTGCCTTGCACGCATTCAGCTTAACGACTAGACGTCCCGGTGTTCAAGAGCATTTGGCCAAGTAGATAGAATTCAACATCAGTGTGCAAAAATTGTCTATCCGATCGGACCAGTCAGACATAACCTTCACATCTACCGCTAAAACGTTTTCAATGAGATGTATCCGTTTTCACTCAAAAAGCTAAAATGATATATAACTTGTGCAATAATATTCATGTACTTCTATATTGAAAATGTTCATAATTAGTCTGTTAAGGATCTGTTCCTTAGTTCTGGAGAGGGAGTGAAGACGATAAAAACATACTCGCGTCTTACCTGGATCACGATCACAGTAATTGGACTGATAGCCGTTTCTATATTCATCATCTATACATATCGTGCGTCTTCCGATGAGGAGCCCCCTATCCGCGCGCCTCTCGCCCAAAATGCAAACGCCTTCAAGAACAAGGAGCTCCATATCGCTGTGTTTCAAGGCGGCTATGGACAAGAATACTGGAAAGAAATTATTGAAACCTTCGAAGCTGATTATCCAGGCGTGCTCGTTCATTTTACGATCAGTCCCCGAATAGGAGATGTTATCCGACCTCAGCTAGTGGCCGGCAATCCTCCTGATTTTCTCGTGATTTCAGATACAGAGCAAAGCGGGATCATGACCTCGTTAATAAAAGAAAAAGGATTAATGGATATAACCGGTGTATTCGACGAGTTCTCTTTGGACAGCGATCAGCGGTTAAAGGATATGATTCTTCCAGGAATTCTTGAAAGCAAGCGATTTGCTCCGTATCAGGATGGGAAGATCTACTTGGCGCCATTTAACGCCGCACCAATGGGACTGATTTACAATAAAACCCTGTTTCAAGAAAAGGGCTGGAAGCTCCCGGAAACCTGGGATGAATTTTTTGCGCTGGAAGAGGAATTGAAGAAGAAAGAAAATTATGTGATGGATGAACGAGGGAAGCTTGTAAAACGCGCATTATTTACGTATCAGGGCATCTACCCCGAATATTTGGAGGAAATTCTGTACCCGGCACTTGCCAATTCTGCTGGCATTCACGAGCTGAAACGAATATTTTCTTATGAGCCAGGCTCATTTCGCAACGAATCTGTAAAAAAAGTGCTCGACACCTTAGCGAAGCTTGGCAGCGGCGGCTATCTCATGGAAGGAACCGTCGGACTTAATCATACCCAGTCTCAATCCGATATGATGCTTGGCAAGGCCGTCTTTATTGTCAATGGCTCATGGATGGAAAATGAAATGAAGGATGCGCCCAGAGAAGCAGGCTTTCAATTCGGCATGATGCCTGTTCCGGTATTCAACAAGGGGGATGAACGATACATCCTGTCCAGCTACGAACAATTTTCTATTCCTGCCAAAGCAAAAAACCCGGAGCTTGCCAAGGCATTTCTGAAGTTTTTATATACCGAACATTCCCTCATCTTGTTTGCCGAAAAAGCCAACGGAACCTTTGCGCTTAAGGGAGCTCAAGAGCTTTCCCAGGACAAGTTGACAGCCGGTGTCTATGAAATGTTCAGCGCCTATGAAGGAGCGACGGCCATTACGCAAGAGTGGAATGTGGTTCCCAAGCAGTCTAAGGAAGACATCCGTAATCAATTGTTTAAAAACGCCATTACTCCGATTATGACTGGCAGAATGACAACGGAGGAATGGATGGATCAAGTAGAAGCTGCCTTTGCCGATATTCAAGCCAACATGGGCACACCATAGGAAAATCAGCGGTAGCTGTTTACTCCATCTCTTTTTGTTGAGACGTCATAAACTTCGGCCGAAAAGCGCTTGGCGGCATTCCCGTCCAGCGACGAAATTGTCTTGAGAAGTGGCTGGCAGACTGAAAGCCAAGCTGCTCTGCCAGCTCCTCCATCGTATGCGTGGAATGCACAAGCAAATGTTTGGCCTGATTCAGAACAAGGCTGCTTCTGTACTGTCGCGGCGACTGCCCGTATACCTTCGAGAAAATACTCGTGCACCGCCCGCGACTCATCCCCAAGTAAGCTGCAATTTCATTGATGCTGCTATGCGCAGCATTCCGCAATTGATCTTCAATCGCATGAGCCAGCTCTGTCTCGGATACAGTAGCAAGGTTCGGCCCCCTATTGTCGCTTTCCGCCAAAGGCACCTGCTCCCCATACCTCATAAATTCCGTAATCGTGCCCAGTGTATGGGCTTGAATGACGAGGCGATTCATCGCTTTGTCGGCATGATCGATATCGTTGCGACTGAATTGCAGCAACGCATGCTCAATCGCCTTGAAGTGCACGGGCAAAGCACACTCCGCTGCCTCTTCTTCGGGAATCATGACATAATCCTCCCTGCACAGCCGCTCGCGAATGATGGGATCATCCAGATCAAAATGCAAATTAAAAAATCCGTAATGCTCCTCCGAGCTATTATCAGAAGCATGCACGATACCCGACTTGATCAATAACCAGTCTCCGGCGCGGAACGCAAAGCTCTGTTTGCCTACGGTCTGGCGGATTTGTCCGCTTGTGCAATACAGCAATTCAAATAAATTATGATGATGCCTTGGAAAAGACCATCCCGGAGGAAAGCTTCCCATATGACAGCCTATAATTTGCAGCGTACTTGTGATATCCGGGAGAGAATATTGAAGTTCCATGACGAAGGCGCCTCCTAACTCACACTCATTTACAGCAGCATTTATAGCTTAACGACCATTATACAAAAGGTCAAATATTAACCTCTTTTGTCCATTTGTTTATTGATGCATTCCTCATACAATGTGGAGAATCAAGATATTATCCATTACAACTATTTTGGAGGTTATGGCAATGGCAATCTTAACGGTGCAACAGAATCAATTTTATTACGATAATAAGCCGATTCGCTTGCTGTCCGGCGCAATTCATTACTTTAGAATCGTGCCTGAGTATTGGGAGGATCGATTATTGAAGCTGAAGGCTTGCGGCTTTAACACAGTTGAAACGTATATTCCATGGAATTTCCATGAGACCTCGCCCGGTACATTCCATTTTGAAGGCATGGCAGACGTAGAACGCTTTATTACAATCGCCGGCGAGTTGGGCTTGCATGTCATCGTACGGCCAAGTCCTTATATATGTGCTGAATGGGAATTTGGTGGATTGCCGGCATGGCTGCTTGCAGACCGGGATATCCAGCTGCGCTGTATGAATCGTCCCTACCTGAATAAAGTCGATCATTATTACGACGAGCTCATGCCGCGTTTGAAGTCTCTCCTGTCCACACAAGGCGGTCCTATTATTGCGATGCAAATCGAAAACGAATACGGAAGCTATGGAAACGACACGGCATATCTTCAATATTTGGAGCAGGCGATGATTAACCGGGGGATAGACGTTCTGCTGTTCACCTCTGACGGACCGGAGCATCATATGCTCCAAGGAGGAATGGTTCCCCAAGTGCTGGAGACCGCGAATTTCGGTTCAAGAGCTGAAGAGGCCTTCCAGATGCTGCAACGCTATCAGCCGCAAGGCCCGTTAATGTGTATGGAATATTGGAATGGCTGGTTTGATCATTGGGGAGAGGAGCATCATGTCCGCGATGGGAATGAGGTTGCAGAGGTGTTTGAGGATATGCTGGCGCTTGGCGCTTCTGTTAACTTCTATATGTTCCATGGAGGCACTAATTTCGGTTTTACGAGCGGAGCGAACGGCTTGGAACGGGATCACTATGAGCCTACTATAACGAGCTATGATTATAATGCCCCTTTGAATGAGGCTGGCGACCCTACCGAGAAGTACTTTGCCATTCGTGAGATTATATCGAAATATGCGGAGCTGCCGGCGTTGGAAGTACCCCCACCTTCACCTAAGATGGCGTACGGCGCTATAACAGCAGTCGAACGCGCTCTGTTGTTCAATCAGATGGAGAAGCTGACTAAACCGGTCCAATCGGTTACACCCGAGCCGATGGAGCGTTACGGGCAAAATGACGGCTTTATTGTATACGAAACCTTTATTACGGGACCTCGTGAAGAACGGGAGCTTATCATTCAGGACTGCCATGACAGGGCGCTAGTCTTCTTGAACGATGACTTTAAAGGGGTTGTCGAGCGATGGGATTCAAGCAAGAAGGTTTCCTTCGACATACCGGAAGGCGGTGCGCGTCTTCGCGTTCTTATAGAAAATATGGGGAGGATCAACTATGGTCCATATCTTGCTGATCGCAAAGGAGTAACGGAAGGTATTCGCCATGGCAACCAATACCTGTATGGTTGGACGGTATGGACGCTGCCACTCCAAGATCTTAGTCCGCTGCGCTTCACAGATATCGATGCGGAAGCAATATCGGGTCCGGCCTTTTACCGTGCGGAATTGGAGCTTGCAACTGCTCCCGCGGATACGTTCCTGAAGCTGGAAGGCTGGTCCAAGGGGGTTGTCTTCATCAACGGCTTTAATCTCGGAAGGTACTGGAAGGTTGGCCCTCAACAAACCCTCTATGTTCCTGCTCCGCTTCTTCAAGAGGGACGCAATGAAATTATTGTATTTGATGTTGATGGCACGGACAGCCATACGCTACAGTTTGTCGATCAGCCTGAGCTGGGCTAAAGAATTAACTGGTAATAAATCTCCTGCACGATGTTTAGTGTCAATTCAAATAAAGCAGGAACTTTTATGTCAATGAAAATTGTCATTTAGCTTATGCCTGACTACGGTCTGTTTTTGACGTACCTATTGGAAATTGATTAACAAACTTTTCCATTTTCTAAAAGCTATCACGTATGCCTATTTCAAAATTACAACAAAATCCAATCCATTGCACTGAAATCATTTAGTGGTCCCCCGTTACTTCAGATCGCCTCCTAAAGACTCCATCCATAGCGTTAAAGCGGTGCTGCTCCCGACTGGTTGTCATGATGAACAGGAGCGTTTCTGATGTGCGAAATACGGAACGGGATCCGAATGAGCATAAGCTCTGCAATAAACTTCACAATCCCGATAAGGAGGAGCAGAACTGCCAAGTCTTCGCCGAAGTTTAAAAGAAACGGATAAAAAATAAGCTGCGCGGCCATCAAAGCCAAGTATAGCCTTAGTCTTGAGACAAGGGCATTCAGCAGCTTCGGTGGGGCGATCGGTCTTGCTATCGTGTACAACCCTCGGACAATGAAATATGCCAGCAGCGCATGCAGGACCATCATTCCCTGCGAGAAAATATACATACCAAGCGACGCAACAATTAACTCATCGATGTCTATGCTTGATTTGATCACGAGTTGCGGTAAAGATAAAAGGATGAGGCCGGCGGCCAACCAGCTTGCCGGCTTGAAGCCGCCATCCCCTGTCCCAAGCTGATTTAAAGCGACAAGGATCATTATATACCCGATGAAGTCCGGAAGAACATCGAAGGGCCCCAGGTGTAAATCCAAGATTGGAAATACAAGCCCCCAGCCGAGCATTCTTAATGATTTGCGCATGGAAGGGTTCAAGAACGCTCACCTCCGGAGCGGACCAGCCACTTGATTTGTTTCTCGCTCAGATATAAATTGAAGTTAACTGGGATCCGATCCCGTACTGTTTTCCCGTCCTCAGTCTTGAAAGTAAGCGAAATGTACACCTTATATACCTCGGAAGCTGCAGGCATCTCTTGCGGTATGTTCCATTTGTAGCTAAACGTCAGCGGGTCCCCTGCAGCCAGCCGTATAGGCAGTTGCGGAATCGCTCCAGCTTTGTTCCGGCCTGCAGCTGACAGCTCGAAAATGGGACTTAGCCTGTCGCCGAAGCTGTAATCGATTTGCTCCAGCACAAGAGACTGATTAACGGTTACGCTGTATTGACCCGTACCGTCCGAGGAGCCACTGCTTGATGACATTTGCAGCAAGCCGTCGCTCTTCTCCCAATCGACCCTGATTTCACCGATCGGCACCTTCTCGGGAGCCCCTTCGTTATAATAGACCGTAGCTTCTTTGATCGAGAATGGCACTTGCTCCATTTGTCCGAAGTCCTCTTTTCTCCACTCGCCATAAGCCTTCCCAAGCACCTGATGTCGATAAGTACCAGGATGCGGATTAATCTGGAACCGGAGCATCGGGAGCTCCTCCAGCCGGATCCCCGTAACTTTCTTGCCATTCTTTCTGTTCTCTACATAGGACAATTCAATCCAGTCGCTATAATTGCCATTGAGCACCATATAGTGGTTCAAAAAAAATGGCTTTTCAAGCTGCATGGAATGGTAAAACCATAGGTTGCCAACCCAACTTGCCGTTATCAAAAGCGGTACAATCAACCATAAGAGCTTGCTTCCCTTCCCGAAGATTTGGTTCGTATGCAAGGCCTTCCCCCTTCACTGGCTATTCCGATCCTATATACAGTAGACGGCACAAAGGAGGTCCTGGTTGCGCCGCTAATTGTCTGCATCCAGTTCCAAGATGGACGAATAGTGCGGATCAATCAAAAGCATAAGCTCCGTCAGCTCATCGATGACAAGCTCGGGATGATCGGAAGCCTTTTCGACTTCTTCATGAATTTTTTTATAGATCGTGACCACGGCTTGTAATTTTCCCAATTCCTCGGCGTCCACGGCATATGAGTCTTGCTCAAGAAACTTCATGGTTAGAGCGTGAAGCAGCATGTCCACTCGGAACAAGCTATATTGAAGCAAGCTCCATTTCGGCTCCAGCTCTCCCATATAGCGCGGCTGTATGCTGACTAGATGAAGTTGTATGCTTCTTTGCTCCCCTGCCACAACTCTCCAAGAATCAAAAAGCATTTGTCGTACATCTCCCGTCTGCTCGCTTTCGGCATGTCGGACAAAGGTCTCTGCGTTCTCGAGCAAATTTTCTCCGTAGACGGAGATGGATCGCAAATGTCTCTGATTTTGATTTTGCATTTGATGATTGGAGTCCTGTTTGATGAACAGTAAATAGAGGTTAGCGGCAAGGGAAACGATTAAAAGCGGGACTAGTAGATACTTTAACTTTGGCTTTTTTATGATTATCATATCCCTCCGAATCCCTCCTTCAGATCAAACATGAGTGTAGTAAACTTATCTATTCTATCTATTAGCATCAAACACCAGTGAAATAATCCCGTAACCTATACCAAAGATAATCCCCGAAGAAGCGAAAAATACGTAAAATAACTGTGATTCTGGAGATAATATACTGCTGCCTCCAAAGATCGTCGTAATAAAGATTGTAGGCAACATAAACGACAATGTACAAAATAAGGGATAAAAAAACAAACGGAAATATTTGCGTTTTACCTTAATTTTAACAACATAACATATAAGAAGATATAACGGAACGAGTATTATTATATAAGCAATTGAAGACCAAAAAATGACCGCTTGCTTATCCCCTCCGAGTGTTTGTTTCCAGCCAAACCAGAGTGTCTTCTCGTAAGAATAAAATCCAGCCCAATAGGAAAGAAAAAATAAGCATATCAATAACAAATACCTCAGTAATGTTATTAACATCAACATGCCTCCTTTAAATAGTTGGAACTATCCTGCGTCACTTTAACGAACAACGGCAACCGATCGTGGCCGGTTAGTGGTTCTATCGTCTCCCGTTAGCACAATGAACTAGCTTTTTATCTTGTCCTCCAAAGAAAAAGTGTTTCCTGAATTCTTCCATTCGCTCAATATCCAGGAGCCAAAGTCCTCCGATGACAATATACATCGTTACCACTCGCCGCCTGTCCACATGCGCCTAGTACGCTTTGAAAGCGACGAAAATCGAACCGATCATCACGACAATGCCTCCGACCTTGCTCATGAAATAATAGAAGTCGCTCGGCTCGGGGTTCTCGTACATGAGCCGCTGCGGAGATAGACGGAACATTAAATCCTGGAAGGCTTGGTACCGGAAGCTGCACAAGCCAAAGATCAACAAGCCGAGGGCAAGAAACAGAAACCCTGGTATGCCTCGTTTGACATGGTAATCGGGGTAAGCCGCACTTATGAGCGCCGACGGCGGAAAAGCTTCTTCTCCTTCCTGCTTGATTCGCTCGCCGTTAGCGTACAGCTGAATAGCCATGACGATATTGCCTTTGTCATCGTAGCTCAAGAGCATGTCATTGTTATCCTCGACGTTGTAGACATGGCCGTTCGGATAGGTCACGCGGAACTTAATCGAGTAAGGGACGCTCCTGTCCTCAATCGCATAGGACTGACCGCCGATAATCAAAGTGCGGTGCAGCTCGTCGTCGGTGCGTACTTGGACGGGACCGGCCGTGCTGCTATGATAGGTGATTAGACGGTCTTGCTCGCCGGCGAATTTGTATGTATCCTCGTACAGGTAGAAGACGCGGTCCGTGAAATAGGTCCTCGACAATATGCCCGTCAAGACGGACACGAGGAGCACGAAGACGAAGAAAATAGAACCAGGCTTTTTCATTTTTTTGAATAACACCGCTCCGGTAGAAATATGCGCTCATCCTTTCTGCTTTATCCCTTTTACGTCCTAGCGAGAGAGGCGGTTGCTAACATTTATGCAAAAATATAACGTGCTGATGATCTACAATCAAGCTTAAGGCTGCTAACCTAACCATCATGCCAGCTGCCTTCTTAAGCTAACGTTTCCCGTTAGCTTAACGAGACAGATTAATATTCTAATCGACATTGGTCCATATTCTTAACCTTTTCAGCTATGGAGTTACGTTCTCATGAATTCATAACCTAACTGTTCGGATTTGAGGTCGCAGGGGCAAATCGCTTTCATCATAAAAACCGTTTGCACCGCTCATTATGCTCATAATAGTTCGGCTCCAGTTCAACCCCAAGTCCAGCACCATAGTGAACGTCGTCCACCGAGTTAAAGCGAGCCAGTATAACGCCTCGCGGCCCTTTTCAATTTTAAACGCCGATCAATAATGACCGGCGTTTAAATAATTATAATCTATCCTTCATTCATAATCTGCTGACTCTCTTGAGCTAATAAATCACTCCATTATTCACATAAAACAACAAAGCTTATTTTACATAATTGTGGCTGATTAGAATGTCAGAAAGGACTTTGGTCGGAATGACGAACTCTTGAACTCCCATATATCCGGGTGCTACTTCATATTTATCAAATGAAATGACAAGATGGTTATCAGAGTTAATGTAAAAACTTTGATCGGCGCGAACACTCTGGAACATTTCTATTGAAGAGTCACCCTCTTCGTTCTCTATCCAGTAAGTCTTATCAGGGTCGGCCTTCACACGCTCTTTCATTTGTTCCTTAATGTTTTTGCTAATCACTTCAATGTACTGATCATCCTTAAATAGTAAAGGAAGCGTCAATAAGATTTGATTCTTCTTATCGATTGTATCATACTTCATATTCTCGGAGGATGAACCGGTTGTCTCGACGACGTACCGGGCGATGGCGAATATATCGTCTGTATCGGTCATTACGGTATAACCCGCATCCACTCCTAGAGCAGCTTTGCTTGACTCTTCCTGGAATTGAACGTATAGCGCTTTGGCCTCCTCCAAATATTTCTCATTCAAGCCAAGCTCTAACGCTTTATCCTTGAGATTCGTGATACCTGGAACTTTTATATTGGCGTTGTGACTGTCATCATTCACGATATACTCCCTAATGGTGAGTACCTTAATTAATGGCCCTACTCCAGGAATTGCGGAAAAGGCATTGGCTACGGACGTACTGACGTTAATTCCAATTAAAAAAAGCAGGACCGCTGCAACCGCGGCGGATATCCACCTAGAATGCGTTTTTCTCCTATAGCTTTTCTTTAAAGCTTGATTAACGATGACATCTAATTCATCTGGAATTGGAATTTGCATATATTGTTGCTTTAACTTCTCCAGTTGATCATCCATTCTTATCGCTCCTCCTTGGAAATGTAGCCTTTCATCTCACCTTTTAATACATGCAGCGCTTGATACAATCTGGTCTTGATCGTATTCACATTCTCGTTTAACACGTCTGCCACTTCTTCGATCTTTAAGTCTTCGAAAAACCGGAGTACAATTACACTTCTATATTTCTCGGGTAGTTCCTCAAGCGTTTTTTCGATATCCATGTCCGAGTAAACATCTTCCGATCCGTTCATAAACGATTGAAGTTTCTCATCCTCCATCGGTTGAACCTTCTTGCGTTTTCTCAAAAAGTCCAAAGAAGTATGAACGACTATACGGTAAAACCAACTCTTAACGGCACTTGGATCTTTCAGTGATGCCTTGGTTTTCATCGCTTTATAGATGGCATCTTGAACGACATCCAGAGCGTCGTCTTTATTTCTTACATAGCTGTAAGCCAACCGATAGATGCTATCTTTATTAAGCGAAATAAATTGCATGACCATGGACTTTTCATCGATATTTCTCACAATTTTTCATCACTCCTCCTGTTGTATGGCTTCAAAAACAATGGAGGCATAATACTTTGCACCTTCCAACTTCAAATGGACGCCATCCTTAGTGAAAAACGAGCCTTTATTTTCGCTGGCGGAATACCAATCCACAATCTTCGCTTTTGGAAATTCCGCTGCTACCTCTTCTAAGGTAGAGTTGACCGAATTTTGCCATTTTCGAGGAACTCGTGTGTTCACTAGCAAAATCTGTTCCATATCTCTGAGGGAGGTCAGCAATTCACGCAATTGCTTTTTGCTGAAGGCACCGTTTGTCCCTAGTTCGATGATTATTCGATCCCCAAGCTTTCCTTCCGCTTTGAGTTGGTCTACGACGTCTTGAGCCTGGGACATTTGCCTACCTACCTTGCCATCAATGACAATACCAGGCAGCAGCTTCTCCAAATGCGGTGCAGCATCCAGAATGACGGAATCGCCTATCGCTGTTATTCCTTCTCTTGTCTCAGTTTGCGACTCATCGGGTATCTCTATCGGCTTTACGGCTGAGGGTTCCTTGGAAACCACAGTTGGCGATGTATCTTCTATTTTAATCTCCGGAGTCACAGTGTTGATTGTCGTCTCAGTGATCATTGGTTTTTCGGCATTCAAGCTGCTGGAACAAGAGATGAGAAATAAGATCAAAGCAAAGAGAGCTATTGTAAACCCATACCGAGGGTTGAAAGGAATTTTCTTTAATAGAGTCGCTCCTGATCCACGACGGATTGGCTCCTCGATATATTTCCAAGATATAGTGGCCAACAGTAAACTCAACATGAGCTGAAGAATAGCTCTGCCTCCATTAAATCCATCCGTATTCACGCTTGGGCTCGTCAGGATAATCACGGGAAAGTGCCAGAGGTATAGACTGTATGAACGTTTGCCGATCCATCGAATCGGCTTGCTACCCATTACTTTGGCAACGATGCTTGCCGGATGAGCAAGTACTGCCGTGACTATGGCTGACAGAATGGAGAAAAGCATCAACCCGCCTTGATATAAAAATGGATTATATTCATTCGATCTCCAAACCAACCAGATCATTCCTAACAGACCTACCCCGCCAACGATGTCGAGCAGCAAACGAGATTTTCCGGAAATCTCACCGGATAGATTCCGGCTAGGCCATGCCACCGCTAAAGCCGCGCCAACAAGCAGAGCGAACGCTCGCGTATCCGTACCATAGTAGACCCGGCTTGGATCTGTTCCGGGATCGTAGATCATAGCCATCGCGAGAGCCGAAGCCGCTGCGCCGAGCAGTATGAACAGAATCAATTTGCCTCGTCGCGGCGCTATAAGTAATCCGAGTGCTAAGACCAACGGCCATATAAAATAAAATTGTTCTTCAATAGCGAGCGACCAGAGATGACCGATTGGGGATGGCGGGCCAAAGCTTTCAAAGTAAGACACCTGATGAAATATAAGCCACCAGTTGTTGAAGTACAGGACTGAGGATAAGAAGTCGCCCTGCAGCGCATATAGTCGCGGACGATCAAACAACATTAACCAAGCTCCCACAACGGCAAGCATGAACAACATCGCAGGCATCAGTCTGCGAATGCGTCGCGCCCAAAAATCCCTCAGATCGATCCGTCTATTGCTTTGCCATTGCACCATCAGTTGATCGGTAATAAGATAACCGGACAACGTAAAAAAAACACCTACTCCAAGAAGTCCACCGGGCGCCCAGGATACATTGAGATGGTATGCGATGACAGCCAATACCGATAGAGCTCTCAACCCGTCCAGTCCTGGCATGTAATGAGCTGTTCCTACACGAATGTCAGGTTTTTGTGCTTTGTTCATTGAATGTAACCTCCAGCTGATTTGCGTATTGATGCTTAGTTGTTAAACATGACGAGTACAAGACGTGCGGGGTACAAAAAAAGTTTGATTTCGGTGCAAAACTTTATTCAGCGGAAAGTTCAACTTAAAAGAGCATTTCAATTAGAAAATGTGAATGTTTTGTGTCAGGAAAACTTTTTCATATGCATCGTCCGTCTTTACCATGCAAACTAAAAAACGAAAACAAGGAGATGGAAAGCAAATGAAAAAGAGTACTTTTCGTATTCTAAAAGTTGGTGTCGCATGTAGTGTTTTGTTAGGTGGAGCAAGTTTCGGAGGTATGGTTTCCGCAGCAACCGGATCCGCTGTGCCAACAGTCTCAATCTCAGCGAAGATCACGAATCCCGTTACAGTTAAAGAAGAAATCCTAACATCGAGTACAACTTACCTAAAAACGAATATACACGTTCCCCAATTATCAGGCATGCAGGATACTCGATATCAAGACCAGCTCAACGATATTATCTTGTCTCACGCTCACAAAGACCTGAAGCATTGGGAAGAAGAAGCGTCGGCTGCTGCTCAGAAAGCGAATGAGAATGGGTTTACATACCATCCGTATGAGTTGACCATTCATTATGAATTGAAATCCAATGGAACCGAGGAAGGCATCATTTCGTTAGTCGTCACAACTGAAGGTGCTACCGATGGAACGAGTATGCCACGCGTGGACACTTACAACGTGCGCAATGTGCAGGAAGCCGCGCTTGTTACGCTGCAGGACTTATTTGGAGCCGATTATAAAAAGAAGATTGATGAGCATATCTCGAAAACGATCAATGAGCAACAGGATGCCTATTTTGCAGATGAATTTAAGGGTATCCACGAAGAACAAAGCTTTTATGTTGAAAACAAGCAGGCTGTCGTTGTATTCCCGAAATACGCCATCGCTCCAGGCTCAACAGGAACACCGGAGTTCCGGATCCCGCTGGAGGAGTTGAAGGCCGAAGAAGGCGCAAAGCCTGGCGATGCCATTTCCATCGTCATAAACGGCAACAAAGCTCTCCAACCTGGGTTTATGAACGAAACTGGCAACCGGATCATGCTGCCTCTTCGTGAGGTTTCGGAAGCCCTCGGGTTTACGATTACATGGAATGCCGAAAAAAGGTCGGCAGAACTGACTAAGTCGGAGTCACCAATCTGGACACTTGTACAGGTTGGGAAGGATCAATATACCGTGAACAAGATGGCGAAGCCTCTTGGTGCTGCCCCTATCATTAAAGAAGGAACCATGTATGTGCCTGCTGACTTCTTTAAAGAAGTATTACAGGCGAATGTATGGGCGGAAGGAAAGCGGGTAACAATATCCTCCAATATGGAGAAAGTTCATAAATAGCCACAACGTGGTATCGGTGGTATCCTTATGAATTAGGAGCTTCTGTGTGCAAATCTTTGGAATAAAGCTGACATAGGTAAAAACAGGTCACTTCGTATTCACTGATACGAAGTGACCTGTTGTTTTTTTCGAAGTTCCCTGTGTAAGCATATTTGTTTGGTTTGACGAACAAAGTGAAGAAGAGTCAATACCAAATTTAAGAAGATGCGTGTCCTGCGAACGGCTGGTGAAATTACGATGTTGCATAGGGTCGTAATCTGTTGTTAAACTTGCTGATCAACTGGGATCATTGTTAGAGAGGAATCTATGATTTAGTCTTGCTGTATTAGTGCGCCCCTGACCGGCATTAGCTACGGCAACTGGAATTTCTTTTTCGACAAGCCCAAAATGTTGGCTTTCCGGAAACACCAAGGTACATTTTTTTACTTCATTTATCAGCATCGCGAAATGGATCGGTAAACGGTACATATTCTTGGCCGCAAGCGGCGATCGGAACAAATTCATGACATCCGACAGTTGAAAATATTAATGCCGGTTCTATTTAGGAACCGGCTTTTTTCCTTATTATTTATTTGGCTCGAGGTACTGAACAACATTAATTGAGTGATCTCTTTGTGTTTTTATGAGACTTTACTTTCGTAATTCAGGTTCAATTATTAATGAAATCCAGTACTACCTCTCTCACCGCTAGCTGGTTTAAGGGGCATTTTTCCATTCATGCTGTTTGAATAATCAAAATGTACACCTTTACTGATATTGGGGAAAATATAAAATATAGTTAGATGCGTGCAAGTAGTTTATTTATACGTGTCTGCTTTAATGAGGTTATGCGTAAAGGGGTGATGCTTCTAAGCGAAAAACTAAAATGTGAAATCGGTCATTTAGAACAGCATTAGTTGCAAAATAAGAAAATACAACAAGTCGCTGACAGAAATGATCTCCGATTGGATATTCTATTTAATCAAATTAGAGGAGATGATATTTAATGAAGGCTCGTAAATTAGTGATGTTATTTGTTGTTGTTGCAATGCTTCTCGCATTACCGTTAAGCGCAAGTGCTAGTGACGCAGGAACGATTCAAGGACAAGGAAATCTTGTTCTTTCTGGTACTTTTGGCGGAGCTGGAACCCCATCATTATGGATCGACGTTTATAGTGTCGTTAACGGTGTAGAGACACTTGTAGGAAGTGCTGCTCAAGGGGGACAAATGTACGTGCAGACTGAATTTACTTTCACATTTTACAACCTGCCACAAGGCACTTATAAGATCACTTATTATGCCGGTCCTAACGCAGGTGCTGATTTCACTACGATTGCGTTCTATTAATACCTAATCGAATGTGACGATATTTTATTGAACTAACCTCTCCCTGTTCTGTGAAAATAAAGCCTTAGACTAGAGTCGTTGAGTTAACAACGTTTATGAATTAAAAAATCATCAGCTTCTTAAAGTCCAATAAATAAAGCAGCGGCAGAACAAGACTTGATAAATAAAGTCTTAGACTGTCGCTGTTGCTACAATATTTTTAAAAAAAATTACTGAATATGCATTTCCGATTTGATATCATTTTGACTTAAAAATCTCATTAAATCATTACTCAGCTGCACAATCTCATTGTTAGCATTTTTCGCATACTCCGGCAACATCATATCCCTAACCATGTTAGTTCGTAGCCAGGTCATAAAGAAAAGATCCAAAAATAAGTTTGGAAATTTAAGCGCCATTTTAAGTATTGGTGGATCAATTGAAACACCAGCTTTTTGTATTGCCCTTAGATACGCTTTTAAAGTGACTGTTATTTTGCGTGCCGTCTTTCTAATTCTGGCTGTTTTTTTGTCAATCATCTTATTCTCAGAATGCAAAAAGCTCAACATGGCAATGTCTGATACGGAATGTGTGATGAGATACGATTGCATATCCTTTTTAATAACATAGGGAAGCTTTGCTGTTTTAAATAATTTTACGAGGTTTTCTATACGTTCTGTCACTACACCATTAATTTCTCCAAATGCAGTTGCCGCTATAATTTTTGGTAAAAATCGAGCATGCAATACGCCATCTTTAATCTGTCCGCCGAAGCCGGGAAAAGCAGGTAAAAGTCTATCCCCTACGATATCCAGCCACGAAGAAAATCCAATTGAATTACTAGTCATCGTAACTATATTTTTGCTTTGATTATCTTTTAGCGCTAACAACGCTGATTCGGACCGATCATAACGAACGGTAACGAAAATAAAATCGTATACATCGTCATTTTCGAGCGTATCAATGACATTCACTTGTATTGATCTAACTGTACCTTTTTCTATATATTGCAGGCCATTTTCTCTTAATGATTTAAATCTATTAGAATGTGCAAACAGGCTAACGTTAAACCCTGCTTCAATAAGCTTAATTGCGTACATGCTTCCAATGACACCTGCACCAAAAATTAAAATTCTATCTTGTTTTGCTGATATTAAAACCACCCCTGGCTTATTAACATTTCCTTTTTATTATCAGACAACATGTTGTATGATGTGATTATAAATTTTTATTATCCCTTGATCAACCATCAGTTTATTATAATTTGTTGGATGATATTCTTATTCGATAATAGGAGAGAACCATGAAAAAGCAACCCCACATAACGGAGAAAACAAGAGAAAAGTTTGTAGAAGTTTTTTGTGAGTTATATAGCCAAAAGCCGATTGAGAAAATTTCGGTTCAGGAAATTGCGAATAAGTCAGGATATAACCGCAGCACCTTTTATCAATACTTTACTGACATTTACGAATTGTTAGACTCAGTTGAAAGTGACTTATTAAATGACATGAAAAGAGAATTGGCGAATAAAGAGCTATCGATGCATACGTTTCAAGATACGCTCTATTGTCTGGACAAAAGAGAACATCTCCTGGTTCTTAATGCCCTTTTGGGTGATTATGGAAGTACCCGTTTTTTAAAACGCATAAAAAAAGAAATCACTTTGGATCAATTAGAATTAAACGTTCCGCAAAACCATTCCTTAACGCCATACTTCATTGAGTTTTACCTGACAACTTCCCTTTCTTTATTTCGTCTTTGGCTCCAGCGTCAAAAGGATTTATCGTCAGAAGAATTTTTCAAGTTAGTGGAGAACCTATATTCAAGTGGGATTACGCCCTATTTTAAAGAATGAGTCTGCGCTCTGACCGGGGTAAACGACTTCCCCAATCTTCGGAATTCGAACTGGAACTCTCCTCTTCACTGCCTCGGCTTATCCACCGGAAAATTACCTGAACGGCGAATCGTCATAAAGCTTATAGAAAGGATATTGCCCACGATGGGCAATATCCTTTTTGGTTCATGCACAGATTTACGCAATTTGATTCCGGTAGAAATAGACATACAATCATAAATTCTAGATATAGTTCCTTCTGATAAATGATGATATATTCATCGGGAGAGTTCTCGGTCAAGACATACCTATTTCGGCCGGAATGGGTACGACAACCATTATGAGGAGGTATTATTAATGAAGAAGTTATTTTCACTCGTGTTTGCTATAACCTTGCTGCTCGGTATTGCTTCCCAAGCGAGCGCTTATGGCGGGGTTTACGTGTTTAACCCGTATCCGAATAGCTACGGAGCGGTTCCGGATTATATCGGTATTACGAAGCCCAGCGGGGCTTACAAGTACGAAATCCATATTCTCGAGAAGAATAACGGAATATACGGATCACTAACCTACCATTCAGGCAAGCTTGACGTGCCGTCAAGCGGATACGACATTCATCATACGCTATCGAGTTATACGAAGCTCATGCTGTTGCACGCCGGAACCTTCATGATTATAGCAGAGGTTTATAACAGTTCTGGAGCTCTCATCGGTAGAGATGAAGTCAAAGTTACTTTCGTATAGGCTATTATAGGTTATTGAGCTTAAACTCAATCAAAGGCCGTCCTCTGTTCATTCGGGGACTGCCTTCTTCCATTCCAGTTCCGAATGTTCTTTATTCATTAGCAGGTACTCAAGCTATTTTTCAAAAATGAATAATGCCGAAAAAGTCAGCATGACCCTACTATTTCTATACTCCCAACACGTAAAAAAGGGGCTTATCGCCCCTGTCTTTTACACTTTAAATTGACGCAAGTAAGATTGTAAATCCTCTGCCATCTGTGCCAATGATGTTGCCGAAGCGCTGACCTGCTCCATTGCCGCCAATTGCTCCTCCGTAGCAGCCGATACATTTTGTGTACCCTCTGCTGAACGCCCTGCAATTTCGGTAATCACATTGACCTGATCAACAGCGTGTTCCGTGTTGCTGTTCATCTGGATGGAATAAGACGTTACCTCTTGAATTTGTGCAGCTACTTGCTGAACAGAATCTAAGATCTCTGTAAACGCTGCGCCTGCTTGGTTCACGACATCCATTCCAATCGCAACTTCACGCGTGCCTTCTTCTATTGAATCAATCGCTAGCGCGGTCTCGTTCTGAATGGAGGCGAGCAGTTCAGCGATCTGATTCGTTGATTGAGCCGATTGCTCGGATAGCTTGCGCACCTCGCCTGCTACGACTGCGAAGCCGCGTCCATGCTCACCGGCACGTGCCGCCTCAATCGCAGCATTAAGCGCCAACAAGTTCGTTTGAGCCGCAATACCAGAGATGACCTGAACGATATTGTCGATCGCAGCCGAGCGCTGTCCGAGCTGATTAACGGTACCATTTATCGTATTAACCGTATTTTGTATCGATTGCATTTGCTGCATAACCGATTGTAGTCTACGGTTACCCATCTCCGCGCTTTCCGAAGCGTTCAGAGCAGAAAGAGCAACACTCTGGGCATTGTTTGATATTTGCTGTACCCCTTCGGCAACTTGATGGATAGAACGCACACTTTCCTCTACGTTATGTACCTGCTGCTCAGAACCATCTGCTACCTCTTGAATCGATGTTGCAATATGTTCTGTCGCCTTACTTGTATGCTCCGCGTTAGCAGACAGTTCCTCTGCAGATATCGCTACATTTTCAGATGTACGACTAACTTGTTGAATAAACTGACGCAACGTACGAATCATCGTGTTTACTGCACTAGTCAGCTTGCCGACCTCATCCTTCGACTTCACGGTTAATTCCACTTGATTCAGATCACCGTTAGATACACGTTCCGCCGCTTCCGCAACCGCAACGATCGGACGCGTAATCTGCTGCGCGATAAAGTAGGCCAGAAGGATGACAACCAGACAGACGGCAACTACGATAAAGAATACTGACCATTTAATAGAAGAAACTGCTGCTGTAATCGAATCTTCTGGAATGTGCATATAGATGTCATATCCTGCAGTAGGGACTGACGCATAGGCAACCATGTATTTTTTTCCATCATCCGAATAGTCAAAAGACGTTGCTTCAGACTTGTTTTGGCCCAAAATTTGAACTAATCCAGACGTCAAATTCGCTTCTTCCGCCGTCTTTCCAATTAATTCTTTATCCTTGTGGAGTTGAATCATCCCTTGATTGTCTACGACGATCGGATACCCCACCCCATTATCAATGTACAAGCTATTAAAAATCTCATTCGTGAATTCTTCGAAATTGACAAGTCCCGTTAAGGCACCCGTCACTTTTCCATCCGCCTGCTTTACAGGTACGGCTACAATGATCGAGCGTTGACCTGTCGTCTTTGCTAAAATAACTTCTGTATATGTTTCGTTTCCTTCCATTGCGTTTTGAAAGAAAGGACGCATGCCTAAATCTATACCTACACTTCCTTCGAATGTGTCTGCTTTCACTATGCCATCCATACCGATAAATGTGTTACCGTCATAGTGCGGGGCGTTCTCTTTTAAACTTTGAATAAATGTCATCTTATTTGTATTATCATCTGTACGAATATCAGAAGTACTAGCGAGTATCCTCATTTCACTCATACGTTCTTTAAAATACTGATCCATCATTTCAGCTCTGCTTTTCACCAGCGAAACATAGGCATCACTTTGTTTCTCAATCAATTTAGAGGATGCTGTACCATATACGAATATGGAGGTGAGGACAAGGGGAATAAGGGAAACAATAAGAAACCAAGCTATTAGTCGATTATTAAGCTTACCTTTAAACACCTTGCCCACTAAAGCAACTGTGGATGCATCCTTCTCTTTTGGTTTTGCCTGTTCTTTCATTACCTCATACCTCCATTTTGTAAGCAAATAAATGTCATCAAATCGATTAATGCTATATTTCCTAGTCGCGTCAGTAGAATTTGAGCATGGTGAAGAGGTCGCCAAGGCAATCTACCCTAACTGCCTTTCTTGACAACCTCTTCATACGTACATTGAATTAATTATGCCTTAAAAGATTAATAGCCTAAAGCCGCACCTTCACCGCGCGGGTCAGCGCCAGCAAACTTAACTTTTGTGATTGGATCGATCACAACCATACCGGATTGACCAACCTGATCTGTGTAGTCGTCAATCTTTTGCACTGGATGGCCGCGACGAATCAATTCATCCATGACGGATTGAGGAATACGGCCTTCCATTCTTAATCCGTTAGCAGTCTCTCCCCAGTTACGGCCATGCAACCATCTTGGAGCTTCAATTGCATCTTGAACTGTCATGCCAAAATCAACGAAACGTGTGACCAAAGCTGCTTGTGTCTGAGGTTGTCCCTCGCCGCCTTGTGTACCATATAACATATACGGCTTGCCGTCTTTCATCAACATAGCAGGATTAAGCGTATGGAATGTACGCTTCTTAGGTTCCAAGTGGTTAATATTTGTTTTATCTAAGGAGAAGAAGCTGCCACGGTTTTGCAATAGAACGCCTGTGTCTTTCGCAACTACACCTGCACCCCAGTCAAAGTAATGACTTTGAATAACGGATACAGCGTTGCCATCTTTATCAACGATTCCGAGCCATACGGTGTCACCTTTAGGGTCAAGCGGTTTTACGTTTGTTGCAGCTTTTTTCATATCAATGCGTGCCGCTAACTTTTGGCCGTGCTCTTTTGACAACAACTCATTAACTGGAATTTTAACGAAGTCTGGGTCAGTCAGCCATTTATCACGATCAGCAAATGCTTGCTTCGTAGCTTCAACCATAACATGGTAGTAGTCAGCTGTGCCCTCGCCCATTTTCTTCAAGTCAAAATTGTTCAAAATGTTCAAAATAGACAAGGAAGCCATACCTTGAGAATTCGGTGGAACGTTGTAAGCTTGATAGCCACGATAGTCGACAGAGATTGGCTTAACCCAATCCGCTTTGTGATTAATGAAATCTTGATGAGTCAAGGAGCCGCCATTCGCTTGAATGTCAGCAGCAATCTTTTTACCCGTTTCACCTACGTAAAATTCACTAGCGCCGTTTATGGCAATACGTTTCAACGTCTTTGCCAAATCTTTTTGCTTCATCATTTCACCTGTTTTGAAAGGTGTGCCGTCCGGCTTCAAGAAAACTTTACTGAACGTTTCAAACCGTCCCAAATCTTTTAGCTCTTGATCCGTTGGATCGATAGCCGTGTTTGTCCATCTTTCTTGGTTAGGAGTTACAGGGTAGCCTTTCTCCGCATACTGAATTGCGCGTTTCAACAAATCATACCAGTCCATGGACGATTTCATCGTTTTTTCAGCATATTCGTAAGCTTCGCCCCAACCTGATACTGTCCCTGGAACTGTGTTAGCTGCCAAGTATCCGCGGGAAGGAATTTTATCAAAGCCCTTATTTTTATAAAATTCAATGGTTGTCTTCTCACCGGAACGTCCGCTTGCATTCAACGCTTTAATCTCTTTTGTCTTCGCGTTGTAAATAAGCCAGAATGCATCCCCGCCTATACCTGTGTATTGCGGATATACTACCGCAAGTGTCGCCTGCGCAGCAATCGCTGCATCAACCGCATTACCACCATTCTGAAGCACTTCGAGTGCTGCAGCGGAAGCTAAATAATGAGGTGTTGTAACGATGCCGTTCGGCGCCATCGTCGTAGGACGATTAGCTGCACCGGCAGATGACCCAAAAATTGAAAAGCACATGACTGTTGTCATCAACAAAACGGACCATTTTTTCAATTGAGTACGCATATTTCTCCTCCTTAATAAGTATTCTGATATTGCTTTGCAGAACTAAGCAATCCCTCTTGTAACCACCCCCTTCAATAGGACAGACAGCTTCATTATGCAATTTTTCGATTAATTTATGATCATATGATCATATAAGTAGCGATAATTACCTAGCTTACATTTCATATCGTGATGAGTAAGCCAGCAAAAGGATCATTTATTTAAGACTATCGATTCAGTAATACGACAAAGATGTCTTTTATTGTCACTATTACTATATCGGTTAGGAGTATCCACTTTTTATATTTTTGATGAAAAATTATTTATTCTTATATAATTTCCAGTCATTACTTTAAAGGGCCTTTCCTGCATTCACAAAATTGGTACTATATTCCTATATAAATATTTAGTTCTATATTCCTAGAAAGAGTGTCATTTACACGAAAACGGCAGCCGATTGTCTGGTCGGCTGCCGCGGTATCCTATCCACTCTATTAATTAACTAATCAACGGAAAACGAATTATAACTTCTGTACCACGCTCTAAGGCGCTGTTAATGTGGATAGAACCTTGGTGTTGGTCGACGATCCAATGCGCGATCGATAGCCCTAGACCCGCTCCATGATACCCTCTATCTCTAGAGGAATCTCCCTTATAAAAGCGGTTAAATACCAGCGGCAAATCATGTTCCGAAATACCCACTCCGTTATCCTTGACGGTTACGAGTACCGACTTTCCCTGCCTAAGGCACCCAAGATTTATTTGTCCATCCGCCTGCGTAAATTTAATGGCATTGTCGAGCACAATCATGAACAGCTGTATAAGACGATCCTCATCACCATTTATGAGCAATTCCGAGCCTTCGACATGAAGCTCTAACCGCAGCTTTTTATAATCAATGATTGGCTCCATTTTTTTTGCAATCTCTTTCATGATTCCGTCAACTCGCACAGGTTGGCATAAGATGACTTCCTCATGTGAATCGCCTCTTGCCAGAAGAAGCAGACCGTCTACCATGTTTCTCATTCTTTTCGTTTCACTCAAAATGGCTGAAATTGGAGCGCTCTCTTCCTCGATCGTATGAACGGGATGGCGTAACAATATTTGTGTTTGCCCCCGGATGACCGAAAGCGGGCTCCTCAGCTCGTGAGAGGCATCTGCAACAAATTGCCGCTGCTTGTCCCAGGCTTTCTGAATCGGAATGAGCGCCCGTCTAGCCAATCCGTAACCTGCGATGACAGATAATAACGCGCCGATACCAATTCCGGTACTAATATTCCTTAATAACAGTTTCAAATAATGGATCTCTGTAGAAATTTCCGTAATTGCCTGAAGTGTTTTCAAAGGCGCTGTATCAGACAGCTTCTCTATCATTGGCAAATTGCCTAGATAAGGTCTGCTTACGAATCGAAAGGTTCTCTTACCCACACGTATCGACTCCGGCTCCATGTGGCCTTGTTTTTCCCGAAGTTTTGAAGCTAATTTGTCATATGGCGATTTATAATATATGCTTCCAATCAAGGTATCGTTGGAATCCCAATAAAATGTCATAAAAAATCGTTCCGGTTCATCCCAGTTAACGTTAAGGACATGTTCCCCGTTGGGTAGCGTATATTGATACAAGTTGTCCATATTAAACACGAGATGACGGTCAATGTCGGAATAGATCCGATAACGCGCCAGCCCGTATAACGCTCCCCCCAGTATGATGAGCAGGCAAAATACGACCGCACTGTTCCAGATCGTCATTCGTACTAGCGTGCGTTTGATCATATCGGGGTCTCTTCTCCTTTTATTTGGCGGACTTGATATACTGATTCACTTGCTGCTCCAATATCGGAAATGGCATACTACCGTTTCGAAGAAGAACGGAATGAAAAGTTTTAATATCGAAACGATCCCCGAGTTCGCTTTCCGCTTTCTCTCGTAGGGATTGAAATTGATCATATCCGATGGAATAGCTCGTTGTCTGTCCCGGAAAAGCAATGACGCTGTCAATAAAGGCATCTGATTTCTTTCCAGTCATGCTTACCAGGTATTCATTAGCTTGTTCTCTTGTCCATCTCAGCCCATTAATGCCCGTGTCAATAACCGTTCCAACGTGAAAATATAGCAGATGTTCTTGAACCGTCGCCTGATTAAGCAAGCCCATCTCTACGCCTAAAGTTTCCACATAGGTGGCCCATCCTTCTGTGAATCCGGGTAAACTAGTCATTTTCCGGACTAATGGAATTTCCGTTTGGTTGTATTGAATGGAATATTGAAAATGGTGTCCTGGAACGCCTTCATGCATCGCAAACATTTTGGCAGAATCTTCGAAAAACGGTATGTCGGGCGGGAAAAAAAATCTTCCATTCCTATCGCCATTAATAGATGGGCGGATATAAAACGCGCCTATATTAGATAGCGGAGCCGGATATAACTGTACATCCACTGGATTGTCGGGAATAAGTGCTTCTTCAAACCAATCGGATAATTTGTGCTTTACTTCCGAGATACAGTCGTTAACGGTTTGCAGTAATTCATCTCCTTTTACTGTGTTCCACGAGACAGAGCCTCTTTGCTCCTTTACATTCTCTTCTGCTCTGCGTTTGGCGATCTCATTCATTTCCAGAGGGCTGAAGTCCGTGCTCGTGTAAAATCTAAGTTGGGCAGAATAATATTCGTCGCCACCCGGCTGACTCCAAAGCCCCTGACTCAGGGATGCTTGATTCAAAAAATCATTTTCGATCAAAACGGCAACTTTGCCGTAAGAAGGCAGTACATGATCGCTTATAGTCTGTAGAAGCTCCTTTTTCAGTTCCTCTTCTTTGAACGGTTCGAGCTTTATCTCCGATAATTTCTCTACATATGAAGTGTACAAAACCGATTCCTCCGGTTTCGTCTTCTTTAAATTTTCGTAGCTCGTGCGTATTTCCTTTAAAAATTCTGAAGAAGGAATGAATCCTTTCTCTTGTTTGCCCTGAATTCTGTCTATGATATGTGCGACCTTGTCGGAAAACCCATTCAGCGCAACAATATAATTTTCGGCATCTGCTTGGTTACGAATCGGATAGTTATTAGCAAAAGCTGGCGCGAAATTAATGAGAGAAAAATATACGTCTGTGTCCATATCCGAGTTTTGGTTCAATTGTTGTGACGTGATTAGTTGCCATTTGACGATATCATAGGTAAGCTTGTCTTTCGAGGACAGCTTGGCAGCGTTATATGTATTCAATTCTCCTAAAAATTGTTCAATATCATCGTATTTTTTTTGGTAATAGTCATCTGAGTAAACGGAAAGCTTAGTGGGATCCCACCCGAGACCATTCACATCTTCTAAACCAAAATAAAGCTGTGTTTCGGGGTCCTCATTCAGACTGGCAACCACTATCTTCTGCATCATATTGGCAAAGTTCTTTGACTGCTGATCAGCCCACCATAACGAACCGCCTGCAATCAGCAAAACAAGTAATCCCGCTGTCAAAAGAATAGTCAATCTGGTGTTCTTAAACATCTGTCTTACAAAGTTCATTCATTCATCTCCCCTCTAAGCGTATAAGAAGAATATACACGATAAAGCTTTGATTTCCCTTTGAACTGCTACTCGTTTATTCTGAGTATGTAGCCCAAACCTCTTACGGTTTGGATATGTTGATCGGCATGCCATGAGGACAGCTTCTTCCGAAGATAATGGATATAAAGCTCCACGATGCCAATTCCCGCTTCCGAATCGAGTCCCCAAATCCGGTTATAGATTTGCTCCTTCGTCACGATCTGTTCTTTATTCATGAGCAGATACTCAAGCAGCTCAAATTCCTTTTCTGTTAAAGTCAGCTCTTCTCCTGTAACCGTTATGACTCGGTTCCGAACTTGAATAACAATCGGGCCGTAGCTAATTTGCTCTTCTAGATTAACCTTGCCATAACGGCGCAGCAGCACTTTACCTCTGACGATCAGCTCCGGAATCTCGAAAGGCTTTACCATATAATCATCCGCTCCGATCGTTAACCCCTTTATCCGGTCGTTCAATGCGTCTTTGGCTGTCAGGCACAGAATCGGGGTATCCACATTTTGCTTCCTCAGCTCTTGGATAAACGTAAATCCATCAACCTTAGGCAGCATAATATCCAAAATAATTAAATCGAACTCGCCGTACAATGCGTGATGCAAGCCCTCATCTCCGCTGTAACACTCCGTAACCTTATGCCCTTCATCCTGCATAACTCTTGCAATGGTATACGCTATCGCAATATCGTCCTCGATAATCAGAAGCTTCATATTCCCCTCCATCAATGAATATATATGGAATAGTATAACATATTTTAATAGGATTGAGAGTTTACTTCCAGTAAGATTCCCCCTCCTAAGTCTCTCTGAAATCACATAGTACATCTTTTGAACTGAGGAACAGCACCCCGATAATACAGCAGCCATCGCGACAGCCATCGTGAAATGAATCAGTCAGCGGAACATATTTTTAACATTTGGAGATGACAAGAATATGGTCTTATAAAAGAATCTATGATTTAGTAAATAAGCTTTGGATATTACCATTTATATATAGCTTCCCTATTTGTCCATATCATTATCTTTTTTGAATCATATATTAGAGTATGGAAACTTGTCTTAATCGAAAATGAAAGGAGGGATTTTATTGAGTCATAAAACAAAGATTTTATCAACTGGCGTGTTACGAAGACACTCGAGTACTGAATTTCTTACTGTTGAAGCAATGAACGTTGATCCTAATGATTCGCGATCAGTAACAGTTCAAATGTTTGACTGGTCATCCGGTTCCCCTGTTTTAATATCGATGGCTGATCCTACAACTCAAACAATACCACCTAATCAATACAGAACCTTTAGATCATTTGAGCTTACTCCCTCAACATTTGCTTATGAAGTAAGAATAGTTCATCCAAAAGATAAGGATGTTGTGACAAATGTTTTTGGACTTAGCGATATTGCATTTGACCCACAGGAAGGAAACAATGTCTTGCAACATGACTTAGCTAAATTGAAATTGCGTTAATCCACTCGTGTGAAGAATAGCTGTTTAGATGAAAGCGTTTGGTTATTGTGACCAGGCGCTGTTTTCTTTTACACGATGTCGGCTGCCTTCCCCATTATGCTGTCTCCCTGCTCCTCATTTGTCGAAAGGTAAATATGTCTATATTCCTATTGAGAATGAAACATACATAAAATAGAATCTATGTAAGCGTCCTCCTTTCACTCTCTCAGCGTTGTTACACTCTTCCCTTTCCATAGTGAGTTGGACAATGAACTTCAAACTCTTTGGAAAGGAGAATATGGAACTTATTGAATGAACAATTTGCAAGATGACTCGATTTTGTATCCATTCGCTTGACTGAAAGTCCATTCTAAGGAGGAATCGTTAATGATGATGGAACAGCAAGTTATTTCGGATCGAATGATTAGAGGTACCGTGATGAAAAGAGCTTTTATCTCCGTCGTGCTGATGGTAGCCCTAATGGTTTCATTCGTGTCGTCGGCATCCGCTGCTTTTTCTTATACGAGCCCGATCTACAACCTCAGTGGCGGTACCATCTATTTTGGCAACGGCGTAATCGTCAACACCGGTCAATATTACGACACTCTTACCGTCAACGTGTACAAAAAAGAATGTACCACAACATCCACCTCATCTTGCACGAACGTATGGGTCGGTTCAAAAACCATTTCCCTGTCCTCTCAGCAATACGTCTATCCTGGCGCATCAGGCGCACCTGTAATCCCTATCGTTACAGGAACGACAGCAGGTCAATATTTTTATACATTGTCCGCTCCCGGCAGCTGGCATGTAATGGCTGGCATCCACAATTAAGCGTAAAAGCCACTCCTTGGGATCGCTTTCTTGATTAAAACAGCAAAAATAAAGGAATGGCGATGCTGAAGGAGTTCATCCTTGCATCGCCATTCAATATGCCCCGATTAATCTTTCTACTCCCATACTCTTAAGGCTCGTCTTCGTTCGTCGCTATCCGGTTAATAATCGAGAAGAGAATATGCAGAATAATCTTCGCTGCGACGATGACCGGAATGAGCACGACGACGAAGAGTCCCCAGAAGCGAAAGGGGTCCTCTTGATCAAGCGCGCCGAATGGCGCGGTCCGAAATACGTACAAACAATAAGAACCAAAGATCAGAAAAGTGCTGAGAAAATAAAAGATTGTTTTTTTCTCCTGAAAGAACAAGCGGAACGCCTTCTCGATATGAGTAAAGTTTGATATACACAATGTAAAATAAACCATACATCAAGTTAAGTGTAATTTAGCGGCAGCTGCTCCTGGATTGCATTGCAGAACTCTCTTTCACCGTCAGCGTAATGAACTCTGTCAAATGCCCCGAAGCGTAGCGTGATTTGATTTAATAACATTTAATATCAAATTGGCGCATTCATCCGGTTTCAAAGCTTCAGTATTTAGTTCTCACGAAAGCCAAAGCTTTCATAAAGCTTTTTAGCGACGAAGTTATCGGCCGCATAACAAATCCAGCAGCCAAGTTAAATATGGCGCGTCTGTTTTCCAGCGTAATTGTCTGAGAGTAATCATTCAGTTCTTCTCCCTTTATCCACTATCGTTTTGCTCCGCGGTCGCATATATAATATTACAGTTTTCACCATCAGCACATAGTTGTGCTGGTTTTATTTTTTATTAACGTAATCATGGAATGACTGGTAGTAGAAATGGAACAAAAACGCTTTTCTGTTCATTTGCAGCTAACTAGTTATTTGGCTTTTGTTGCGGTCGATGATAGTCGTAGGTAAAAAGCGATTCCGACAGCAGCTGTCAGGAATCGCTTTAGCTTGATTTTCTATGCAAGCTTGTTGTCTCAAGGGAGTCAACAAACGTTGACGCTTGGCAACAACCTTATTGGCGAATGATTAATACATCTCTTGGCGGTGTCCCCGTACGACGAATCTCGTTAATCTGAGCATTCGTCAGATTGCGTCCTACAAGAACGAGGGAAGAAGTTAAATCGTTAAAATCCCCCAGGCTAGCTACGTTCTGATTGCCGCGGAATACACGGAAGGAGCCTCTGAAATTAATATCTGAGAATAGTACAAGCGTCACTTGTCTTCTATTTACAACATTGCGCAATCTAAAGCTAGAGAGCTCATCATTGAAAACAAATGCGTTTAAGTCTCTGATCGCAACTCCGCCGCGTCTAAATAAAATCCTTCTCCCAGAAAAGTTATTATCTCTGAACAGAGTCAATCTCACATCTCGATTTGCCAATTCTATCAACCTCCATATCTGTGATTAAATAGATTATGAAAACTCACAATGGAATGATATGGATAAGAATCCTAAGTAAAATACCCGTTTCGCAAATGGAGATAAATAGCAGCGCCTTTCGTTGGCTAAAATAAAAAGAACCCTCCACTTCTGGAGAATTCTTTTATTGGTTGTAAATGTACCAATTGCAGCCTGTATGTAAAACTAATGTCTTCGTTTGTTTAGCTACACTTGTTTAATCGGTATATAAATATCAAGTATCAGTACTTTCTGTCCACTTCTTTGAGGCATTCCAAATCTTTGATCCGTATAAACTTCACATTTAAAGTAATTTTGCCAATCTACTTCATAGCCATTTTGACGAATGGCTTCTATTGTCAGTTGATCTGCATTCGGGTAGATCTCATGCTCTTCGCCCTCAATCCAAGTTTTTGCAATGGTACAAGCTGGTATGTCATATGCTACATATCCATCAGGCACAGGTGTATTCACTTTCATTAAAAAACCTGCAACGTATGTAAATGTTCCATCCTCACTGTTGAAATCTCTTACGTACCCCTCATATCCATTCGGCGTTTCGGCAGGGCAATATTCAGTCATGTTTGCAAGCGTATCAAATGTTCCGTCGGAGAAGCATTGTTGCCACAACGATGGAATCGTTGGATATTTTGATGGGAAAACAGGATTAAAGTTTTCAATCTTGGTTCTTATTTCTTTTCCAACCATCTTGTACGGACCAAACTCAACAAATTCATTTTTTTTCAATTTAGCCATAGTCATCTTCCTTTCTGAGTAATAGGAACCCACAGTTCATTTTGAGGAGAGTGTCCTGGAGGATAAAAGCATTCAACTGCTGGCAGGTCTGCCAGTACATAATCAGATGTTGGAACCCAATCCGTATACAAACACTTCCAAGTGCTTACGAGGTCGGCAGGATTTTGGGCTTCGAATACAACCCATTGGCCCTCAGGGAATGTTAACTTTTCCATATCCTCAGGTGTTTCTTTTTCATATTGTACCGCCAAGTAATAGAAGAAAGTATCATTCTTACCCCAGTCACCTTCTGTTAAAATGCCCAATATGCCATTAGGTGCTTTTTCTGAGTTTTCACCCATTAAACCAAGTAATTTGTCGCCAATGCCGTTCATTTGTGCTTCTTGCCAGAGCTTAGGTATGGAATGGTACG
This sequence comes from Paenibacillus sp. NPDC057967, assembly GCF_042887015.1. NCBI lineage: Bacteria > Bacillati > Bacillota > Bacilli > Caryophanales > Paenibacillaceae > Paenibacillus > Paenibacillus sp. NPDC057967. The sequence continues at coordinate 59,900 of NZ_JBHVQB010000011.1, forward strand.
CATGATCCGTATTCACGCAATTTTTGAAGCCTGCAGCTGAAAATCCAGGATTTTTTTCAATTCTGTAGTTCATCTCTGCCCTCCCCTTAATCGAAATATGGAAAGACATACGTGGATAAGCCTTCAGGTTTACCCCTGATTTACGAGCTGATGTTGGTGAAATCCCGTGCAGCTCACGGAATGCTCGCGTAAAAGCAGCATGAGATTTATAACCATAGGTTTGCGCAATTTCAATCACACTTTTGTTGCTTTGTTGCAGCTCAAAAGCAGCAAGTGTCAGCCGCCTTCTTCTGATATAATCAGAAAGCGTCACCTCTGATATAAAGGCAAACATTCGTTGGAAATGAAAATTCGGGCAACAAGCTGCTTTTGCAGCTTGCTGATAATCGATTTCCCCACTCAGGTTGCCCTCAATATAGTCAATTGCCGCATTCATTCGATCAAGCCACTCCACTAATGGTCCTCCTTCCATACATAAGTCTAGCAGAAAAATAAACTGCTGCTTTGCAGTAGTTGTACAAAAAATGCAAAGAACTGTTACCTTACATTGAGTTATTTTCCAGTGATCTTTTGTTCTATTTCCTTTAAAGATAGATATATCGCTTGAAGGTAGAAAATAATATACAAGAAACCCAGAATTAAAATAAAAATCAAAAAATTCATGGTAGTCACCTCTTTCAAATAGTAATGCAGCTTATAGATGTTACTTAAACCTCAAGTCTATACCAGATAGAAATTGATGAGAGTTAAGCGCATGGGTATCATTAATGAACAATTAACAATCAATTATATCGTTGGGAATATCTTGCTAGGAGAGATTATAACAGACTCGACTATTGCAAATAAAGAAGTTGTAGCGATAAGCTATAAAAGCAAGGAATCTTGCACTAATTAAACAGAACAACAACTTCTAACTTTGAAAGTTTCTTTTATAAAATTTATTATTTTCATGCCCGTAAATTGAACAAACAGCCCATCACGCTGATCGGCTGCCTTGTTTTTTTAATTCATCAATCATCCAGCCTGAGTCTGTCGGTCCTGGATTGAACACCTTTGCTGTTCTATTCAGCCGCGCTAAACCGACTCGATCTTATCAATTACTGCCGACTTCATAGCAATGTATGCAAGATTATTCGAGTCAGGGTCTCCTTTTTCTTACTGCCATCTATCTGTTATGCCTTGTAGTTTCCACTTACCATCTTCTAATTGAAACAAGACTACTGATCTTTCCTGTAAGCAGTAAAGCTGCGAGCTTGTTTTCGCTGCTGCAGGTATTCCCTGCTTTATTCCTTGGCATATCGCTTCCAATCGTTTGGCTCAATCGTTACATTTATCTATCTGTTATTCATTTCATAGATTTTTTGTAAGGTATTAAGGTGCATTGCTTTATCTTCGAGCGACTCAGCGAATTTATACCAATCCACAAGCCTGTATCCGAACATAACAAGGATTAGTTCATGGATACAATGATCGGAGATATGGGACACATCCGCATATTCCGAGAAGCCCCTGTAATACGCTGGAATGCATTTTTGGTAGTACTCAATCATATGAGAGACGTCCACTTCATCCGTTATTAAACTCGCGATATCCTCGCCCATGTAACCCCATCCGGCGGTATCCCAATCAATAAGTACGATTTTATTGTCCGAATAGAATAGGTTGGCCACCCAAAAATCTCTGTGGCAAAGCACTATTGGCAGCTTTTCAATGCGACTGAATATTTCATCCGCGTTATTATCTATGTTTATGAGCATTTTACACAGATGCTTCGGAATTCCGCAGTCATCGGAGCGTATGTAATCATACACAACATCCCATGACCGATACCGCAGATAGAAGTTTTTCGTAAGCTCAACCTTGCTTAAGTTGGACAGATTCTGCATTACGTCTGGTCGTTCAGTGTATAGCTTGCCTTGAAATCGCCCCAATTCCTCGGCTATACGTGCATACATATCCGAAGTCAGATCTAAGCCTGATACCCCATCGATATATTCCATCCATAGCTGTATCTCATCGCCGTTCATCTCTGCGTGATAGCATTCTGGCCAGCAGAGCGATTCAGTGAAAGATTCACCGAAATCCGATGTATAAAGGTCGTATTCCCTGCGCCATGAATCTGGGTCGCCGTAGCGTTCCCATTTTCTCTGTGTTTTCCAAACCACCCTATACGGCAAACTTTCACCGTCGGAAACTTCAGCCATGCCCGTTACAAGCCGAACAGCTCCTACTGTCCCGCCTTGCAGCTCTTTGAGTTGATAATCTGCGCGGATTATCGTTTTATCGAGCATTTTACTCAAAACAAGCGCTAGTATTTCGGGCTTTACAAAGCTTTCATCATGGTTGTTCATTTCTTGTATCCTCCCCTTTACGTATAAGGTAACGCTCCCAAAGCTCTGGCGCTTCCGAATATCAACCTATCGGCGGCGTTTCAGCTTCAATTTAGCTAATTATTTCAATCAATCATTGAACCGATCCTCACCAAAAAAGTAATGTTATTTATTGGACATAAAAATACCGCGAACAAGCAGCCTCCTAAGAAGCTGCTGTTTCGCGGTGAAAAGCCAAAGGCCGGCGTATAATCAAAAAGGGAAACCATCTTCATCGTATCCCGTTAACAGCAGTATTCACGAAAGACATCTCCTATCGCGTGAAAAGTTGAAATCCAATTTCACTTCTATAGTGTGACATAACCCTTTGTGAGTCATCCATGGATCATTTAATTATAAACAAATTTTACCACTTCCATTTCATACGCCCCATGTGATTTTCCAAGTCTCCCACTTCAGTGCCGCCACCATAACTGTTACTGATCTTACTTTAAATATCTCCCTGTTAGCGATTGTTTCGCTTGAATGATTTGCGAAGGCATCCCCTCAAATACGATCTGGCCGCCCCTGCTGCCTCCATCAGGACCCATGTCGATAATCCAGTCAGCCTGGCTGATCACGTCAAGGTTATGCTCAATGACGATGACCGTATTGCCCCTTTCCACGAGCCGGTTCATGATATCCATAAGAAGACCGATATCCGACATATGCAAGCCTGTCGTTGGTTCGTCCATCACATAGATGCTTCCATCCTTATGAAGCTCGCTGGCCAGCTTGATGCGCTGACATTCTCCGCCCGATAGTGTACTGAGCGGCTGACCAAGCGTAATATAATTCAGACCGACATCGCTCATCGCCTGAAGCTTACGCAAGACGTCCTTCAGCTGGAAGAAGTCCAGGGCCTGTTCTACCGTCATCTCCAGCACATCCGCTATAGACTTTCCATGAAGGTTGTATGCTAACACCTCTTCCTTGAAACGTTTACCGCCGCATGCATCACATGGCAGCTTCACGCTGTCGAGAAAAGCAAGATCCGTATACACAACGCCTAGCCCTTGACAGCTCTCGCATGCTCCCTTGGAGTTAAAGCTAAATAAGCCTTGATTCACTTTATTGGCGGAAGCGAACGCTTTGCGAATGTCATCCATGATGCCCGTATACGTCGCGGGATTCGACCGAGTAGACACACCAACTGCGGATTGGTCGATGACGATTGCTTCCGGATGCTGATTCAGGAATAACTCGTTAATCAACGTGCTTTTCCCCGAACCAGCCACTCCGGTTACGACTGTTAATATTCCGGTAGGAATATCTACGTTCACGTTCCGCAAATTATGAAGAGATGCGTTCCGAATCGACAGCTTGCCGGACGGCTGTCTGCAATCTTGCTTCAGGACAAGCGGGCGTCTCATATGCTTGCCTGTCAGCGTACCAGATTCCAGCAAGCCATGGAAGCTGCCTTCATACACGATATTGCCCCCTCTGCTGCCCGCGTGAGGTCCAACGTCAACGATATGATCCGCCACCTTGATGACATCGGGATCATGTTCGACGACAATAACCGTATTCCCCTTGTCGCGCAGCCGCTGGAGCAGTTCGCTCAGTCGGTGCACATCGCGAGGATGCAACCCGACGCTAGGCTCGTCAAATATGTACGTGACATCTACCAAGCTGCCGCTCAAATGCTTCACCATCTTCACGCGCTGGGACTCGCCGCCGGACAATGTATCCGTTGCGCGATCCAATGTCAGGTAGTCCAGTCCAATATCTACAAGATGCTGCAGTCGCTCCGTCAAGGATCTGACGATTGGCACAGCAACGGCATCATCGATCTCTCGAACGAGTTTTATGAGCTGGCCAACCTCCATTGAAGTCATTTCTGCAATATTGTGTCCGTTAATCCTGCAGCTCAGCGCAGCCTGACTGAGTCTCGCTCCACGGCAACTCGTGCACGGACCCTCGGAGATGAAAGGCGCAACCGCTTTTTGGGTGCGTTCGGACTTCGTCTTCACGTCCTGCTTGATGTATTTATTGGTGAATTTCTCGATAATGCCTTCCACCGTCATATTCATCGCTTTACCTGCGAAATCCATTTGAACTTTCCTCGCCTTAGCGTATAGAAGACGCTCAAGTTCATCTTCCGAATAGGCGTCCAGCTTCTTGTCGGGATCTAGAGCACTCGATTGAATGACCATATTCCATTCCCATCCGTCCACTGCGTAATCTGGAAGCAGAATAGCCCCTTCGTGCAGTGATCTCGACATATCCACTGCTTTGTTCAAGTTTACTCCAAGCCTTCGCCCCAATCCGCTGCACTCCGGACACATCCCCTGCGGATCATTGAACGAGAACATGCTTGCTTGCCCGATATGAGGTTGTCCCACTCTTGAGAAAAGGAGACGAACAATCGGAGCAATATCGGTAATCGTGCCCACAGTAGAATGAGAGCCGCCGCCTAATCTCTTCTGATCCACAATGACGGCCATGCTTAAGTTCTCTATCGCATCCGTATCAGGCTGCGGAATTCGAGGCAGAAAGTTTCGCACAAACATGCTGAAGTTTTCGTTCAGCAACCGCGTCGATTCCGCTGCGATTGTATCAAAGACGATGGAAGACTTCCCAGATCCGGATACTCCGGTGAATATCGTGATTTTTCGTTTGGGTATACGCAAGGAAACATCTTTGAGATTATTCTCCCTCGCTCCAGTGATGACAATATGATTATGATCGTATGCAGGCATTCCTAACACCCTTTCTTCCGCAAACTGTAATTGAACTGAACGTGTCCATAACAGAAGTAAACCGGCTGCAATCGATATGCAGCCGGTTTACGAAACACGGTTTATGCCGTTCTCCCTGCTACCCACTCACTCTGCTATGATCTGTTAGAGGCTCCCAGCTTCGCTGCATGAATCCCGACAATGATTAGCCACGCAATGTCGGCTAAGATCAAAATGCGTCCAAACAATCCGGCCAAAACCTCAGGCCCAAATTGCCCGTCTTGCGGGATTTGCAGAATGAAAACGAGCATCGCGATGATTGAAATAACCGCGCTGGTAAGGAGTCTGTTTTTTATAGGTCTCCAAGCATCAAGTCGAGATAACGAAAGGCTAATCAACAATGCAGCTACCGGCGTATAGTCCAGCATCGCTCCGATAGAGTGCATCCTGCCATTAAACGTGGCATCATCCGGACTCATGGAGATAGGATCGGTCACGAAGATCCCAGCGATTATAACGCCAATTGCACTAATTCCAAGAATGACAAGTCCAATGTATCCCGTAACCGTGCGAATATGCGGGAAAATGGTAATCGCCACACTGATTTGGGCGACAGCCAGCAATCCAAAAGCCACGTGCATCATCCAACCAAAGTTGCCTAAAGCGTATTCGCTGATAAAGCGCCATGTCGGATCAAATTCAGGCTGCAGCAGATGAAGAATACTAAGAAGCAGTATGAACAATGCTCCAGAGAAGATCGACACAAGCGCAAATCTGGAGGCAGTCACCGTTAAAGGTTTTGCAACGACCAGCTGCTTAGCCAATACCCCATCCTCCCTCAGTCGAGACTCTCGTCATCGTGGATTCATATCCTCCACCGCCGGGATAATGCCATGCCCCCGTATTAGTGGTTCCATCAGAACTGAATTCTCCTTTAAAATAAGAAGGTGACCCTTTGCCTCCAGCCCAAATGACAAGCATATCCCCTTCTATTTCGTAAACATAATCAAACGTATTGCCCAGCGTATCGTAATAACGGGATTGAATATCCGCGCTAGCGCTCTCGCCGAACGGTTTCAAGTGTCCTATCATCTCAATGCCTTTCACTTCCTGTCCATCTTGAGATAGATGGACGCGCTGAATCAAAAAGTGTCCGCCTTCCATCCACTCATAGGTTACCGTTCCTTCTGCTCCGCCGCTAATATGCCAAGTACCGACCAGACGATTGAGTGTTTGAAGATCCGTCATCGTACCATTCTCCTCGCGCCATATGTCTTATGATTTGAAATCAAATACAGCCTTTGCCAATCCATCAGGAGCCATCATGACTGCAGAATGGTCTTGTCCAGCGAGAGAGTGAATTGCAGCCTTTGGCAATTGATTGACAAGCGCGCCTGCCGCGTCATGGAATAGCGGTTCGCTGTTCTCCCCTGTCATAATCAAGGTTGGAATGCTAATGTTCCATCTGTTCGCGGGAAGCGGGTTCCCCGACTGTGTGGTTCCCATAATCAGTCCATCATAAGCCAGCGTATGTGCCAGAGACTCCATCTTGTTCCAAGAAGAGTCCGCCTTCATGTATCCGATGTATTCACCTGGAATACCTAGAGCCTCGGAGGCGAAGTATTCGACTGCTTCTGATCTGTTCCCGGCTTCAATCAATGAATTCAAATGTTTAACGTAGTCACCAGGCACGGGCTTACGGCTGTCGTTGATAATGAACGGCGGTTCGTACAAATAGAGACTTGCGATCCGATTCCCTAGCAGGTTTGCTGTCTCAAGTGCCAACACGGCTCCGGACGAGCTTCCGAACAGGCAAGCTTGGCCGCCTGCGACTTCGATTAGAGCCTCGATATCTTCCACTTCTCTTGCGACTGCGTAAGGAGCAGTATCCGTACTGCGTCCCCGTCCACGGCGATCGTAATTGTATACGGTGTAATGAACCGACAAGTGCTCGGCTAACTGCGAAGCATCTTGATGGTCTGCGGCTGCCGAAGAAACCAAGATGAGTGCAGGACCAGTTCCTTGTTTGGTATAAGCAATCTGTGTGCCATCCTTTGAAGTAACCGTCTCCATCTTGTCACTGCCTCCCATTAAGTTTTCTAAGTATTCTTCCAGTCGATCGTAGGCATCCGTAAATCCTTCCATCATGCCCATTGCTTCTGCATTGTCCAATTGTTCGCTAGTAGCGAATCGCGTCACGATACTAATTCGTGTTCCTTCGCTTTTTTTCTCGAACAATACGGTTGTGTACATTTCACTGTCCGTAACCATATTCCACTCGCTGTCGGCAAAGGTGTCAGTATACACCAGTTTGTGCGGTACCTCTACCTCATCATACACAGCTCTGCAGTAGGCCTCTTCGCTGCTATTGTCATCCGCTTTTAAGCTGTATCGCCACACTCCGCCTGGCCGCACATCCATTTCATAAACGGTTGTCGTCCAGTCTTTCGGCCCCCACCATTTTGTAATATGTGTGGGTTCCGTCCAGCCTTCCCATACAAACTTGGCAGGAAGCGCAACGTTACGTTCGATAGTGAGTTCTCTGCGCTCGTGATTTTTACGTATGGTTGTTTTTCTTTTCATCTGCAGTCATCCTTTTCAGGTAGTTTTCAAGGGAATCCAGCCTTTTGTTCCAGACATCGCGGTAATTTAGCATGTAGCTCGCGATAAAACTGTTGATACCTGTCATAGATCCTCCTTCTTTTTGTAATCCTGCATATACTCCTCAAAATGGTCGAGACGTTCTTCCCATAGAATGCTGAAGGAATCAAACCATTCATCCAGCTCCTGAAACGGCCCGGCTTCAAGGCTGTAAATTCGCAGCTGTGCTTTGCTGCGTGCGCGCACCATCCCGGCCTCGCTCAAAATGCGTAAATGACGGGAAACGTGCGGCTGGCTGATACCTAGGGCTTGGACGATTTCTCCTACCGACTTAGGACCATTCCTAAGCAATTCAACAATGTTGAATCGATTAGGTTCGGCAAGAGTAAGTAACGTTAACTGCATGGTTGCTGATCTCATGTCCTTAATATATATTACGGTGTATATACATGTCAATATATATAAAGAGCATTTTATAGAATATAAGTAAACAAAGAAACTCCTAATGTATATAGGAGCTTCTTAGCGTATTTTTTAGTTATATTTTTGAAGATAACAAGGATGAACCGTTATAGGGAATCATCTTCTTTATATGCGCTCATTGATTTTGATCAACAATTTCTTTAAGACTTGCTTCTCCTCGTCGGTAAGGACTTGAACGATTTCTTCCTCCACCTTTTGGAATGAATCTTGAAAGTCTTCAATCAGTTCAATCGCTTTTGGCATTACATATATATTTTTTTGCCGTTCATTATTGGCTGGGATTTTGCGTTCGATGAACCCTTTTTGCTCTAGACCTTGAAGCATGCTTGTAATGCTAGCCCCACGTAGATGAAACCGATCTGCAAGGTCCTTTTGAATAATATGATTATTTTGATTCTCGTATATATAGTCGATTACCTTTCCTTGTTGAGCATTTAACCCGAGCTCTTTTATACTCTCGTCTGCTCTTTTCTTTAACTTAAGACCGATAATCTGAAACAAATCCAGATAAGGCGTATCCTTCCGGGATTGCATGATCGTCCCCCCTGTAATTGTTAGGAATCTAATTGTAAGTAAATAAACTATACAGCGATCCTATAGGCTTGTCAAACAAACATTAGTTTATTGACAGTTAGGTTTCTAACAGTTATACTTCGAAGTGTTGAATGGCATACACTCAGGAGGAATTCAAATGGAGAAGGCAACTCAAAATGCTGCGTTAGAACAAGTTACGGTGATTACAAATGTACGTATCTTTGATGGAGTTCAAATTATTGCGGCCAGACATGTTGCCATTAAAGGGGAGTCCATTATTTCAGTGGGTGGAGACCTTCCTTCCGAAGCAACGATTATAGATGGAGAAAATGCAACATTAATGCCTGGACTGATTGATGCACATGTCCACACTTCAATCGGCGGATTACGAGATGCCTTGAAATTCGGCGTTACAACAGAACTTGAAATGAACGGCGATTTTACTAAAAGAGGGCGCGAGATTCAGCTTAAAAATGTGAATGACGTCGCAGACGTCCGTTCTGCTGGCACAGCGATCACCGCTCCGGGCGGACACCCGGATGAATTACTGCCGGATGGAGATGAAATACCGGAATTCGTATTAAAGGAACTAGCGAAGTTATCGGAGGAAGACCGGGAAGCGATGCTGGCCGCATACGCTCACGATCACGAAGAAATACCACAAGTGACGACAGTGGAAGAAGCGATAAAACATGTGCATACCCAGGTGGAGAATGGAGCCGACTATATTAAGATCATGATTGAAGAAGGAACGGTCATGGGTGCACCTGGCCTGCCAGTATTAAGCGACGAGATTCTAAAAACAGCCGTGACAGAAGCCCACAGGTTCAATAAGCTGGTCATCGCCCACGTCTTGACGGCTCATTCATCGCAAGAAGCCATCGACTTTGGAGTCGACGGTTTAGGCCACTTGTTTATTGACAGACCCGAGTACACGTCCGAGTTAGTGAAATCCATAGCTGGTTCAGGCGCTTTTGTTACACCATGCTTGGTGTTGAATTCATCGATTATTGGAAATCCGGCATCGGAATTGGCGAATGATCCGCGTGTTCACTCCAAATTGAGTCCAGACTGGATCGATATATTAAACTCAAGCTTTAATACGTTCCCACAAGGCAATATGGAAAACAGCTTTAAGAATGTGATAGACCTTCACCGTGCCGGAGTTGATATTCTGGTAGGGACAGATGTCGCGCCGGTCCCCGTTCCGAACCTTGGCGGACTTGCTCATGGGGCCAGTGTCCACCACGAAATGCAGCTGCTGGTGAAGGCGGGGTTCACTCCGATCGAGGCTCTGCAGTCGGCTACTAGCAAACCGGCCCGTTGCTTTGGTCTTCAAGATCGCGGCCGTATTACCGAAGGTATGCGCGCTGATCTTATTCTCGTCAACGGTGATCCGACTACTCATATTTCGGATACCTTGTCGATCAAATCCGTGTGGTTTAATGGTTCACAGCAACTAGGTTAATCCGATTCGATTACCCAGTACAATAAAAACTAAAACTCCGTGCCAAAGGTCGGAGTTTTAGTTGAATGAATTGATTATTTTAAGTTCGATGCTCATCGCTTCCAGCAGATCTTATTAGTTAGCCACTGTTAAAGCTTTCAAATTGAGTTTGTAATCAACGCTGATTTTGATTTGCATAGTTCGGTCAATATAATCGGACCTTCCGCAGTAATGGCTATCGTATGCTCGTACTGTGCGGAAAGCGAGCCGTCAGCCGTTCTGGCGGTCCATCCGTCGTCATCAATCGTCATTAACGCTTTTCCGGCATTAAGCATCGGCTCGATTGTAAAAACCATCCCTTCCTTCAAGCGGAACCCTTTGCCCGGACTCCCGACATGGGGAAAGTTAGGTTCCTCATGCATCTCTCTTCCTACACCATGAGCGAGCAGATCGCGCACCACTGAGAATCCGTTGCGCTCCGCATGGGATTGAACCGCGTGCATCACATCGCCGATTCGGTTTCCGACAACCGCTTTTTCGATACCGAGATATAAGCATTCCTTCGTTACACGCATCAATTTACGCGCTTCCTCCGTCACCTCGCCGACCGCATAACTCCATGCTGAATCGCCGATCCAGCCATCCGCTTCCGCGACAATGTCGATGGTGACGATGTCGCCTTCCTTGAGCGGCTCCCTGCTCGGAAAACCATGTGCAATGACGTCATTGACAGACGCACATGTTGCATACGGATAGCCGTTGTAGCCTATTGTATAAGCCTTGGCGCCATTCTCCTTCAGGAACCGCACCGCAAACGTCTCAATATCGAGCGTTGTGACACCCGGCCGTATCCGATCTGCAATGGCTTGATGGAAAGCAGCGACAATTCGGCCGGCTGTTCTCATTTCTTCAATTTCTTCTTTCGATTTTAGAATGATCATTTCCTTTAATTCTCCTTTGACTGTAAGCCAGAAAAAATCATATCGACGATCCCTTCCACGTCGATCTCGTTCCGCATGTTGTGGTGGATATTTAATGACGCGTAACCCACAAGCGAACCAAAAATTAGATTAGCCCTTTTATCCGATGATTGGGAATCGATGCCATTACGAATCATTGCCACAAACGGCAAATAGATCCGTTCCTGAAATTCGGCAAACAGCTTGCTGAACCGGTTTCCCGGAAAGTGATGAAAATTATCCGAAACCGTTTTAAGTAAAATAAATATAGAAGGATCCTGGATGCAATTCCGCAGGAGCAGCCTGGAGAACGACGTGGCTTTAAGCAAACTGCTGCCGTCCCCCGATATAGCGGGCTGTATGGCCGACTCCGTTCGATTCAGGGCATCCCACAGTAAATCTTCCAAAAGCATGTGCTTATTTTTGTAGTAATGATATACGGTTCCATAGCCGAGCTCTGCTTTGACCGCAACATCTCGTACTTCCAATTGAATGCCCTTCTCCAAATATACTTCCGCAGCCGCTTGCATAATTTGGTTCATCCGCATCTCCCGGATCGCATCATTCTGTTCTTTGGTACGTGGTGACATGGCTCCTCCTTTTTAGACCTACTGCAATGTCAATGTAAAAACTAATATACATCAATTCGAAGTAAGGATCAAGTACTTCAACCTTACGCACAACTTTATTCCGCTAAACTCAAAAAAGCCGCGATATTCGCGGCAATTAATGAGATAAAGTTCTAGCCAACTGACACATGACTGCGACAAGGCTGGTTAAGAGATCCTGATGAGCTCATTTCGTTCATGAATTAATACGTATTATAGATATTATCACATTCACCCGGAGTCGGTTCATAAAAACAGTGCTTCTTCCATCGTCCTGCGAGCGGCTGATTATACCAAGTTGGCGGACATGGTCCGGGATTTTCGAATGATCCTGGGCGGAAATACCACAGGGAGTATTTGCCTGGCCAATTCCGCTCCCCATTCACAGACCGTTGCGCCAGACGGCGTTCCCTTTCTCTTGCATTTTGATAATACAAACTATGTTGCAACGCTTCGAACGCATGCGGCTGGTTGATCATTTGGGGAATGGTCCGGATATCTTTAAAATCGGAGCAATTCCCTCTTATCCGGTTAATGCCAACATTGCCAACAAGGAGCATGCCCATTTCGCCTTCGGTTTCAGCCTCAGCTCGAAGCAACCTTGCCAACATCTTAATGTCCTGTTCCCTGGCTTTTACGACTGCCATTGGCTCACCTCTTTAGATTTCTAGACTCATCATATTGTAGGTAAAGCGGATGTGTTACTTAGTTTGCATGAAAAAACCGGACCCTCACAAGGAATCCGGTTCTTATATTAGCTAGCAGTCTCAACTAACGTCATTGTTCACGTGTTCACATTTCTGACAAATTTTATTCACTTATAACTCTAAAGTGCCATAGTGAATATCGAGTTCCTCCACGTATAATTACCGTCGTACCAATGTAGATTTTAAATTCACAAGGAGGTCCCCCATGAGTCTTAATCCCCCCACTGCCCCTGCTTCACAAACCGCGGTAGAGAACAAAACTTCTAAACCGAGACTTCTATCCGCGCTATACCAATCTGTCTGGAGATGGCATTTTTATGCCGGTATTATTTTTGCCCCGTTTCTAATTATTCTCGCGTTCAGCGGCTCAGTCTATCTCTTCAAGCCACAAATCGAAGCCTATTTGTATAAGGACATGCTGACCGTCCGAGAGGTTGGCGCAGCACAGATGTCAATTGATGAAATCATTGCAAAGACAAAACGAGCTTACCCTGGGACTGCAGTATCCTCGGTTGAAGTTTCGGGGGATTCCGCCGCTACAATTAAGCTATCCGCCAGCCGCAATGACGTCCCAACGACAATGTATGCAGATCCCTACACTGGCCATATTGCCGGCATGATGAACAGCGACAAAACATTTACGGCGTTTTTCAAAAAAATGCACAGTCAGCTCGTCATCGGCGGTACGTGGGCCAACCGTCTTGTCGAATTAGCCGCATGCTGGGCGATTATTCTCGTCGTAACCGGCTTATATTTATGGTGGCCGCGTAACCGATTCCAAATTTGGGGGACGATTCTGCCAAGGTTCAGCAAGCCGGGAAGCCGCCAGTTTTGGCGCGATCTCCATGCTGTACCGGCCTTCTGGCTCTCCTTGTTTATCGTCATTTTAATTGCATCCGGGTTGCCTTGGTCCGGAATACTTGGTGGTCAAATTGACCGTATCGCCAATTCCACGAATACCAATTACCCGCCCTATGCGCTCAGCTTTTTGGATAAGCCTGAATCAGTAACCTTGACCAAAGATATTGCCGAGGATGTTCCGTGGGCTTCCGAGAACCTTCCGGTTCCCGAATCAAGTGCTGGAGGCTATCTGAAGCTTAAGGTTGAAGATTTAAAGACGATTGCCGACAAGCAGGAAGTGGCACCTCCCTATACGATATCGCTGCCCCGCGGCAATACAGGCGTGTACACGATCGCTACTTCACATTCAAGACCAGGGGATAATGCCACACTGCACGTGGATCAATATAGCGGAGCTGTGCTCACGGATGTTCGGTTCGATGATTACGGGATTATGGCGAAGGTTATTACAATGGGTATCGCTCTACACGAAGGAAGGCTCTTTGGACTCGCAAATCAAATTCTTGGACTAATTACAGCCCTCGGCGTATTGCTGTTGGCCTTAAGCTCCTACTTCATGTGGCGCAAACGGAAGCCGAGTGGCAAGCTAGGCGCTCCTCCGCGGGCTAAGGACAAACGCATTACAATAGGCGTGCTTGTCATAATGCTTATATTCGGAGCCTTGATGCCTTTGGTAGGCTTATCCATCATCGTTGTTATCTTGCTTGACTGGTTGATCATTCGCCATATTAAATCGCTGAGAGCCTGGTTCTCGGCTTAATGTAAGGAGGAGCGAATTAAAATGTCGAATCGCAATAACTGGCGAAATATAGGCTTTTCCACACTGCTTGCTGCTATGCTTCTGTTAAGCGCATGTACCGCCAATGTTGATTCTGTTGATGAGAATGGGCTGCAGCCGCATCTGAAAGTCGACTTACACATTCCGGAGAAATTGGTCCTGCATGAGAATAACTCATTTAGTGTTCAGGTGATGAAGGACGGCCAACCTGCGGCGGCAGATCAAATCCACTTTCAGTTCTGGCCTGAAGGCAAGTCTGAGCAGGCAGTGACACTCGATGGCAACAAGATTGACGAGGGTGTATATGCAGTCGATTATCGTTTAATGGAGCAAGGGATATATGTTGTAAGATGCTTTATTGCATCTGACTCATTAGAAGTGATGCCAGCCAAGAGGTTTGCCATCGGCTCGGAAGCAGTGCTTCATCTGGCGGCATTGGAGGAGCAAGAAGCGCAAGGCAGTCTGTCACAGTCGAATCAGGCAGCGGGCGGACATCATCACCACTAAGCCGATGTCCAAAAGCGCTAACCACATCTCAATTGCTCCAACGGTAATGCCTCATGTATGTTGGATTTGTTCATGATAAAGTGTTACATTAGTGTAGAATCGCACATATGTTCGTCATCCATATGTGTTGTTGAGATTACCCGCAAGTCACTTGAGGAGGGTATCGACATGGACAAGAATACTGTACATCAAACAAACATTATAGGCGCTGGCGAGGTTGGCTCCGCCGTCTCGATCGACATGGACAAAAATGCTGTGCATACAGCAAACAGTCTTTATTGGGATACACAAGGAAATGACTTTTTAGGAGCAATTGTGCTTCCTTATTATGGAGCGTTTGTCTCAGAAGAAAAATGCCAGCTGTTTGGCGATGTCTCAGGGAAAAAGATGCTGGAGATCGGCTGTGGAAACGGGCAATCCTTGCACTATCACGGAGAACGCCAAGCATCTGAACTATGGGGTATGGATCTATCAGAAAAACAAATCGAAAAGGCAACGCAACATCTAAAGTCATGCGGTCTTGCGGCGCAATTGATCTGTTCTCCTATGGAAGAAGAATGCGGCCTGCCCGTCCACTATTTTGACTACGTTTATTCGATTTATGCCATAGGCTGGACTACTGATCTTGAGGGTACTTTTGACCGGATCGCATCTTACCTCAAAAAAGACGGTGTATTTATTTTCAGTTGGTCTCACCCTATACATAAATGTGTGGCTGCAGAAAATAATAGCCTTGCTTTCAAAAAAAGTTATTTCGATGAATCGTGGTATTCGGTATCTCTTGCTGAGGGTGCGCTAACCTTATCGGACCGCAAACTATCCACCTATGTGAATGCCTTGGCTAAAGCGGGTTTTGTTATGGAGCAAATGATTGAGGAATCTGATGAAGAAATGATGCAAGCGCGGGGCGAAAACAACGATTTTGCCCAAAAAGCAAAGATGCTTCCTGTCACATTTGTAATTAAAGCAAGAAAATTATAGCATTCCTATCCTATTACTCCTCGGAATCGGATTTCGAATCCTCCGAACGCTCCTGCCGCGGCTTTCTGAACCAGGTAAAGAACGACAACACGATTGCAGCTGCGGCAAAAACCACCGGTTGCGCCCAAGGATATTTCAGCATCATATCGGATTTCCAAAACGCCATAAAGCTTGCCATCCTATCACCTCCACGCTTATCCGTCAGGCTTGTTTTCTTCGCATCCAGGATACCGTCATCAATAACATGGGGATGAATATCATTAAGGATAAATATAGGGGGCTGTATGGGACGATCTTCTCTACCACGGTAATATGTACGATCACATTCGGTGCCATGGTTAGGCCGAGTACAAACGCAATGAAGCAGACAGGTATAATAAAACTGCGGTTACTCTGCGCGTAGGTTAGCTTTTGAATACTCCGGATCGTAGCAAACAAATAGATATAAGTCTTCAAGAATGCCATGAAGCAAAAGTACAGAACACCTGTCGCATCGAGCTGCGTAATGAAATCCGCAACGTTAATGGTTTGGATTAATGCATACATGGGGTAAGTCGCCCGTTTAAAGATCTCTTCTCCAAATACAGAAACCGCCATGGCATCCGTATAAGCGATAAAGGTTCCTGCCAGAAGAGTCGACAGAAGCATCGTTCGACCCACCCGCCCCTTGGGCTTGACTGATGTCCAGACCATCGCCAAAGCAAGCGACTCCCCATAGGATTGAATGATCCCCAGCGGCCAGACCACCTTCCACACCCTGTCCCATCCTTTGTCCAGCAATGGGAATAAGTTATCGAGGTCGATCACTCCGGTACTCATAATTAATACCACTTCAACGATATAGATGAGACCCAGAAGCGGAAGGATAATTTCGGCCAGTCTTCCCATCACCTTTAAACCCAGGAATAGCGCGTATCCAATGACCATGATAAAAATCGCCAGAATGGCCCATGAGGGCGTACCGGGCAAAATCGTCGAAGGCACCAAATTGTTGATGTCTGCAACGATCCTCCCTGCGATATACAAAAACAATAACGGATGGAGCCAAGCGATAGGCGTTCCCAGCCATTTGCCGAATTGTTTCGGGTAACATTCAATATAGGTCAGGCCCGGGTTTAATTGAGTTACACTGACATAAACCATGATGACGACTGCTCCCAAAACGGTGGAAATTAATACAGCCAGCCAGGAATCTCTTCCTGCCCCAGAGGCGAATCCAAATATGATGGTTGTCCCGATCTGATAGATAATGGAAATCGCCAGCAATTGATGCCTAGAAATAGTGTCCATACCGTAATATTCCTATTCCTTATGCGAATTTATGGTTCTATTTTTCCAGCTCTTCTTCATCTACAACGGATTCATTCGCACGTCCAGTCCCGATAAGCTTAAATGTAGCTTTCGTGTTGACCTCAATATTCGGGAATTCTTCTTCCCATCTGGCTACAAATCTTTTGTTCCAGTCGTTCTTATGCTGCCGGTGCAAAATATTTCCAAAACCAATGACATCTGATTTATACTGCTCCTGCAGCTTTTTCACTGTCAGGGTTACACGGTCTTCAATCTCTTTTTCCAGCGCATGTTGCATGAGGTTCAAATTGTTCATTTCTTTCATGCTTAGTTTAGTTGAGTTTTCGAATAATTCACCAGTCATTTTAACCGCTACATCAAATTGAATCTTCTCCCCCGAAATGTTCGATTTGAATTTGGTTTTCGCGCTAATAAGCTGAACGCTTACTCTGCCTGTCGATTTATCTTTCCCGGGTATAGCAACCGTCAGAACGGTGTTTTTCATCCTGTTTCTTAGCCATAATAAACATTCGGCTTCAGACCGGTTCATCCACCCGAGTAATTTGTCCTTGCGATAAATTCCGACACCGACCAGTCCCAGCCCTTGCTCGTCTTCTTTTGTCGGCTTGCTGCTCTGATCACTCAATGGTACGACCTGCATCTGGGAGCTGGTAGGCTCTATTCCTTTTTCAAACAAGCGGTAAATAAAATCTCTAATGCTGGCGCTATCCAGCATGCTTGCTTTCTCTTCCTCCCTCATCTCCTCCGCTGTAAATATTTCAAAGTTCGCAGGAGCTTCCAATAACTCGATGGCTTCTCCCCGTGTCGTCAGCAAATAGCTGTTCCCCCGGGCCTCCCGATGCCTGGAGAAGAAATCAATAGCGGGTGCAATCCCTGCTCTGGCCAGTTTTTCACCCACGATTATGACCCGATTATGAGAGAAAATAAGCTGACGAGGGATCTTTTTCTGAATCACGTTAAGCGCATCCATGATCGTATCCCCTTTGGCAGAGAGAATCAGGGTAGCATTTTCACTAGAACCGCCCTTCTCACTCATTCCCTTGGTCATTTTCATTTTTAGAATCTGCACACTTAATTTGTACTTTCCATCTTGGGCAAGGTCGATGGCTGACGCTGTGACGATGGCGACATCGTTTAATTCTATCCTGCTCCAGCAGCCGGTCTGCAAACTAAGGATGAGCAGTGTGAGCAACAGAAGGATCGGTTTTCTCATCACGACCTCGCATAGAACCATTTATTTTTGAGTCGGTCTCCGGTGAAGAAAAGAAGACAGGAAATTAGTTTGTTGACTCTCTCCGCCTGATTGGGAAGACTTCGTCATCTTCACCCAGTTGGCCCGGAATAAGACATCTTTGAGTTGCCCTGCACGCAAAGGCGACAAGGGTGACATATAGGGAACACCAAATGACTGGAGATTAAGCATATGAAGCAGCAGCAGCAGTACCAGCATTAAGATACCATATAGGCCAAATGTTGCAGCTGCAATCATCATGGGAAAACGAAGCAGCCGGAAGGCAAGTCCCAATTGAAAGCTTGGGAACAAAAAGGAAGCGATGCCGGTCATTGATACGATGATCAATAGTGGTGAAGATACAATACCAGCTGCTACGGCCGCCTGACCAATAACCAAGGCTCCCACAATGCTTACCCCTTGTCCTACCGGACGCGGAAGACGGACACCGGCCTCCCGCAATCCCTCAAAAGCAACCTCCATCAGCAAAGCCTCCACAAAGGCGGGAAATGGCACCGTTTCCCGGGAAGAAGCAATACTGATTAGCAGCATCGTCGGTATCATTTCATGATGATAGGTAGTTAGCGCAATGTAGAGAGACGGCAGAAGCAGAGAAGAAACAACGGCGATAAAACGCAAAATACGAATAGCAGAAGCAACAAAATACCGTTGATAATAATCTTCAGGGGTTTGCAGCAGTTGAAAAAAAGTACCCGGGACAACTATGACGAACGGCGTGTTGTCCACGATGATGGCGACCTTGCCTTCCAGCAGATTTCCGACTACTTTATCCGGACGTTCCGTCACCAGCACTTGAGGGAATGGCGATACGGAATTATCCTCAATCAGTTCCTCCACATAGCCGCTTTCCAATATGGCGTCAATTTGAATCCGGCCGACTCTCTCCTTTACTTCTGTAATTAAACTTTCTTTTGCAATGCCCTCCAGATAGGTAATGGCAATGTCTGTGCCGGATAACTTGCCTGCCGTACATATTTCCGTCTTTAACTGCGCTGTTTTTAGCCTTCTGCGAATCAGACTGATATTGGTGCTTATGTTTTCTTGAAAGCCATCCCTCGGGCCGCGGATTACAGCTTCCGTAGCCGGCTCTTCAATGGATCTTGTCTCCAGCTCTTTCACGTTCAGGAATAAGACTTGATTGGAACCATCCAGAAGCACGGCAAGCTCTCCCGATAAAATCCTTTCAACGGATGCCTGAAAATCATCGCTCCAGCTCGTTTGTGACGTGAAGCTGAGCTTTGACTGGATGGCAACTTTATGATCGTCAGTTAGCCCCTCTGATTCTCCTGTCAGGCTTGATTCAATGGCATATTTCAACACGTTCATATCAACAACACTGATATCACCCAGTCCGCTTAAAAAGATAAACGCACCTTGCTGCGCTGTATTCAATTCAAAGTACCGGTACTGGATATCCCCGCATTTGTTAAAAACAGCCTGGAAATGCTTGAAATTCACATCCAAATCTGCACTCAGCGTATCGCTGCTGGCAGCGCTGTCTCGTTGCTCGATGGGTGCCAATTCAAAATCATCCTTTTTTTGCCTAACTGATTTTTATTAATATGGGCCAGCTGTTTTCGGATTATACGAAAACAAGCGATATCACGGTGTGACATCGCTTGTTTCCTATATCTAATCACACGCTGATAGGCAATTCACGGATCTTAAGCTTTCGTTGCTGTTGTCCATAGAAACCAGCCAGCGCAGCGGCAATCGCCATGAAGATGGCGCTGGATGCCACGCCGAATTGCAAACCATGCCGCTCGACCACCACGCCCCCAACGATGGGACCGATAATCTGTCCAGAGGCAAAAAAAGCTGTGGCTATGCTAAGACTTGCCGCATATGCGTGGTGAGGGACATGACGACGAAGGAGCGCAGTTGTCATCAGCGGCGGGGTAATAAAGGAAACCAGCCCAATCATGGCGGCTCCGAGCACCGTGAATAACATATGATTGGTGATTACCCCTATCACACCGATCGTCCCCAAGGTTAACCCCGAAGCCAGCGTATACCCGCTCGGCCATCGGTCAATGGCTTTGCCTCCGATCCATCCATTGAACAAACCCGCAAACCCGATTCCGGACCATATCAACCCGGCATAGAGGGACGGTATGCCTTTGCTCACGAGATAGGGAATCAAATAGGTAAAATAGATGATGTATCCCCAGCCGAAGAAGAAATAAGAAGCGATAAGAAACAAGAGCTTCTTCGGGTTCAACAGGAGATGATACACTTGAACATTTTCTTTGACCCGTGAGCTCGATTCGGTCTGCGAGGGTAGTGGCTCGGCTCCCCTTTTTCTGGTGACGAACTCGAAACCAAGCGCGGCAATGACCCCGAATACGCCCATGGCTACCCAAGCATACCGCCACCCCTGCAAGTGTAAAGGATCTATAGTTAAGGGGGCGAATAAACCCGTTATTAGTATACCGGCAGATCCGCCTAGCCATATAAGCCCCGATGCCACTCCTCGTTCGTCTGGTCGAACAGCATCCATGGCAATGGACAGGACTAACACGGTTGCGAAAGCCGATAACAACCCGATTACGAACCGCCAAAGCCCAAGCGCAGTGAAATGATCACTAAATGCCGAACCGATCAACGTCAATCCGAGCAACAAGCACGTCATCCGATTTAAGGCATGTTTGCGGTTTGGAAAACGAGTGATCAAGGGAGACAGACATAATGTTCCGGCCAAATAACCCATAAAGTTAACAGTGCCGAGTATACCGAGCTGTCCGTAGCTCCCCCCTATCTCCCTCTGTATCCCAGGCAAGAACATACCGTAGGAGAGCCGGGAAAATCCAAGTATGACGACAAACAATAACGATGCCCATAGCGTAATCCAATTCAATGCGGATTTCGTACCCATATCCCCCATCTTCCCTCTCTGATGAACCTGTATCCTATCCTTTTCTTCGTATGTTGTACTGGATATAAGTCTGCGATTGAGCCGTTATCCTTCTTGCAAGACAATCTCCGCTTCGAAGCCCAACTGTTCGCACAGCTTGTGTATACGGCGCATATCCTGTGTGCTGGTAACCCACTCGCAACCGGAGATGGATGCCTCATGCGCTGCCCATTGCAGCATATAGACCAAGGCATCCGCATGGGGTTCCTTCGTAGCGAAGTCCTCCAGCACCAGCGCGTCGCCACGGACCGAGGCACACGCGTAGGCCCAGTGCTGGTCGGCAAAGCTGCGGGCGACCACACGCGTTTCGCCATCCGACTGGCCCTGCGTGGATAACATTTGCAGCCATTTGCTATAGGCGCCAGGCCCGATCGGGGCTTTCGGGCTCCCCCAAACAAGTGAATCGGCAGCCAGCTTCCGCCATTCCTCATCCCCGGCTACACGCTTCCACTGCTCAAGATGAATAGAGTCTTGGAAAGTCGGTTTGAATCGGACTTGCCAGCGGCGTTCGCCTGACCTGATGCCATCAGCTTGAAGCAGCTCGGATACGGGAACTATGGCAAGACCTTGGGCCAGCGTATGTTGAACAAGCGATTTAACAGCTTGCGGCGTTTCCTTGGCGATTTCGTTGGCATGAAAGATTAAAATCGAACCTTTGACCAGATGAGGTATGACCCGCTCCACAAGCTGCGAGCTTGGCGGTCCCGACCAGTCGACGGTATCCTCCCCTTCGATGAGCAAATAATTCCACTCCCGGAGCCAATCCAAATTCTCCTCCCCATAAGAGGCGTAAGGAAAACGCATAAAGGTTGGGGCTGGCCTTCCCGTTGCTTCCTGATAAGCAAGCTCAGCCAGCTTCAGCTCTTCGAAGAAAACGGCTTTGCTCACATCTGCCATTCTGCGATGATGGTAGGTATGTGTGGTGAGCTCATGGCCCCTGGCTAGCATTTCTCTTGCTTTCGCGGGGTACCGATCGAACCACTCGCCTGTTAAAAAGAACGTCCCGCGCGCGCCACCCTGCTCCAAGGCATCCAGCCAGGCGTCAATCGATATCCGCATCGGACCGTCATCGAACGTAAAGGCACAGTGCGAAACCGCTGAATTGCCGTGAGTAATAACCAATTTTGTCATTGTAAATCCCCCTTCTGTGGTATCTATCCAACAAAATACCGTTGTCCCTATTGTAAAATCACGGTAATGTTTTGTAAAATTGAATAATATGAATGAATGGTTCAAATTAATTAAACAAAGGTGATGACAATGGATCTTCGAGCTTTAAAGACCTTCGAGACTTGCGTGCGTTATGGACATTTTCTGAAAGCCGCCGAGGAACTCCAATATGCACCCTCTACGGTAACCCTTCAAATTCAGCGCCTCGAAGCTGATCTGGGTGTTTCCTTATTCGTACGCGACGGAAAACGCGTGATCGTGACTGAAGCCGGCCGATGGCTCTATCAGGAGGCCTCGACTTTACTGAAGTCGATCGGAGCTATGAGGCAGACCGTCTCGGATATTGCTGAGGGAGGCAGCGGCTCGGTGCGATTTGCTTCTATCGAGCCCTTCGCAAGCCAGCAGTTAGCGACCGTTATAGCCCGCTTCTGCAAAGCTCGACCGAAAGTGGAGTTATCCATGGAAGTAGGCGGCAGCAGATCAATTGCGGAGAGGATTCGTGCTGGCGAATTGGATTTCGGTATTTGCTCGGCTCCACCTTCGAAACACATGCTGGAGTTTGAGCCGCTGATCGAGGAAAGATTAGGGGTTATGTTAAATAGGAATCACCCATTAGCCGAACGAAACAGCATCACGGCGAGCGACCTGGTTGGGCAAACCATTCTAGTCAAAGAACCAACCTGTACCTATCGAGAGCTTTGGGAAACGGCAATTTCTGAGGCGGGACAAAACGGGTTCGCTTGTATGGAGGTTGGAAGTTTCTTCGTCATTCAACAAATGGTGAAGGCAGAGCTAGGCATGGGGATTGTTCCGATATACAGCGGTCTGGAACAGGAGGGTTCCTTGGTTATACGACCACTAGCTGATTTGAACCCTCTAGTTACGATAGGCATTGCTTATAAAGATAAAAACTATCTAGGTCAGGCAGCATTATTGTTAATGGAAGAAATTAAACAGATCTAAACTGGACTTGCAGCAGTAAAAAAGGAACCTTCTTGCAATTAACGCAGGGGTTAACGCCCTGTGCTCTCGAGGTGAACTGGTATCGCAAGCCAAAGAACCTCTGCTTAACCAGAGGTTCTAGTCCTTTTTTTGCATTTACGCTCTATTTGGTGATGCTTGTGCTTATAAGACTTAAGTAGCCGTCGAGACGTTGCTTAACATCCTTCCACTCACTAGCCAGAATGCTGTACAGCACGACGTCGTGTATGGTTCCGTCGGGTTTGATTCTTGCCTGCCGAAGGACTCCTTCTTGTACGGCTCCAAGCCGTTCGACGGCACGCTGAGATCTGACGTTGTAATGACTAATCGAAAATTGGACGCGAAGCGTGCGCAGGTGTTCGAAGCTGTAGTCGAGCAAAAGCCTCTTGCATTCGGTGTTGACGGAGGTTCTCCATACGCGGGGCGATAGCCAGGAGTAACCGATCTCTGCATGGCGATGTCCCAGGCTGATCCCTGCGATTCTCGTTGTGCCAACGATGCGACCCGTGCTTTTTTCGATTACGGCAAAAGGAAGCTGAGAGCCTTCCCCCCGCTCCCGCAGCGCTTCATCGACCAGGGCTAACGCTTGTTCCAGCGTCGTGATTTTCCGCCATGTAAACTCCCATATTGCATCGTCATGCAGCACAGCAGCCAGCTCTTCTTTATGCTCCGGCTCCAGCAGTACGAGATCGATCGTTTGCCCTATCAGCTTCATTCCGACATCCATTATGGTCGTATTCATAGGATTGCGCCGCCTATTCGTTTTGTTTTTTTGTCTAGTTCTATCATACCGGATAACGAGCGGACGGAGATTGGATGTTTTGTAAAACGACACTGGAAAATGCTAACATAGCCAAAAGCCCCCGCCCGGTCATCCTTGACCAAGCAGAGGCTTCTACCCTCGCTCTATTCGCGTTTACTTGTTTTGCGAATTCACTGCCGCCCGCTTATCCGCCAGCATGCTGCCCGCTCCGATGGCCAGAGCCAAGCCCACCAGTATGGCTCCAACCCACGGAAGCGAAGCCAGCGACATATGAGTAATAACCCACCCGCCGACGAAAGCGCCCACCGCATTGCCGAGATTGCCCGCAGAATGGCTGGATGTGGAGGCTAATGCCGGGGCGTCCTTGGCGATGCTCATAATGCGCACCTGCAAACCCGGCATAACCGCGAAGGCGCCTGCGCCCCAGAGGAAGATCGTCACAATAGCGGCAATCTCGTTTTGGATCGTAAAGGTCAACGCCGTTAAAGCCACAACGACGACGGCATAGGTTCCCAGAAGCGAAGGCATGAGCTTCCAGTCCGCCAGTTTGCCGCCGACGATGTTGCCGACGGTCACGCCAACGCCGAACAATACCAGTATCCAGGTGACACTGTGCTCAGCAAATCCTGTAATATCGACGAGCAACGGCGTGATGTAAGTGAAGACAGCGAACAGCCCCGCGTTGCCCAGCGCACAGATGAGCAGGAATACCATCAGCTTCGGATTGACCAGAGCCGCCACCTGCTGAAGAATACCGGTCGCCTTTGGCTGCTGCAAACGCGGGATTAATAGAATGATGCCGATCAACGCGATAACTCCCATCAGGGCAATAGCCCCGAAGGACGCACGCCAGCCCATATTTTGCCCGATGTAAGTGCCTAGCGGCACGCCTA
Organism: Paenibacillus sp. NPDC057967; assembly: GCF_042887015.1. Taxonomy (NCBI): domain Bacteria; kingdom Bacillati; phylum Bacillota; class Bacilli; order Caryophanales; family Paenibacillaceae; genus Paenibacillus; species Paenibacillus sp. NPDC057967. Next base: position 84,700 of record NZ_JBHVQB010000011.1, read on the forward strand.
AAATATTCGAAATGGTCAAACCAGCCATCATAACGGACACGGCGCCTGCTTTCTTGTCGGGCCGTACCAGGCCTGCCGCGATGACCGCCCCCACGCCGAAAAAGGTACCGTGCGTGAGTGCGGTCAGTACTCTCGCACCCATTAGAAAGGCGTAATTCGGTGCGATTACGGCTAAGCCGTTCCCCGCGATGAAGAGCAGCATAAGCACGATCAACAGCTTTTTCTGCGGAATTCGGTGAGTCAGCAATGTAAGGATTGGGGCGCCGACCGCCACACCTAGTGCGTACATCGTGATTAGCTGGCCCGCCGCAGGTATGCTTACGCCCAGATCGCTCGCTACGTTAGGCAGAATGCCCATTATAACAAATTCGGTCATACCGATGGCGAAAGCGCCGACGGTAAGCGAGAACAATGAGATCGGGAAACTTCCTTTCGCCTCTCCCGGGAGGCTTTTATCTGGTTGCTTTAATTCCATGATGCGGTTATTCCATCCTTTCAATCTGTTAAATCATGCAGGAAGCGTCGATGCTTGCATACAGTCCATAGAGAGCATTCTACTAGAAGTTAAACGAGATGTCTCTACTGTACAGAAATAAAAATCGGCTACCCACACATAAGCTCGGCCTGAAACGCTTTCAGCTCAATTAAGTCGATCTAACCGACTTAACGTAATGATTGGAGCACCTTCGCTGCATTTAAGCCGGTCAGATCGATTTATCGTTATCTCGGAACACTTTTAGCCCAATTAAGTCGATCTAATCGACCTAGCGAAACGATTGGCGCACCTTCGCTGCATTTAAGTCGGTCTCATCGACCTATTTGTAAAGGACAGGAAAAAAAAAGCCTGCTTCGCCGCAGACTTTGCTTTCCCCTCTATCGTGTTCATTCTTATCTTGAATTCTTGCATTCCTTTACTCATTCCGGCTATAAAGTCTGCGTCTACTTCTTCATGCTGGTATGGACTATCTGGGCTTTTGTTGTATAGGCAACATCAATCACGAAAATAAAAAAACCGCGATTATCGCGGCTTCTTCTGAATACGTATACCATGTCCTGTCATACATGTTCCACTAAGTGGCGCTCATTTGACGTGCACGAATTTGTTCTCTGGCTTCATCGCTTATTAAAGCAGGCGTCCATTTGGGTTCAAACACAAGCTGCACTTCGGCTTTTTCTATTCCTTCGACCGATTCTGCCGCTTTCTTGACATCTGCTACGATTTGATCAACCAAAGGACATTCGGGAATGGTAAGCGTCATCTCTATGACGACTTTCCCGTTGCCTTTCTCTTCAATTCCGTACACAAGTCCAAGATCAACGATATTTATGCCGATTTCAGGATCGATAACCTCTCCGAGTGCCGTCATAATCTGTTCTTCCTTCATGGGCAGCCCATTCCTTTCGCTGTTGGCATTGAGTCATTACTCGTCATAGTATGCGTATGGAAGCACCCAAACAATCGGAATTAACATTCGGAATAGACCATTTTCGTAAAAGTCAGCAGAGACGGAACATTTACGACCTGGCTCCAACATCTGAAATTCCAATGATGCCGCAAACTAATGGACATGCAATCATAAATAAGACCTAATTATGAAAGGCCATCCTTTGCAGGACAGCCTCTCTTAGATACCGCATAAACTGCTGCCATTGCGCAGCTAAACTTGTCTTTGATGCATGACCTTAAATCCAGCATCCGAAGCAGTAACGTACTCGATATAATTCACGGAGCCGTTAAAGTTCAAGTAAGCTTCATACCGCATGCGTATTCCGGGTAAAGTAATGAAATCCAATACATTTTCCTTTGGAACCCACTTGCACTCGCTCGTTTCATCAGAAGTAGCCAACTCTCCACCCGCTGCAATGCAAACGAAATCAAACATGACCTTCGTAGGAACATCCGTCACACCGTCATACCACTTATGGATCGCTGTATTCGATATAACACTAACTAAATGGCTGACAGTAGCGTCTATTCCACTTTCCTCTTTGATTTCACGAATTACGCCATCAATCAGGTTTTCTCCCACTTCCGTTATCCCGCCTGGATACACCCAGCCATCATCATGGGCTTTGACTAACAGGATGTTTCCCTTCCCATCTTCTACAATTCCGCCTGCCGATACAATATGTGTCGGAAACGCCATTATACAACCCCCTGATACCGTAAGTTGTATATTTATTCCTCATCCTCCTTGTAATTTCCTTCTTCTGCGGATTTGCTTCAGGCGTCTTACTCCAAAACAAAGCAATTTGTCTCTTGTCGTCCCTCCGCCTCAATAGCGATAACTTCCCTTGCTGCTTCTATAAATGATTCTATGATTGGTGAAAGCCACTTGTCTTTATGCCATAACATCTGTGTATATACGTGCAGGTCCGGTATTTGCCAGGGAAGTGCAACAAGTTCGCCCCGTTCAACTTCGGCCTTCGTCGTTATTTCAGGAAGAAAGGCAATGCCAATCCCTGCGATTGCACATTGTTTAATGGCTTCGGCATTTTGAAACTCTAAATACGTAATGCTATCAATGCCCTCTTGCTCAAATCCCCGGTCAAACATGGTTCGATACGTACAACCTTTTTCATTAGTCAAGAACACTTCTCCATGAAAATCTTCCAGCTTCAGTGAGGTTCGTTTCACGAGCGGATGATCTGGAGCGGCAAAAAAGCGGAAGGTTTCTTCCACCAACGGTTCTAAGGTTAACCCTGTTGATCGAATGGTCTCGTCCAACATAAAGACGACATCCGCGGTTCCGTCAAAAAGTGTCTGTTTGAGCTGCTGATTAGGAACAGAGCGGAAGATGAGACGCACTCCCGGATGGCGCGAGCGAAACAGGCGAAAGACAACTGGAAGCCGATAGGCGCAAAGAACCTCGTTGGCGCTTATCGTTAGCGTACCGCTCAGATGTTTATTGTCATGAACGACGCTGCGGGCTTCGTCCAATTTTTCAAGAACGCTTTGGATTTTAATTAAAAAGCGTTTACCCGCAGATGTGAGAACAAGCTGCTTGCCCAAGCGGTCAAAGAGTCGAACGCCAAGCTCTTCCTCCAATGCTTTTATTTGCATGGTGACGTTGGAAGGAACGTAGTTCAGCACTTCCGCGGCACGGCTGAAATTTAATGTGAATGCAACCGTGCGGAATGTATTCAGTTGGCGCAATTCCATCCTACGACCCCCGTATGCTTTCAATATTTTTGAATACTACTTTGAATTCTGTTCACTTTTATTGAGGGTATCACGAATCTATACTAACAACAAGCCATACATTCTATGGTTTCATTTTGAAGGGAGAGACAACACGATGGACTATGAAATTTTTGATTTAGGTGACGTAGCCTTGCAATCAGGAGTAACGTTGCCTGGCGCTTTTCTAGCTTATAAGACTTATGGAAGGCTGAATGCACGGAAGGATAACGTCATCATCTATCCTACTGCTTTTGGCGATCAGCATGTTCAAAATGAATGGTTGATTGGAAACGGCATGGCACTAGATCCGCAGAAATATTTTATTATCGTGCCAAATCTGTTGGGCAATGGATTATCTTCATCTCCCACCAATACGCCTCCCCCATTCGACCGGACAAATTTTCCGCAGGTAACCATCTATGACAACGTTAAATTTCAGCATCGGCTGGTCACAGAGAAATTCGGCATTCAAAAGATCGCTCTCGTAGTAGGGTGGTCTATGGGAGGTATTCAATCCTTCCAATGGGGAGCAAGTTATCCCGATATGGTAGAACGAATCGCACCTTTCGCCGGAGTTGCGAAGACATGGCCGCAAACGTATGTGGTTCTAGAAGGAATGAAAGCTCCGCTCATGGCTGCAGCCCGCTACGCTTCCAGTAATCTAAACGGATTGACTTCGTCAGATATGCGTGCCGTTGGGCGTGTTTATGCCGGGTGGGGGCTGTCGCAAGCTTTTTACAGAAATGAACTGTATCGTGAGCTGGGCTTCGACACATTGGAGGATTTTATAGTCGGTGTCTGGGAGGATACCTTCATGAAGCTGGATCCGCATAATGTGCTGGCCATGTTATGGACAGGCCAATTTTCAGATATAAGCGCTAACCCCGCCTATAATGGAGATTTTGATAAAGCGCTCAAAAGTATTAAAGCGCATGCCTGCATCATGCCAGGAAGCACGGATCTCTTCTGCACAGCGGACGATAACGAATACGAGGCTAAGCTTATCCCTAATGCTGTTTTTAATCCGATCAAGTCAATCTGGGGTCATCTAGCCGGTCGCGGAATCAACAGTGCCGATAATCAATTTATTGATGACAGTCTAAAACGATTGCTGGCGCTTGGTGCAAACGGGTAGATAGTTGAGACAAGATTAACTAAAAAAATCAAGCGATAGAAGGTTCTATCGCTTGATCTCTATTGCTACACTTTGCAATTGATGCCGCCGTCAATCGCTTCACTACATTGTACTGTCGAGCAGCTTCCTATCTATTAGAACGCACTAGGGAACATAGGTTATGCTGGAGGCACTGGACATATTGCTGCCATTCGAATTTTTCATGAAAATAACATAAATGATATGTACCCCGCTAACATAATCTGAATCAATATAATAGTTTGTCCCGAACGATAGCGTTACGTCTTTGATGATAAACTCCCCTTCTTGGGTTTTTTGAATGCTTCTCACGACAACTTGATCACGGTGAACGGCATTCGGAGGATAGTTCCATTCAAGTGTACGTTCATTGCGTGATGCCCCTGTGAAATGAAGATTAGTGACAGGCGATAAAACATCTGCAAAGATCGTTGTAGCAAAGCTTAACAATAAAATGACAGCAAATACAGTGGAAACAGAAGCTTTAATGCCGTTTGGAAGGAACTGATAATCCTTGATAGAATAACTATGAAGATGATCAGGTACTACATTTTGTGTCCATAAGGAGATAAAACTATGGCAAATAACAAATTATTAAGAATGGACAATGTTGGCATCGTTGTAGAATCCCTTGATGACACAATCTCTTTCTTCGAGGAGATTGGCTTGACGCTCGAAGGGCGAGCTACTGTCGAAGGTGAATGGGCTGGTCGCGTAACCGGGCTGGGTTCACAGTGTGTAGAGATTGCTATGATGATTACCCCGGATGGCCACAGCCGACTTGAGCTTTCGCGATTTCTCACCCCGCCTACTATATCAGATCACCGAACTGCTCCTGTAAATGCCCTCGGTTATCTTCGCGTCATGTTCACCGTTGAAGGCATTGACGAAATGGTATCCAGACTCATCACTAAGCATGGCGCTCAGCTCGTTGGCGAAGTGGTACAGTACGAGGACTCCTACCGACTCTGTTACATTCGTGGAAAAGATGGACTTCTAATCGGTTTGGCGGAACAACTCGGTAATAAATAAGTGGCGTTTATCCTCGGTCCCGAAATAAGGAACGAGGAAGTTAATGCCGGGACACATCCGCACCGACTAACCGCATCGCGGCCGGCAGCAAGCTGCCTTAACTCGGTGGGACTTCGTGATGCATGAACTTTTACGGCTATCAATGCAAAACCAAATTAATAGGACTCAACTAACGGGTACGATAGCTCAATAAGCCGCCTAGGATTTAACATAGCCAAAAAAAAGCACCTCTCAAAAGCATATGCTTCTGAGAGGTGCTTCCTTTTGCTCATAGGACGCGATACAAGAAATCAATACAATGTCTGAACGGATTGAGGCTTAAAAGGAATAAGCTCCTCTATCTTGCCTTCTTGAATCTTGCGCACCCAAGCCGGGTCCGCAATCAGCGCCCGGCCGATGGCGACCAGATCGAACTCCTGATTCTCCAGTTTAGGAATCAAGCCATCCAGGCTTGCATTGCCCGAGCCGCTTCCAGTCGTGAAGAAAGTCGACACGTCACCTTCCAAGCCGACGGAACCCACTGTAATAGTCGGCTTGCCGGTCAATTGCTTCACCCAGCCCGCGAAGTTCAGCTCAGAGCCTTCGAATTCCGGCTCCCAGAATCGACGAGTCGAGCAATGGAAGATATCCACACCCGCTTTCACCAACGGCTCGAGAAATTGCTTCAACTCCTCCGCTGAAGATACGAGCTTCGCTGAATAGTCAATACCTTTCCATTGCGAGATGCGCAAGATAATTGTGAAGTCGGGACCAACAGCTTCACGGCAAGCTTTCACCACTTCTGCGGCAAAGGTCGTGCGTGCGATGAAATCGCCTCCGTAACGATCCGTTCTTTGATTCGTTTTCTCCCAGAAAAATTGATCGATTAAATAACCATGAGCGCCGTGCAGCTCAATGCCGTCAAAACCGAGACGTTTGGCTTCTGCAGCTGCTTTGGCGAATTCCTGCACAATATGTGCAACTTCTTCTTCCTTGTACTCATTCACATTGCCGCGAGCGCCCATATGCCAGATTTGTGGGACGATCTTGCCTCCCGCTTCGTGAACTTCGGATACAACTTTAGCCCAGCCGTTCAAGGCTTCTTCGCCGTAAATGTGCGGGACGTCTTTCTGATTACTGGAATCGGCATGTTTAATGACCGTGCCCTCCGTTACGATTAGTCCAACTCCGTTTTCTGCTCTGCGACGGTAATAAGCCGCCACATCGGGACCGGGAACGCCGTTTGGCGATTTTTGACGCGTCATCGGCGCCATAACCGTCCGGTTAGACAAGGATAGGTTACCGAGCGAAAAAGGACGAAACAAAGATTGCACCGTTTGTGTATTAGTCATGATTACCCTCCATGATTGCTATTTTTAGAAGCATGCGCATGCATATAAATTACCGAAATAAAAGTGTTCTGTCAAGTTGCACTCATTTTAAAAGCTTTTGAATCAGATTTTCCAGTTCTTTCAAGGTTCCATCACCTTGAAGCTCCTCATTCAGCACCTGACTGACGGTTGCAAGGGCTTGCTCATATTTATGTTCCCCTAATTCTGTAATCTTAGTATAGATGCCTCGTCGATCCATCGTGCAGGTGTGCCGTTCCAGCGCTCCGACGCTGGGCGCTTCCATACGATCCACAAGACGCGACGTTGCGCTTTGACTTAACCCCACCTTCTCTTGGAGCTGCTGCAATCGCAGTTCTTTGCACGGGGAGCTGGATACGAATTTAAGGACGTAAAATTCCTTTAATGATATATCATATTGCCTCAGCAGCGCTTGTTCCAACTTATCGTTGACGCTGGAATGGATTTGGGATACAGACAGCCATAGATCCAGACGTTCGGTATTATTATGCAAGACTAGACCACCCCATGATTAATTGTTCGTACCGTACTTATTGTAGCAAGCTTGTCTGAAATGGTCAAAACCTTGATGTGCTGCGTTTCAGATTGGTATGCAGAATGGTTTCTGCTTGTCCGATAGGTCGATTGCACATAAGAAACATTTCGTACCGTTAGCCAATTAGCGAAGGCAGCCGATCTTTCTTGCCGGCTGCCTTCATGTCTTTTATTTAGCTATCGCGGAATTTACTTTCGTAATGCTGCAGCACCTTTTTCAAGAAAGCTCTTGTCTCCAGCACTAACCAAGGAGTACTTGCCATCAGATACCTTAAGAATCGTCACCGTGCAATTGCCGATATCTTCACCTTTGTACTGTCCTGGTACAAATGCTTCCAAAATTGTGGCAATCTCACCTCCATGAGAAACAGCCAGTGCATTTCCGCCGCCTGCTTTCTTTGTCTCATCCACGATTTGTTGGATCGCCTGTTTCGTCCTTTCCGTGATTTGGCTGTAATTTTCGGCAGTCTTCGTTGGGTCATTGGCTGCAATCGTATTGCTGATCTCTTCATCGCTCAGCTTTTGAACCAATGTACCGTATTGTGACCAATCCTCATCAAAAGTCAGGCCTTGCGATTCAAATATGGGGATCCACATCTCTGCATTTGTCTTTCCTTCATATCCTCCATAGAACCACTCACGAATACCCGTAAGTTCTTTGGCCATCAGACCTCCCCGATCCCCTTTTTCCAAAATATAGTGGGCAGTTGAGCGAGCTCTCCCCAGATCACTTGAGTATGCAGTTACGAATGAGATATCTTTTAAACCCTCCGCTACCTCTTTTGCTCCTTGTATGCCCTTGTCTGTTAATGGGGTATCCGACCACCCTTGCACTTGTCCGGTGGTATTAAAGAATGTTTTTCCGTGACGTACAAGGTAGATATAAATATCGTCGGCTTCCTGGTTTGCCTCTGTATTCATTTGACTAATGGATGGCTTATCTTCATTAATTGAACATCCGCTAAAAATCAGTAATCCGATCAACAATATAGAAAAACTCTTTATCTTATTATTAAATATCATTTTTGATCTCCCCCATTATAATAGTGTTAAAAAGAAAAGTGCTTAACATGCCCGAAATGAAATTATTCAGATCCATACAAGAGTACTTAAGGAACCGATATAAATTATCGGCAGCGTACATGATCGCTACTTAAATTGAATCAACCCATACGTCTTTGGTGAAGGTTACCAGTCACAGGGCAAAACACTCTGTCATCCACTTCATTAATCGATACATTCTAATCCCTCCCAAGTTATTATTTTCGTAATGTGCATGCTCAGTATATCTACAAATGACAGCGCTTTCTTGTTGTTCTTTGCGCAGGATAGGGGTGTTTTTTGTGGAAACATTTTTATTATTTTCTGTTTTGCACTTAACGTTCTGGGAATATACAGCAAAAAACACCCCTGCATGTTGTTAGCAAGAGTGCCTCTTGATTCACGAGAAAGCAGTAGAGGGGTGCGAAGAAATAGAAGTAGTGGTCGACTAACCCGACAAGGTAAAATTCCCATTCGTCAGGTATGCAAAAGCGGTTAAGGAAGATCATTATCATATACATCCTTTTATAAGCGGGCGATGCAGGATTGCGCAATTCCTTTGTATAATAGGCTTCAGGCCACCTCGATTCTATCATTTCTCAATTAATATAATCGAATTGTATGGGCGATTGTTTGCGGTGCCAATCATCCCTCCTATTAAATGTGGGAATTTTTTTCAGAATTGACGGTGTAGAATATTGCATATTGAATTCAAGGTATATAGAGTTTACACCAATCCCTCGATTCATTAACCTAAAAAAATACTGCACAAAATTTTCATTTTGTGCAGTAACCTCGTAATGCAATCTATATCAAGATTACTTGATCCGGCGCGACTTCCTGCTTTGGCGCTGTGTCCCTCGTCGAGATTCCAGAAAACGATTCAATGCTGTCCGTATTACCATGCGCCCAGGCTTCAATCCGCATGGTCTGTTACTCTATGGACATCGGACAAACAGGCAACTTCTATAACAATGTAATTTATCACCCAGCCCATACCGTAAGCGAAGAAGTCGTCACCCTGCGGAGCAATATTCCCGTGACAGCTTGTGCTGCTCGTCGAATAGGCGAACCATTTTATCGGATAGCGCCAAAATGCTGTTGCCGCTCAGCAGCTCGCCGATCATCGGCGCGACGCCAAGCTCGTTCAGCAGCCGCGCCCGCAGCCGGATTGCCATCATGGAATCGAGGCCGATCTCCGGCAATGCTTTGGTCGTATCCACGGTATCAGCGGTGAAGTGCAGTAAATCGGCAATGATCGCTTCTACGTGCCGTTGCACGGCAAGCTCTCGCTCAGGCAGGGCAAGCGTCTTGATCGTCTCCATCGCAAGCTCGCCCGAAGCCGATGTGCCAGCGTAGCCGGGCTCATCCTCCTCCAGCAGCTCAAGCAGCGGTATGTCGTCGTACAGCTTGCGGAAGGCGCGCCAGCCCGCGGAAAGTGCTACGATTTGGGTCATGTTTTGCCCGATCAAATGCTCAAACAATCGCATACCGACGGCCGGGGTAATGATGTCGATACCATTCGTCTCGAAAATATCGGTCAGTTGCAGCTTCTTAACCATGCCGACGGACCATGGCCCCCAATTGATGCTTAGCGCTGGCAAGCCGAGGGAGCGGCGATATGCGGCGAGCGCATCCAGGCACGCGTTGCCTGCCGCGTAGTTCCCCTGTCCCGCCGCGGGAAGCAGCGAGCCGAGTGAGGAGAACAGGACGAAAAACTCAAGCGGCTGCCTGAGCATCGCCTGATGCAGTAACCATGCGCCCTTCGCTTTCGGATCGTATGCTTCGTCGAATATCCGGTCGTCCATCTGCATCAGCAGCACGTCCTTCACCGCTCCCGCGCAATGTACGACGCCGCGTATGGGCAGCGAGACGCTCGCTTCGTATTGCTGAATACAGCCGGTCATCGCCGCTTCGTCGGTCATATCTACGCCAACGACCGAAACATGCGCGCCCGCCGCTTCCAGCTCCCGGACAAAAGCGATCCGCTCCCCTTCCCGGCTGCCTGCAGTCTGCAGGTCCCGCATCGACCGCTCGGGCAAGGGGTTCCGGCTGAGCAGAAGCAGGTGTCTAGCGCCTTTGTACACCAGCAGCCGCGCTACCTCCTGACCTATCGCACCGAACGCTCCCGTCACGAGATAGGCTCCGTCAGCCCTGCATTGCAAGGGCAGCGAAGACGGTGTCTCGCTGTCTCGCTTCAGCCGCAGCGCATAGCGCCGATTGTCGCGGTAAGCGATTTGATTTTCCGCGTCGCCGGCCATCATTTCGTTTACAAGGCATTGTGCCGCCTCTGCGGCCGAAGCGAGCGGGTCCACATCGATCAGCCCTTTGCCATACTGGCGCAGCTCCTGCTGGCCGATATACCGGCCCAGCCCCCAAGCTCCCGCCTGGAACACCGCAAGCGGCCGTTCCGCCTCGGGCACGCTCTGCGCCCCCTGCGTGACGATCCATACGCCGGTGTCGGCGTCGGTACGTGCAAGGCTCTGTGCCAAGTACAGGAGCGAGTGCGTGCCGAGGCTCTTGATCCGCGCCCATTGGTTGCCGAGCGGCCGGCCGACCAGCTCCTCAGGCGCAGGTAAGTCGGCGTTCCAGACATGTGCGACACCGGACAGCTTCCCTCCTGCCACCTGCTCAGCATCAGCCAGCAGCCGGTCGTAATGGCCCGGGTTGGCCGGGTCGATCCGGCTGGCCAGAGCTTCGTCGCCGAAGGCGTACTCGTCCCCGGCGACGGCCAGCAAGCAGCGGCTGCCCGCTTTGCGCAGAAGCGCCGCCGCTTCTTCAGCGATGCTCTTGGCATCGGCCAATAGCAGCCACGTGCCGGTAGGCCGGCGGTCCAAGGCGACGGCTGTACCCGGAGCGGAGGCTGGAAGCTCGGCTGCCTGCCACTCCAGCCGGTTCAGCCAGCGTCGCGCCTGTAATCCGTTCATCCGGCTTGTCGCCGCATCGACGGACTGCTTCACAAAGTCGAGAAACTCGGCGACCAGCATGCCCCGCTCGTTATAAACGCGCAGATTGCCGCGGGTGAGCACCTCATTGCGCTCGACCATCTGGCTGTGCGCCCATAGACGCCCATCCGGCCTGGCGTAAAAGCGAATGCTCCCGATTCGCACGGGAATGCGGAACTCATGCCCGAAATCTCTGGGCTGCTCACCTTCAGCTGGAAATTCGGCGGCGAGCAGCGCTTGGAAGCACGCATCCATCAAGCTCGGATGGAAGATGTACTCCCGCGTAGCCGCTTCCTCCAAGGGCAACTCGATTTCAACCCAAGCTTCGTCCACCCCCAGATGAACCCGCTGGATGCCTTGGAATACAGGACCGTAGTCGAATCCGGAATGTTTTAAAATGCGGTAAGCCATCGCTTTGTCGATAACCAGCGGCTTCCTTTGGCGGGCAGCCGTAATATCGCTGGCCACTCCCTCCGCATGGAGCTGAAGCTGCCTTACCCGGCCAGAAGCGTTCAGCACGAACGCCGAGCGCTGATCGTCCTGCGCAGAGAAGATGCGGAACGTGCCGTTTTCCGTGTCCAGCACATGCTGCATGACCGCCGACGGCTGGCTCGCGGGCAGCGTCAAGCCACGATGAAACTCTAACTGCTCCAGCACGCAGCTGCCTTCGCCCAGCGACAACGCCTGCGTCAGCGTTGCCATCGCCCCCTCGATATACGCCGCCGCCGGATACAACACCTGGTCCAGCACGCGGTGATCGCGCAAATATGGGAGGCGGTGCAGCGTGATTTCACTTTCCCACGCTTGGACAGCTCCCGGCAGCGGCCTGCCGAGCAGCGGATGATCCTTGTGACCTTGGCGGATATGCCGGACAAATTCCGGTTCGTGCCAATAGCGCTTTTTTTGCCACGAATAGGCTGGAAGCGTCATCCATCGCCCTTGGCGATAGATCGCCTGCCAGTCCGGTTCAAAGCCTGCGGCATACAGCTCGGCCAGCCCGCGCATCATCGCTTCCGGCTCATCCTCCTTGCGGCGGATGGAAGCAACCACCAGACCCGGCTTATCGCTCAAGCATTCCGCCAGCGGTCCCGACAGCACGGGATGCGCGCCGATTTCCAAGTAATTAGTATATCCTTGCGAGATGAGCTGAGCGATGGCGGACGCATAAGCTACCGTTTCCCGCACGTTGCGCCACCAATAAGCGCCGTCGATCTCCTCGCCGCGAATCTCGCCCGCGGTTACGGAAGAATACAGCGGAACGGATACCGGCCGGGACGGAACATGCCTTAAGCTCTCTATCAATTCTTCCCTGATCGGCTCCATATACGGGCTATGAAACGACGTTTGCACGCGAAGCTTGCGGGTGAACAATCCCTTCTCCTCTGCCCGCTGCACAGCTTCGGCCAAAGCCTCCACATCGCCCGACAGCGTGACAGAGGTCGGACTGTTGACCGCACCGATGCAGACCTTATCCTCCAGGTCGGCCAGCAGTTCCGCGGCTTCCTTCTCGGACACGGCGATGAACGCCATTCCCCCGGTGCCGCTCATCCGGTCCAGCAGCCGGCTGCGGTGGTAGACGACGCGCAGCGCGTCCTCCAGCGTGTAGACGCCCGCCTCGTGAAAAGCGGCCACTTCGCCTGCACTATGGCCGACAATCAAGTCCGGCACCATGCCCCAGGAGCGCCACAGCGCGGCGAGCGACACTTGCAGCAGGAAGCTGATCGGCATCGAGATCGCCGTTTCGTTCATGCGGCTCTCGGCTTCGTCCTTGCGAAGCTCCGCCAGCATAGACCACCCGGCAATCGGGGTGAACAACGCATCGCCGCGCTCCATCGTTTCACGGAAGACCTGCTCATGCCGCAGCAGCTGCCTGCCCATCCCGTACCATTGTGGCCCCATGCCAGAGAAAGTCCATACCAGCTTGGGCTTCTCTCTGGCCAGCTTTCTGCCGGAGAAGACGTTCTTTGGCTGCGCCGCATTGCCTGCCGAATCCGAGCCGTCCAACTGCGCGGCCAGTTCCTCGCGGGTGCGGAACACGAGCGCCTTCCGGTGGCTGTGGTGCTCGCGCCGTACGCCTGCGCTCCAACACAAATCCTCCAGCGCGAGCGGCTTCAAATGACTGCTTTCCGTCAAGTGTCGCCGGTACGCGGACAGCGTCTGTGCAAGCGCTTCGGCTTTGCGGGCCGACAGTGGCAGCACATACACACGCTCCCGTACGTTATCCATGCCCGCAGCTTCTGCGCCCGCTTCCGAAGGTGCCAGCCCGGGCTGCGCTCCCGCTGCCTCGGCGCCGAACAAGACCGCCGCCCGCATGCCCTCGCCAGCTCCACCCGCCAGCGCCTGCTCATGCGGCAAAGGCTCCCGCACAATGGCATGCGCGTTGGCACCGCCAAAGCCGAACGAATTAACAGCGGCGATGGCCGGACCTTCGTGCTCGGGCCATGGCCCCACGGCTGTTGGCACCTTCAGCCTCCAGCGGTCAAACGCAATCGCCGGATTCGGTTGCTGTAAATGCAAGTGCGGCGGAATTTGCCGATGCCGGAGACAGAGCACCGCTTTAATGAACCCGGCGATACCAGCCGCCGACTCGGTGTGGCCGATGTTCGTCTTGCACGAGCCGACAAGAAGCGGCTCACTCACCGGCCGTCCTTCGCTGTACACCTCCCCGATTGCCCACGCTTCGATCGGATCGCCAACTGGCGTCCCTGTACCATGCGCTTCGACATAACGGACGTCCGTCGAGTTCACACCGGCCTTGCGAAGCGTATCGCGGATCAGCCGTGCCTGCGCATCACCGCTCGGCACTGTAATGCCGGCCGTATGCCCGTCCTGGTTGACGCTGCTGGCGAGAATGACCGCTTGGATCTGGTCGCCCGCCTCCATCGCATCGGCCAGACGCTTGAGCGCAACGACTCCGACGCCTTCCCCGCGAACGTAGCCGCTGGCGGACGCATCGAACGTCTTGCAGCGCCCTTCAGGAGACAAAAAGCCGCCCGCGCTCTCGACCACCGTATATTGCGGCGCAAATGTCAGCACCACGCCCCCTGCAAGCGCCATCGCGCTCTCCCCGTTGCGCAAACTCTCGCAGGCGAGATGCAGCGAGACGAGCGAGCTTGAGCAGGCGGTATCGACTGTCATCGACGGGCCGCGAAAATCGTAGATGTACGATATCCGGTTCGACAGCATCGTGGCCATGCTGCTGGCCGCCGTGTACGTGCTGACGCTGCGCTGGAACGGGTCGCCGAATTGCAGCGCGTGGTAGTCCAGCGCGAACGCACCGATAAACACGCCGACATCGGTCCCCCGCAGCTTTGCGGGTACGTGTCCGCCGTCTTCCAGCGCCTCCCAAGTGACCTCCAGCAGCTGGCGCTGCTGCGGGTCCATCCGTTCGGCCTCGTTCGGCGAGATGCCGAAAAATTCCGGATCAAACCGGTCCATGTCGTCGATAAAGCCACCGAAGCGGGTCACCATTTTACCGTTGCGCTCGCGGTCCGGATCATAATAATCGTCTACGCTCCAGCGCTCCGGAGGAACTTCGATGATGGCGTCTTGTCCGCTACGGAGCAATTCCCAAAATTGCTCCGGGCTATTCACCCCTCCGGGGAACCGGCAGCCCATGCCGACGACGGCAATGGCCTCCCGCGTGTCTCGGCCAGCGGCGGTTTGGAACGGCTCTTTTTTTTGCATCGGTCAGCGACCTGCCTTTCTGCATTTATCTACTGTTGCAAATGGAGCCCATACGCAGACGGAGGCCACATAATCGCCTTCCGGCCCTTCCATCAGCTCATAACCGAGCGTATAGACGTTGCCCCACGGGTCGACGCACAACTTATCCGCATTGACGCCTGCGGTGGAAGTGAGGAGTGCGCCGTCTGCGCCGTAAATGTCCAACCCATATTGGCTCGGCTGCGTGCCGTCTCCTTGATAATATAAAAGGTACATTCGTCCTGAACTGTCGATATCAATATCCAAATAATGGACATTGGTATTCGGCTTTAGCGGCAGTAAACCTGACTTTCCGAAATACGGGTACGGGTTGCCGAACACGTCGAATGCCTGCAGCCGGCGGTTGCCCGCCTCCAGCACGATAAACTGGCCACCTGGCGTAATTGCGACCGCAACAGGCATGAACAGCAGCCCTTCGCGGGTCCCCCTGCCGCCGGCCGACACCGGAACCGGCGCATCCGCATCGCTCATAGCTTCCGTGCTAAGGCGCACGATTTGCAGGCCATCAGCCGCAGCGCCGACGGCAGCGGCGAATCCGGCCGGATGGACGGCCAAATCGTCCACGTAGCTTAGCCCAAGCGTTCCGAGGCTTAGACCCGAAGGAAAGCGAAATGGCGTCGTATCGCCCACTTCGATGGACCTAAGCCCATACGGAGCCGTGCGGTTGTCGTAAAACAAGTTGTCCGCAGCTCCGTTGCCGCAAGCGATCATCGCCACCGTATATAAGCCGCATGACGCGGGCTTGAGTGACTGCTGCACACAGGACGACACAGACACGGCTTGCAGCCGGTACAGCTGCTGCCCACCAGACCCGCCGCCGCACGGAAGCGCCCCCGGCCCCGAGGCTCTCCAGCCGTAGACCAGCGTGCGCATTGCCGCATTGTAGGACAAACCGGTCAACCTGCACAAATATGTACCGGTATTGCTGCAATCGAGTGCGGTATGTGTAGCCGAGCCGAACGAAGAAGCAGGCTTCCAGCCGTAGCCGTTAACGTCGTCAAAGGACAGCGCCATAATCGGCTTGTATATCGTGGACGAGCCAACTGCCGCCGCCACTTCTTTAAGGACGACAACCGGCTGCTGAGCCGCTTGGCACGTTAACGTGCCTTGGGCCAGCATCGCACCGTCCGCGTCATAGACGAACGCCTGCACCACGGCGTACCCGACGCTGAGGACAGCCGGGAACGACGCCTGCACGGGACTGCTGGTCCATATGCCGTTCATTGTCCCTTCGGCATGCTTGCTTTCCCCGTCCGCTTCCCAGGTCATGCGGTACGACGCCGCTTTCAGCGGGTACGCGCCATGAGCAGGATCGGGCCGCATCTCGACGACCGCATCGACAATGAGCTGCATGCTGAACGATTGCACGAATGAGGCGGGAACGGACAGCGTCTGGACAATGCCGCTAACCGCCCCCGGCAATGTTGCAAGCAACCCGGAAAGCGGCCAGTTCAACCCTTGGGCGCCATCAATCAGAGCGGAATGGCTGAATTGCTTTTTCAATTCCGCCAGCAGTCGCGGCAAAGAGCCGCCGAATAACAGCATTCCTATCTGCTGCTGCAACTGCAGCAGCGCTTCCTCCGTAGACATCGAGTTCGCCATTACCCCGGCGGCGCTTACAACTTCATCCAAAACCCCTTTATTGGCAATTAGCGAATTATACCAAGACAGATCCGGGTCTGCCGCCTGCCCTTTCATGAGCCAAGGCACCGCATAGCCGAGCAAGCCGGTCGCGATCAGCGGCAGCGCGTTCACGCTCGTGTTCCAGCCAAGTGCGCCAAGCGTGCCGCAGGTAAGGCGAATCGTCTCCGTTCCTTGCGGGGCGCTGCCTTCGAGCGTCACCTGCTTTGCCGCCATCGGAATGCCCGCGATGGCGAGAGTTGGCGGCGCGAAGCCGAGAAATTTCAGCGTCGCCGTCTCGAAGGCAGAGCTGCCTTCCGGCAGCCGGGATGTCCAAGCGGCTGGCATAATCGCCTGGCCGTCTGCATCGGCAAATTCCGCGTAGATGCTGTAAAAGGCCGGAAACTCATTGCTTAGCACGAATTGAAACGCTCCGGTAGCCGGGTCGGCGCTGACCGACTGAACCGTCAGGCCGAATTGCGGCCCGAACCGTTCCGCCGTCCACGTAAAGGGCTCAACCGGCGGAACGGACGCTTGTATAGGACCCGGTACGCCTTCTTGTACCGTCCACAGCTTGTTTTGCAAGGAAGCGTCCTGCTTGACAAGCGCCAGCGTACCCTGAAGGATTGCAACGGCGCTGCTCGCCGTCTGTTCCGACCAATTGTATTGATAGACAAGCTCCGTTCCGAGCTTGCCGACTTCCTTCTTGCGTGCCCAGCCGCTCGTCTCTGTTGCCTCGCCCTGCTCGGAAATGGTGGTGGCAAATGCGTTGAGCACATTTTCCTGGCTATTAATATAGGCAAGCACCGAGTTGCCGATCGACGGATCGGGCGTGGACAGCTCGGCATGGCTGCCGGCCAGCGCGCGCGCGTAATCGATCGGCTTCGGATTGCTCGCAAGATCGTTATCGGATTGGTTCATAATCGCAACAACTCCTCTCTTTACGGGCACCAGTGATCCGGGCTCGGTACACAAACAGGCGGCTTCGGCGGGGCGGCCGGCGTCATCATCTGTTCCCACGTAATGCGCTCCGGTGGCCGCTGGTCCAAATAACGGGACAGCCGCATCCCATTCGGACATGTCGTCGACCGGTCCATGTCATTTTGCGTCAGTTGCGTCGTAGGCAGGGCGATCCGCACATTTTCCAGCTCATGATTCGCTCCGGTGCGAATGATCATCAGCACCCGGGCGTAGACGTGCAGCATATTGTCGTCCGTGCTGTTCAGCACGTAGAACTCGGAATAGCCGTTTTGCAGCTTCGACGTATCTGATTCGATATTTTTCATATGCCAGAAGCTGCCCGGGACGATCACTTGATCGATATTGGCCGACGGCAGCAGCGGATAGCCATTGTTGCTGAACGCGTCCTTTATGGCCTGGGATACATTTTTCCGGTCCAAATCGGTGCTGACTGATTGGACCATATCGAACAGATGAACACCGAACGGCCGGCCGGATACGTTCAGTTTCTGGTTCACTTCCGCGATATTATAAACAGGATATACCGGGTCGGAGCCGTTCAAGATCGTCCAACTGCTGTTTGGAATGTTTACAGTAACCGTAGCATTCGAGGCAAGCGGATAGTTGTGGGTCTGAAATTGCGTCCGCAAATCGGACGAGATCGTCCCATTGTTCAGACCGGACGCATAAGACATTGGCACTGTGAAAAACGGTCCTTGATCGAGCGACACGGCCGCATTCGTCAGCACGGCCCCTTGCAAATGCGCTTGGATGAACGATGCGCCTTGCATATTGGCGAAGGTGAGCGACGCGGGCTTTTTGCTGACCGAAGGGCGCAAATAAGCGCCGTTAAAAATCGTTTCGATCAATATCGCTTGGCTTAACGTGCAGCCGTACATGCGAGCCTGGGTGAAATCCATGCTGCCCAAATTGGCGTTCGATAAATTGACATCCTCCAGATCGGCGTTATTGGCCTTGGCGGAAGCGCCGTACCAGTTCACGCCCGACATATCTACCGCGTACAAGTTCGCGTTCGTGAACACAGCGTTAGGCATATAAGCGCCGGCCAGCACGGCTGCATCGTGCACGTCGGAGTACACCCATACGATCAGCTCCGAGCCGTTGTTCGTGATCGTATAAATCGTATTGACATCAATAATGACCCAGTTCTCATTCGGGATGCGCGCCTCCAGCGTGGCGCTGCCCGACAGCGTATGCCCCCCGTTCTGAAACGCGGTCCGCACGCCGGAGGTGATCGCCCCGCTGTTCAAGTCGGGAGCGAGCGACTTGTTCATCGTGAACGAGGCTTCCTTCGCGCCAAGCTGCGCGCCGGTGAAATCCGCCGATGTCAACGTCGAGTTGGACAGGCTGGCGCTATACAGCTTCACGCCGCCCGTAAGCTTTGCTTTAGTCAAGTTGGCATAGCTGAAATCCGCCCCGGTCAGGTCGGAGTTGTCAAGCAGCGCTTCGGTCAGGTCGGCGCGGGTGAATGTCACCTTGGACAATGAACAGCCGATCAGCCGCACCTTCTGCATGCTCGCGCCAGCGAAATTCGTCTTGGCGTCGATTTGCGCCGTCCGCAAATCCAACTCGTCCAGCTTGGCCGAGACGAGCGTCGCGCCCGGCAGATGAATATCGTCGACGCTGGCTTTCCTGAGATCGGCTCGCGTTAAATTCGCATTGTCGAAGCGGGCGTTTCTTATAAGGGCTTCGCTCAAATTGGCGTCGGTCAAATTGCCGTTCTGGACGCGAGCATTCAAGAGCAGCGCTTTCGTCATGTTCGCACCTGTGAAATTGCTGCCTTCCAAGTTGGCGTCGGACAGCTTCGTATTCAGCATTGTCGAATTGGTCAAATTAGCGCCCGGCATCGTTACCTGATTCATGACGGCGTAAGACATCGTAGCGCCTGAAAAGTTCACGCGCGTTAAATTTGTAGTGGCATTCGGAAATACAGCTCCGTATACGTTGCAGGCCGACAAATCGGCATCCGACAAATTGGAGTCGATAAAAGAAACCCTGTTCAGGTCGGCAGAAGCCATATAAGCCCAAGTGAGATCATTGTTAATCGCCATCTTGGAAGCTTGAATGTCCGCTAGCCCCCGCGAAATAATCTCTTGATTCAGCAGCGTACTCGCCGGCGGATTGTTGACCGGCACTCTGCTCACCGTACTGCCGCTGACGTTCACGTAGTACCTCGTACCGGACGCTTGCTCCACAAGCCGGACGGAAGCTCCCGATGTCTCCAGCATAAACAAAGCAGGGGAGCCGGTTCTCGGCTCCGCTGCGGTATATCCGCTACCCTTGTAAGCGACATATTTCCCGTTATTGCCTTGCAGCCAAAATCCGCTGCTCGTATTCCCATAGCCGTTGAACCGCTGGTTTCCGCCCGGCGTCGAAGCGTTGACGGCTACAAGCTTACCGCTCCCATCCAAGCTGATGTACGAGCTTACACTCGCGCTGCGCAGCGCCCACTTGCCAATAAACCTCATATCTGAAGACATTTGTTATCCTCCCCGCACGCGCTACAAATGCTCGACTTGTTGGATGGAAACATTCCCGCTTGTGCCTACCGTGCCGGGAGTGCCCGCCGTTCCGGACACCCCGTTCGCCCCGTCGCTCGCGGTGGATGGCGGCACGCCCGGCTTCGAGCCGTTCACGCCTCCTGGGCCGCCTACACCACCACTGCCCCCCGGGCCGCCTGCTCCGCCTACACCGCCGGTTGAATTGCCGGATACGGGCTGTATCATGGAAGCCGTCACATACCGGACCGTAATATCGCCGCCATGTCCAGCATTGCCTCCATTGCCGCCGTGTCCGGCATTACTGCCGCTGCCGCCGACACCGCCCAGCGCAACGGGAAGTGAATTCTCGCATTTGGAGGCCTGCTGCCCGGCATTGCCGCCGGTGCTGCCATTGCCGCCATGGCCGCCGCTGCCGCCGCTGCCGCCATTGCCCCCTTGACTAAGAATCGTAATAATCGACTGCGTCACGATCTCCCCGCAGCGCAGCACGAAATCAAAAGCATTTTCTCCCGCGCCGCCATGGCCGCCGCTCTCACCGGTCGTCGGCGCATTATGGCCCGGCTGTCCGTTCGTTGCGGAGGTGCAGTGAGGATTATCATGCTTGTTGTACGATCCGTTTTGCCCGTTCGCTCCGCTTTGCGCAGCATCTTGCCCGTCCATACCTGCCGCTCCCAATACCCCGTTTGCGCCTTGAATGACAATATCGCTCATATGATCGTTCCTCTCGTATAAGTGATGCCCGGATCCATCATGCGCTACTTGTAAAGTCTGGCTGCAAGAACCGGGCTTGGATATGGCCGTTAGCCAGAAAACCATTTTTTATTAGATTGGCACGTTATTGACGTAAATTCTACCCGGCGTGCCGGTGATGCCATTGGAGCCGACCCTGCCCGCGTTGCCTCCGCTGCCGGTAGGACTCCCCTGCCCGCCGGATCCACCGTTTCCGCCTCGGCCGCCTTGTCCGGCTTTGCCCTTGTTCGGATTGGGCGAGAACTGAAACGACGTGCCCGGAGCGGCCGACGAGTAAATAATATTAACCGTTCCTCCGTTGCCGCCATTGCCGCCATTGCCTCCGCTTCCACCGTTTCCGCCTGTACCGCCATTGCCTTTTGCTCCTGCCGAGCAATGCCCCGTGGCGTCTCCACCGGCACCGCCGGCTCCGCCGGTCCCCCCGTTGCCGCCGACGCCGCCATTGCCGCCGTTGCCTCCAATATTGCTGACCTTTACGATGCCGCTAATTTGGTCGTAAGTCATCGTTATGTCTCCGGATGCGCTGCCGGCAGAACCGTTGCCGCCATTGCCACCGGGCTTTCCTGACTCGCCTGTGCCGCCCTTCCCAGGCTGTCTGTCGCACGAGTTTTTCCCGCTGGAACCAGAAGAGCCTTTACTCCCGGTGGTGCCGTTTCCGCCGTTTCCTGCTGCTGGGCCTGACGTACCGTCTACGCCTTCGTTCGTAATCGTCGGGTTTGAGCCGCTGCCCGGCTGCTGAGTAAAGACATTGGACAATATTTTGACTTTTCCGGTAGTGTTAATACGCCCGCCTGGCTCTATCGTTATCGTATTGTAGCTGAACGTCACCGGCTGGCTGGAGCCTCCTTGCAGGTTCGCCGTCTGACCGCTCCGCACGATCAAGTCGTTCGCTGCCAAAATAGCCAATTCCGTCGGAAAAAAATGCTTCTGGATGACTTCCTTGTACGACTGCACTTTCTTCGAATTGCCCTCAATGTACGCCGTGTAAGCCTCGCAAATCGCGCTTTGCTCCTGAGCAGTCAGCTCCTCGTACGACAGTGAGGTTCTGGCTTCCGGCCACGGCGGCGGCACCTCGTTTCTTTCCTCAAGCGTGCCGTTTTCGTACAAATGATCCGGATTGCCTCCGAATTCCTTGAACTCATCAAGCGAATTGATCGTAACAAAAACCGGCTCCACGACGGACGACACATTGGGATCAGCGGAAAAATATACCGGATCGGGGCCAGCCACATCGATCGTTTCCTCATGGATAATGTCTTCCGTCAGACCGTAACGTGACATAAACGTATTGCGAAATTGATTAACAATGCTCATAGCTTAGCGCCTCCTCGATTTTTAAATAGTTCCGGCTTGAAGCGATTGGCTTACTGCTTGATGAATTTGTTTGCAATAATAATGACGGGAGTATGGCAAAAAATTTGCCCGCCGGGCTCCAGCGTAATTGAATTGACAGTGAGGAAGAGCGGATCGTGTCCTTCCTCAGGCTCGATCACAAGCGGATGGCCCGGTTTGACGACGATATCTTCCACGGCAAACACGCCGGCCTGAATCGGAAAATACCTCCGTTCCACGATGCCCGTGTAGCTTGACACCGTCTCCTGGTGCCCGGCAAGCATGGTGCGCAGAGCGGCATATACTTGGCGCTCCTCCGATTCGTTCAGATGCTTGACATCGGCTTCTTGCTTGCTTTGCGGCCATGG
This sequence comes from Paenibacillus sp. NPDC057967, assembly GCF_042887015.1. Taxonomy (NCBI): domain Bacteria; kingdom Bacillati; phylum Bacillota; class Bacilli; order Caryophanales; family Paenibacillaceae; genus Paenibacillus; species Paenibacillus sp. NPDC057967. The sequence goes on from NZ_JBHVQB010000011.1 coordinate 107,216, forward strand.
CTCCGGAATATTTCGGGGAGCGGCCGCTCCTGCGGAGCCGCTGACAAGCTCCTTCAATTCCTTGATCGTATTAATCGACACCATCTTGGCCTTCACTGCCGACTGAACCTGCGCCTTGGTGGACAAATACGTCGGACCCGGCTGGCCCCCGGTGGTCAGCGTGCCTTGATAGATGTCCGCTTCGGTCAAGCCCAATCGCCTGGACGTTTCTTTGAACAAATCGACCACATGTTCTCCTCCTTATAAGTGGAATTATATATTTATGAAAAAGCCCCTTGCCCGTCTTAAAGCGCTATACCATGATGAAGCAGCGGACAGAGACGCTTCATACGGTAATTTGGAACCGGCTCCTACGATGCCGGAATGCTGTATACTTGCAGGCTGCTGCCGCTGCGGATGACATCGTACGTTATGGACCCGTCGATGACGTGCCAGAACCCGCTTTCGCTCACCGTCTCGATCCGCGTGGAGGCGCTTAGCGTAACCCCATTCGCCGCAAAATCCGCCCGTACAGCAGTCACGTTATGATTGTCGTAGTTCGGCTGCTTCTCCAGCGGAAGATCGAACAACGGCGGCGTTGGCATCCAGTGGCTGATGCTCGGCTCCGTGCGGTTGTTCGGCCCGATGATCGCCTCGTAGTTGAGCGTATAGACGCTGCGCCAAACATCGATGACAAACTTGGCTGCGCTTATATATTGCGGATGGGTCGGCTGCAAGCGGGAGTTCGGCGTCCGCACGAGGAACGAGCCGTCGGGATTATAAATATCCATGCTGTAATTGCTCGTCACGCTGCCGCCGGAAACATACGAGAGCACGTAGATGTACCCTTTCGCCTCTACGGCGACATCGAGGTACGTAATATCCGTCCGCCCATCCGGATTGTAGAGCTTCATGTGCGGCAAATAGCGGTTCACATTCAACTGCCGGCCGTTCGCCGCATCCTGGGCTATATAGTAAGACTTGGCGCCGGTCCGGTCTTCCACGACCCAAGTACTGCCCTCGGCACGTACGTCGACCGCAACGTTTGTCAGCGCATGGTTGACGCCTAGCACATTGCCCGCTTTCTTGATGTCGAAGACGGCGCTGCGCGTCGGGTCGGTAATTTTCCACTGCTGGCCTTGCACGACAATCGTCACGAAAGCGCTGATCTTATGATCATTCATGTGCTCTTTGTCGTACGCGAGGTAGACTCCTTCATCGGCGAAAGCATCAATCAGATAATCGGTCAACACGCCCGAGTTCAAGTCGGAGGCCAGCGATCCGGCCAAATCGAAAATATGCGTCAAGCCGTTCGTTTGGAACTGCTGCTGCAGCGCCGCGGAAAATTGGCCTTTATCCAAATCGGCGGCATAGTCGGAAGCCGGCAGCGTGAACAGCTTCTCGCCCAGGAAGCTGGCCACCGGGTTGCCTTTTGTATCGAACGACTGAATGCGCTGGTTGACGGTTTCGAGAATGAGCACGCGCCCGTCCGGCGTCACCGCCAGCGCCCGCGGTCCGTTCAGCAGCCCTTGCCTCACGCCGAGCCCCGATACCATCTGCGCATCCTCCGCCTTGTTGTCGTCCGACGGCGCTTCGGGAATTTGCAATATTTCCATCTTGCTGTCCCGCCAGCTGACGGCGATTACCGCACCTTCCGGATGTACAACAACCCCGTCGAGATTGGACAAATTGAATTTGCCCCAGCTTTTCAGATTCGGACCGTTCAAGCCGAAGCCCGGCTTGCCGTCCATCAGATCGACACGGCGCAAATGAAACTGGTTATTGCGCGTATCGACAATAAAGTTGTTCAGGCTGACCTCGCGATCCTGTCCTTCCTTCGGCTCGACACCGAACTGGTCGTAAGCGATAGCCGGCTGGACGGCAAACGCCGTCTCGGACAGCTTGAAGCGTGACTGCGGATCGGCCAGCACGGACAAGTTTTGCGCCAAATAATTTTGGCTGCTGGCGCTCCATACATAGCCGACCTGGTACGCCTGCCCGTTCAGCGTCATGCAGACCGGCTTGCACAACCGGTTGCCTCCGCTGCTGCAATCGAGACTCGCTACCGTCGCCGTCGGCAAATCACCCGCATGCCAGATATGCTTTTGACTCGGAGCGTCGTAGACGATTTTTTCCTTATATTTGTACTGCGTATCCTGCGTGAGCGGGACGAGAATTTCCGTAATGCTGCCGGAAAGCCGCAACGAGGTTGAGCCGTCGTCCGGGAAAGCGGGCAGCCATTCGCCCTGGTATTTGCCGCACAGCCAGCCGCTCTCGGAGTAGATGCCCGCCATAATTTGCAGCTTGCCTCCGACCGGTATATCTGCGAACGTCAGCTTAAGCGGCGTGCTGGACGTCGTCTCGGGCATTTTGCCCTTCAGCACGAAGTTCGTTCCGCCCTGGTACTGGACGGTCACTTGATAGTGATGGGACACAGCTGGCCAGACGGCCGTCTCCGGATGTCCTGCTTCGCCGTGCTCCGGGTCTGGCTTCAACGTAAACTCCAGATCCATGGAACGGGCCACGGTGGCCGACAGCGTCGATGGGGAGGACATAATTTCGCCCGTCGTAACAGCCATGCTCGCAACATTAATCGCCATGTTCGCAGCCCGAAGCGCCCAGCCGACAAACGGAATGTTAGTGGCAAGCGCAGCCGCTGTAATTTCGCCCGTTATTTTCAGTGCGAGCTTCTCCAGTCCCTTCTTCACCAGCATGCCCGCAACTGCATTGGCTACGGTGGACAGTGCCCACTTCGTATGACCAAGCGCAGATGCCGTCGCCACCCCTCCGCCGACGATTGGGAAAGCAACGCCCAATACGGCGATAATGTTATCCCAATCATCGACAAATTCGTTAAACCATTTGGAGCTTGTAATCGCCGCTCCCGCTACGAGGAAGATGGTCGGGATGCCGTACTGCATAATGCCCGTCATCAGGGACCCGACCAGAGCTATATCCTTATCCCACTGAGACGTGCCCAGACCGCCGAATTGCAGCTTAAGGCTCGTCGCATCGCTTGGAAATTTGAACGACAACGTTTTGGGATCGGTGGGCATCGGTATGCCCATCACCGAGTTGACCGCCGAGACCGGCGTAATAAATTTTTTGTAATCCGTCTCGAACCAGCTTCTCATAAATTCCGGCAGCTTCTCTTCCCAACCCTCCGGATTTTTGATTTGCTCGCCTTTCTCGTTAAAAAACTGCGCAAACGCGCCTACCGACCGCAAATACGTATTTTTCACATCGATAGAAAACGTGCCATCCGCATGGAACTTCAGCGAGCCTGCATTTACGTCCAGCCCGTGATTCGGCGTCAGCTCCTTTACCGTCCACTTGAACTGAGGGGCGGCAGGCTCCACGCCCTTCACTCCGGTAGCGTAGGTTCTGCGAACGGTGACACTGCTGGAGCCGCTGTTGTCCTGATGCTCGCTCGCCGTCTTGCCCTGGTTTACGCTCCACGTCTGGTTTTGCAGCGCGGTATCGTTGCTCGCCGTCTGCATCGCTCCGCCGTTCGGCGCTGTGGCCGCATCTGTTGTCATTTCCGACCATTTGTACTCTAAAACGCGGTCGCCTACTTTGCGATCAGCCAAATCGAACTCAAAATAAAGCGGATTGCCGTCCTTATCAACGGAATCGGTAATAGTCGCCCATCCGCCCGTCGAGCTGGCTTCGCCTTGTTTGCTGAGGATGATTGCCAGATTTCGAACCCGGTTATATTGCTGCGGATTAACGATTTCGGAAGGGTAAATATGATCGTTGGTCACAATGGAGGCCGTATGCGGCCGGTTGGAAGCAAGCTCCGGATTGGAGAACAGAATCGAGATCGCAGTATCAATCGGCGACTGCAGCAGCTCGGCATCGACGCAGGCTTGAATGAGCTCTCTATTGCTTAAACTATTGGCCAATTTGGTTAGGCCCAGTGCGCTCAGCTTAGGATGGTGATAAATGCCGTTCCGCGCCATTTTGCGCTCATAGTACTTTCTGCGATGCCTCTCGGGAATATGGATCGATACGTGATGTAGCGCAGGCAGATAAATGTCGGGGTTGGGATCGGGCGATGTGACCCGAATACGGGTCAAATGATCGGGCGGAAACAACTCTTCTGGAATTTCAGCATAGTGCGTGAACAGACTGCGGCTCGTTTCTGAGAGCAGCGAAAGCGCCCGGTTGCCCGAAGCTGCAGTGCGAAGGGTATGTACGGTATGCGCCTTCGTTACCACCTTTTCCGTGCCCACCCAAGTGGTGAGTTCTTGGCCCTTATAGCCCTCCACCAGTTGGAAATGAAATGTTTTTGCCATTTGCATTCTCCTTTCGGAATTTACTACTGAGACGCAAGGGCTACCGACATTTAAATGTAAAAACTTGTGAAAAAACCCTTTTGCTGTACTCTTATAAATTATAGCAATAAATAGTAACATTTGGGAATTGTTTTTTTCGAGGATCACGAGACCGCAAATTCCGTGCATGACGAACTTGGGCTGCCAATGGCAGTCCTATAAAAAGGGGAGATAGCGGAGACCCCGCATCTAATCATTTTTTGATTTCGCGAGCTTGAAGAAGATAAAATGCGCGCCGCCAAGAGCGAAGTGGAAATAAGCGCTTTTTCAGACGAATGTTACCCAATTTCACGCCAAGCTTCCTCCCCTGTTTGTTTACAGCCTGCTTATCGAGGAGTAAGATTTATCAATGTAAGCTCACAAATACATGAATCCTTGATCGCTTAATTCTGCATGCAGAAACGGGGGAACCATCGGAGTGGCTTGCCATTCCAGGGGTGAATCGCTTGATTGTCTCAATCAGCGTAAGGTTACTTTCAGACCTGAATCCGTCAGCTAACCTCGTAAGCGTCTCGAAAGAGGAACTCATCGCGTTTTTTAGAAACCGCGGGAAGGTCCCTACTTCCCTGCGGTTTTTTTGCCATTCGATGAAGAGATTAAGGTTTATCGTTGACTCGGAATTGAGCTGCAATCCTCATAAAATGGAGTGGATGACGACATGGCAGCTTTTAAACGTTTTTTAATCGGCAAGCCTTTGAAGACAAATGAACTGGGCGAGCAAAAATTGAACAAGAAAAAAGCGCTCGCGATTTTATCCTCGGACGCTCTCTCATCCGTCGCATACGGACCTGAGCAAATTTTATTGGTTCTCATTACGGTTAGCGCCGCAGCATTCTGGTATTCGATCCCCATCGGGATCGGCGTGTTAATCTTGCTGACTGCCCTGATTTTGTCGTATCGTCAAATCATATTCGCTTATCCGCATGGTGGCGGGGCTTATGTCGTTTCTAAAAATAATCTCGGCGTATACCCCGGTCTGGTGGCAGGCGGATCACTCCTTGTTGATTATATTCTGACGGTAGCCGTCAGCGTATCGGCTGGTACCGATGCCATTACGTCCGCCTTCCCTTCGCTGCATGAATATAAGGTTCCGATTGCCGTCGTATTCGTACTACTGCTTACTCTGCTGAATTTGAGAGGCGTGACAGAATCAGCGTCTATTCTGGCTTATCCGGTATACTTGTTTGTTTTGTCCCTATTGATCTTGATCGGAGCCGGCTTATACCGCATCATAGTCGGCGGTGTCGCTCCGGAGCTGCATACGCCAATCGGCACGCCTATAGCAGGGATCACCTTATTCTTACTGCTTAAGGCATTCGCTTCCGGAAGCTCAGCACTTACCGGGGTCGAGGCGATTTCCAATGCAATTCCGAACTTCAAGAGCCCTGCCCCTAACAATGCCGCCAAAACATTGTCTGCTATGGGAATATTGCTCGCTCTGTTGTTTTCGGGGATCGTGGTGCTCGCGTACATGTACGGCATCAAGCCGCTTGATGAAGCCACCGTCGTTTCGCAAATCGCCGAAACAACGTTCGGACGCCATTTTATGTACTTCTTCGTCCAGGGGACTACTGCTCTCATTCTGATACTTGCCGCCAATACGGGATACTCGGCATTCCCGCTGCTTGCCGTCAACCTGGCGAAAGATAAGTTCATTCCAAGAATGTTCACCGTTCGCGGCGACCGGCTCGGCTATTCGAACGGCATTTTAATTCTAGGATTGCTGTCGATTCTGCTCATCATCGCTTTTCAAGGAAAGACGGAGCATCTGATCCCGCTCTATGCTGTTGGGGTATTCATCCCCTTCACTTTGTCCCAATCGGGCATGATGGTGAAGTGGATACGCGAGAAGCCGGCAGGCTGGATCACAAAGCTGACCATCAACACGGCGGGAGCTCTTATCAGCTTCACGGTTTCGATGATGTTCTTCATCACCAAATTGGCGCAGGTATGGCCGGTACTTGTGTTTTTGCCGCTCATCGTTTATTTGTTCCACCGCATCAAAAAGCATTACGAAGCGGTCGGCGATCAACTGCGTCTTGCCACATGTGAGCCGGCGGTTCCGATCAAAGGCAACGTCATCATCGTGCCGGTATCCGGCATCACCCATGTCGTGGAGCAGTCGTTAAATTATGCGCAGTCTCTCGGCGCCGAGCAAATCATCGCCGTCTACATCCCGTTCGACCGGGAAGAAGAAACAAAGTTCGAGAAGAAATGGAGTCAGTGGAAACCGGAGGTTCGCCTGGTCACGCTGCACTCCCCATACCGGAGCATCATCCAGCCGCTCAGTAAATTCATCGACATGGTGAAACGCAAAGCGGATGAGTCCAATTACCAGGTAACGGTAGTCATTCCTCAGTTCATTCCAAAGAAGGGCTGGCATAATCTTCTTCATAACCAAAGCAGCTTTATGATCCGGACGCATCTGCTCTACCGCAAGGACATTATCATTACGACCGTGCCTTACCATTTGAAGAAATAAACAAAAAAAGCTTGGATTCCTGATTCAGGAATCCAAGCTTATCTATTGAATATTGAATTGCCTCCTAAAACCTCTAATCAGCTACGCACGTATTGCGCCGATTCAAATCTAGAATCTCGTTAACGTTGTATTCCTCGAACTTATCCAGCAGCGGGTCGCTGCCATGCTTTAGCTTAAGATCCATCTCTTCCGGGTACAGTGGAACGATAGCGTAGAAGTGTACGGTCCGTCCATCCTCCATATCTAGCGAAATAAAATCTTCGTCTACTTCAAGAGGAGGCAGCAAAATGATTCCGTTCATGCTCGTTTGCTGTGAAAGCGGTTCGGCCGGATCTCCGTTAGGAATCGTATGTTCCCAGCCTAGCCAAGTTTCGTAGTCATGAGGAAATCTAGCCAGCATCTTCAGCCATCGAATAGGCCAATAATAATTCGGATTTTCTAAATCCTCTTGCGAGAATCGCCAATCCGGAGGCAGGCAGATCATCAATTCCGCAAATTCATAGCCTTCCGCATCTTCTGGCGTATTCATAGGTAAAAAGCTCATGCCCGTTGTGAACAACGTATAGTAGTTGCGCTCAGGAGTCGGATGAATAATGTGAACGTCAATATGTACAACATCCGATAGGATTTCGTGAAATACGGAATCGATCTCCCCGATATGCCGTTGCACATGTTCTTCAATTCTGCTCACCCATTCTTCTTCCCCGTATTCCGGTGGTTGCCATTCCCGCTGTCTATCGCTGTAGCGATAGATCGGGTACCCTGACTCCGAATACTCCGATGATTTCGACATGTTCGCCTCTCCTCTGCTTCATCCAATTTCTACCCAATGGAATTAGTATAACGAAGCTGTATATTTTAGACAATGAGAGTAGAGTCCCTCACTCCATATTTCCAGATTGATACAGCCATTGCTTTCAAGGCATCAGTTCTCCTCCGTCAAAGCGTCCAGCTCAATCACAATCGTTGATCCTTTGCCAACCTCACTCAATACTGCGATGTCACCGCCATGCGCTTCAACGATGTCCCGAGCAATCGCCATGCCAAGACCTGATCCTTGATGCGCTGCCCCCGTATGGGTCCCCCGGTAGTAGCGGTCAAAGATACGCTCCAGTTCCTCCTCGCGGATGCCCTTCCCGTCATCTCGAATCACGATCCGCGTCCGCTCTCCGCTTTCCAGGCTGACCGTAATCCGAACATGTTCGTCATTATGGACAACGGCATTATAAAGCAAATTGAAAATGACCCTGCGGAACAAAATGCCGTCAACTTCCTGCATGATGTCCTCCCGATCCGTCTGAAACTCGATATGCCGATCCCCATATCTCTGATCATTAAGCACATCAATGACTACACCACGGAGCAGGCCAGTCAAATTCACACGTTTCCTATCAAGCGAAAAATCCTTATTTCTGAGCCGTGTCGATAGATTCAAATCCTCGATCACTTCTTCAATGTACACCGACTTCTTTTCAATAATAGCGGCGTATTCACGAATTTCCTCCCAAGTAAAACGGTAATCGGGGTCCTTCATCATTTCGGCATATCCTTTGATCGAGGATAATGGCGTTTTCAAATCATGCGAAATATTGCCGATCCACTCTTCCTTCATCCGGTCAAGCTTTTTCCTCTCGCGCTCCGTTTCCTTCAGACGGGAGGACAGCAGATTCATATTTTGAAAAACGCCGTGATAAATTCCGCGCTCTTCCATCTTCGGATAAGCTTCTTGATTTGCGAGGCTGCGAATGCCGCCGATCAGCGTCTGAAGCGGCAGGGTAAGCTTTTTGCTGAACAGGTATCCGACGATAAGCGCAATCAAAATATCAACCGCAAATACAATCAGCGCCGCGCGCAGCGTCATCAGAAAACTCCGGTGATCAAATGAAAATACATACCGTTCGAGATACGGATTTTCGATGCCGACCAAATAGCTGAGCCTGCGATTTTCATAGCTGGCCTCTCCGACGAAAACAGTCGTATCCTTGTTCACTTCCTGATATTTGTACATCTGTACAATATCCGTTGGAGTATAACGATCCGGGAGCTGCATAGGCTGCCGGTATTCATACAACACCTGTCCGCTTTCGTCCAGAATCTGAATCCAGGCGTTCTGCTCCTCCAATTGCCGCTGCCCCTCATCCGTGATTCCCGCTGACGAACCGGAAAATTGCATATGCCGTTGAAACTCGCGGGTAAACGTCTCTGGTGAAGTTGCCTCGCCGGGAAAAAAGGGCATCTGGTTCACTGCTCTTACCACAATATAACCAATCGTCATCAGCCCGTTCAGCACAATAACCAGACTGACAATGAGGACGATCGAAGCCAGGTATCTCCCCGTCAGCTTCCATTTCATCGCTATTCATCCTTTACAACAAGCTTGTACCCCAGCCCTTTGACAGTTAAGAGATAATCCGGTTCGGATGGTCTCTCTTCGATTTTCTCCCGCAAGCGGCGAATATGTACCATAACGGTGTTGTCCATCCCCATAAATTCTTCCCCCCAAACGGTGTCGTAAAGCTGCTCCTTACTCATCACCTTGTTGGGATAAAGCAGGAATCGCTTCATCAGCCCAAGCTCCTTCGGCTTCAGGTCGATAATTCTCCCGTTTTTGAGAAGCTCCGCCCTGTCCTCATCCAGCTGGAACGGCCCTGCACGCAGCACATGTCCAGCAGCCGTCTCCTCCTTGCCGAACGCGGCTCTGCGAAGCTGCGCCTTGACCCGGTAGGCCACTTCCTTCGGGCTGAACGGCTTCGATATATAATCATCGCCTCCAATCGCGAATCCCAATATCTTGTCGATCTCTTCCGTTTTGGCAGACAAAAATAAAATCGGAATATGCGAGAAGGCTCGTATCTCTCTGCAAACCTCGTACCCTTCCCCGTCCGGCAGCATAATATCGAGCAGCACGAGATCGGGAGCATGCTGTCGGAACTGCCGTAATCCTTCCTGCGCCGTTCCAGCCGTCACAATCTGCTCGATCCCTTCCTTTTGCAGCACCGTTTCCAGCAGTCTGACAAGGTCTTCCTCATCGTCGATAATCAGTACCTTCCTATTTCGCGTCATCGTGTCGAACCCCCAACCGTTCTTTCTTTTATTATAGCTTTGTTAAACCTTATTGTTGAAATTCCATAATTACGAACGAACGTTCTATTTATTCTAATTAAGCTAACGGGCAGGTTTGGGATTAGCAATCCATAAGAAACAACCCAATTTGAATTATGCTAAAATGCAGTAAATGTATAATGTAGATATCCCTCATAAACAAAGGAGAACTGAAATGAGAAAACTCGTTCTATTTCTGCACGCATCGCTTGACGGTTTTGTAGAAGGGCCGAATGGTGAAATGGACATTGGCTGGATTTCCTACGATGCTGATCTGGAGAAACACGCGAAAGAAATTCTGAGCACTGCCGACACTGTCATTTGGGGGCGCGGGACTTATCAGATGATGCACAGTTACTGGCCATCTGTGCCCTCGAACCCATCAGCTTCGCAGCACGAACGGAATCATGCCGAGTGGATTGAAAAGACAGCCAAAATCGTTTTTTCCACGACGCTGGAGAAAGTCGAATGGAATAATTCCAGACTCGTGAAAGAAGACATCGAGGAAGAGATCAATAACCTCAAACAGCAGCCAGGCAAGGATATGGTCATCCTCGGCAGTCCTAGGTTCGCACACCACCTTATGCAGCTTGATTTAATTGATGAGTATAAAATTACGGTTTCTCCCGTCCTGATCGGTAAGGGATTACCGTTATTCCAAGGTCTCGAGGAGAAAATCAATCTTAAGCTAATCGAAAACAAGACCTTTGATTCTGGAGCTATAGGTCTCGTTTATCAGACGGTTAGATGACCCTGTCACTTAAGGTGATTAGGCTAACGGGAGACGAGAGCTCAATTAACCGCCTTTTCACAAAGGCGGTTTTCTTATGGTCACAAATCAACATTAGCATTTAACACAAGCGACTTAGAGGTTTCTTCCACCTAGTACGCAATCCGCTCGCCTATCCGAACCTTTTTTGCGCGGCTTCGGGGATATCATCAAAACTCACTTCATGATAAGAGGTGACGCCTTTCCCTTCCTTGACGTACAGCTTAAGATATGCTCCTTCCCGAAGCTGCTTCGCTGCGGTAAAGGGCAGCTTAGCCACTTCGCCGTCATCCTTGTACGACGGAAACTCATAGGCATACCGGATATAGTCATCCGGCATATCTTCGTTCACTTTCGCTCCCGCACCTTCAATCTTCGTATAATAAGCATCGGCTCCCAGCCGATTGAAATTGAGAGTTTGCAGCGTAATCAGTCCCAGCAACGCGCATCCCCCGATAATCGCGATAACGACCCATGCTAAATTTGAGCTTCTCATCCTTCTCCTCTTCCCTTCTTCTTAAACCAGCCAACCCATGCAACTCTAACGTTTGACGCAGCGAAGATCGGCAACATAGTCAAAATAAAAGCTTCGTTTTCCCCTATGCAAAACAACGATAAGCGCATGCACAAACAGCACTGCCCACATAATGGTGGCTATCAAGAACAATACGATCTGAAGCCATACCCCGTGTTGATAAAATGGAGAACCGTACGGCATCGACATATTGGTCAAAGCGCCGAACATTCCCGATAACAGCCATGGCACATATAGAGCGAGCGCCCGCTTCAGAAGAGACCTGAGCGTCGGCGGCCGTCCCTCGCGATCCGTCAGACGGAGCCGCAGAAGGCTGCTCCCCAGTGTCTTGCCTTTCAGGACATAAGGCACAATCCCGAACATGACCAAAAATCCGATCGTAACATGCGTCGCTTCGGCAAAAGCGTTAGCGGTCACAATCCCCGTAGTCAAGGAATAGCTGAACCGGATGATCGCATAATCGACTAGCAGTGCAAGCAACTGGGCCACCGGAGCCGCATGTCTTTTTTCCTCGAAGCTTTCCTTTTTCGCTTGCAAGCTCGCCCTGGAGGGGAACAATGCCAGCACAATCGGCGCCGCCATATAACCGACCCATGTACCCGTACTGTTCAAGAGCAGGTCGTCGACATCAAACAAGCGGTAAGGGCATTTGTATAACCCGTAAATTCCGGTCAATTGCGTCACTTCGTAAAACAGCGATAGCAAAAAGCCAAGGCCAAGCGCTCTTCTCCAAAGCCGTTTCTCACGGAAAAAGTAGCGCAGATAGACGCCGAACGGCACAAGCAGCAGCATGTTAAAAGCAGCCTGCCAAAACGCCTTTTGCTTAAGAATTTGCGGATACGTACCCGGCTGCGACCATACGACGGTTCCGTCTTTCAATATATCCGACATAAAGGTTAACGGCATCAGGGAATAATAAACCGTGCCCGGCGCTTGCTCCGCGCAAGTGTCGTAAGAAGCGGGCAGTGGCAGCAAAACGAGAAACAACGCCGAAATCATATAATAGATAAACGAAAACATGACCACGGTAGCCCATAAGCTGAAGAAGCCGTATTTTCGATAGCTGTAAATGAGCCACGGCACGAACAACAGCATCCCGAGAAAAATAGAGAACAGTACGGCCACTAGCAGCGGCTGCGCATAAAAAGACATTCCATCACCTTATCCTGTTTTGCGAATTGATTTTAACAATATGGTTAAGATTGGCATCTTTTATGCGCCATTTGCAATTGAACGCTCCTGTCGCATCCGGGCTGACTTGCCATAGGTCAGCGTTCTCCACAGCTTCTCAAGCGGCCCTATTCGGAAAAAGTGCAGCCATACGACGCTGATTGCCATTTGAATGGCATAAATAGCTGCCGCAACCCATACGATTTGCCCGGGAGTCGGCAGTTCGATGCCGAATGCATTCAGCAGGGCCACCCCTATCAAGCTCTGAGCCACATAATTGGTAAGCGCCATACGCCCCACCTTGGCGACCGGGCTAAGCACAGCGGCGATTAAGCGACTCTCCAGCAGCCAGAACAATCCGGCAAGATAGAAATAAGTTAAGGGAACCGCTCCAAAAGCGACAATGGAGGATAACTGCGGGTTATCGTTGATGGACGCCACCCATGTCCATACCGCGAGACTAGCCGCAACCGGCAGCAGCAGGAAAAACAGCTTCCGAATCGAGCGCAGATGCTCGCTCGTTCGACCGATCCATCCCGCTTTGGCGGCAAGGAAGCCCGATAGAAACATTAGAAAAATCGTAACCGAGTCATTTGCAAGAAAGCTCGCTACGCTGGCAACGGCTGGCGCCTGATTCGGCAGCCATAACATGCATGCATTTGCCAGAAGATGAAGCGCAAGCAGGACGCCGCCGATCCGCGTGATCGTTGACAAGCTTGCCCGATAAAAAGGAATGAGCAGAAACCCGGCAATCGCGTACATCGGCAATATGCTGCCCCAAAATATAAAGATGTGCACAATGCCCATCAGCAGCAGAACAGTCAGTCTTCTTGCAAAACGCCGTCGCGGTTTGTCGCCGCGGCTTTCAGCCCGCGAAGCAAACAGGAAAAATCCAGCTCCAAATAGAAACGAAAAGATGGAAAAGAACTTTTTTTGCACCAATACGGTAATAAGCGATTGGATGATGGCGTCAGCCCCGGCGATTGCGGGCATCTCCATGCCTTCTGTTATGACGCGATAGCCGCCGACATTAATCAGCAGAATCCCGAACAGCGCCAGGCCGCGGATCATATCGAGCGAACCGATTCTTTCATTTGGCATAATCGATGGTTGTTGCATACGTAAACCTCCCGACAAAGATGTAAGCTAATTCAGTGTAGTCCCCGCAGCTTACACCCTCTTTATGCCAACCTTACAAGAACCTTAAACAATGCTTAGATCACTTCTTGTGCTGGATACGACTTCAATAGCAAATAAAAAATGCCGATCAGAGATGATCAGCATTTTTTTTGGTTTTAGGAAGAGGAATATTGCTCGTCGCTGACTTTTTCCAGCCATTCTACCGCCTGACCGTTAAGTCGTTCCTGTATGGCGATATGAGTCATAGCTGTAGTGGGCGACGCTCCATGCCAATGCTTCTCGCCTGGCGGGAACCAGACTACGTCACCTGGACTGATTTCCTCGATCTGGCCTCCCCAGCGTTGAACCCGCCCTTTGCCTGCCGTTACAATTAAAGTTTGGCCCAGAGGGTGAGTATGCCATGCGGTCCGTGCTCCTGGCTCGAACGTAACGCTAGCCGCAGCTACGCGAGCAGGATCGGCTGCCTCAATCAGCGGATCAACTCGAACAGTGCCGCTAAAATAATCAGAATTTCCTTTACCTGAAGGTTGCGATCCCACTCGTTTAATTTCCATTGTTTCATTCCTCCGATTAAGTTGCGTATTCTGTCCTTGCTCTCCTGATGAAGACAAGATAGGAAAGGATGGCCAGAACACTGGTTGTAAAAATAACGATGCCAAAAGGGATGGCAGAATTCTCGCCTGCAATGCCTACTAGCGGAGATGTCACTGCGCCTAAAGCATATTGTAAGCTGCCGAGTACGGCAGAGGCGCTTCCTGCCCTTTGTCCATGCTGTTCCATCGCCATGCTAACCGAAACCGGTCCCACGATGCCAATAGATACCGCAAACATGAAAGTAGAACCAAAGATCATCCATAAGGATCCCTTCCATAATACTACAATGAGGAGAGCAGCTGTGGAAATAAAGGATAACGTTAATCCCATTCGCAATAGACTGCCTCCCTTCAGCTTTCCTGCCACTCGTTTAACGACTTGCGATCCAATCATAATAGCCAGGCCGTTCAAAGCAAATAAGAGTGAAAATTGATGCGGTGATACCCCGAATATATTTTGATAAATAAATGGAGTTCCAGCAACAAATGCAAATACGCCAGCGAATAAGATACCGTTAACGAGAGCATATCCCATGAACATCCGATCACAAACCAGCCGCTTATAGTTCCTGATCAGTGTCATGAAATGGCTTGGGACGCGATGCTGTACAGGCAAGCTCTCCTTCATGCCCCATGCTGTGAGCCCTGTTAATAGGATTCCAAACACGCCCAGAACGATAAACACGCTGGTCCATGTGCTAAATGATGTAACAGCACTTCCTGCATTAGGGGAAATTAAAGGTGCAACATTGCTGATTAAAGTAAGCAGGGAGATAAATTTCGTCAGTTCGACTCCGCTGTATCGATCCCGAGCAATCGCTCGGGATATGACAAGTCCAGCCGAGGCGGCAGCCCCTTGAATGAAACGCAAAAAGATAAAGACTTCAATATTGGGCGCCAAACTACAAGCCATCGATGAAATGATGTAAAAAATCATAGCGATCAGTAATGGCTTCCGTCTGCCGTAACTGTCGCTTAATGGTCCCATGACTAGCTGGCCTAAGCCTAATCCTAACAGGCTAGCGGTTAAGCTTGCTTGGATCAGGGATGCGTTCGTTTCGAAAGCATCCATCATTTGCGGCAGCGACGCAAGATACATATCAACCGTAAAGGGACCAAGCGCGGAAAATGCAGCCAGAATCAATGCTAGTCGAAGCGATAGATTTTTGATTTTATTGTTCATATTTACAGAGTGGATATATCGATCACAAATCGATACCGCACGTCACTGCGCAGGATTCGCTCATAAGCTTCATCCACTTGCTCGGCACGAATGACTTCAATTTGAGGAGTTATCCCATGGCTGGCCGCAAAATGCAGCATTTCTTGCGTTTCCGGAAGTCCGCCGACCAAGGAGCCCGCAATGCTGCGGCGACTCATAATAAGAGAGAACACCTGGTATTGACTCGGTTCAGCCGGTGCGCCCACATTAACGAGCGTACCATCTACGCGAAGCAGCGATAAATAAGCGTCAACATCAATAGCAGCGGATACCGTGTTAAGAATGAGGTCGAATCGGCCTGCCAGCGTGTCAAAGGTCTCTGGGTCCAGCGTTGAAAAGTAATCATTCGCACCAAAAGCCCGTGCTTCTTGGTCCTTATCTTTGGCCCGGCTTAAAACGGTAACTTCCGCGCCCATCGCATGCGCAAACTGGATCGCAACATGACCAAGACCGCCCAATCCCAGAATGGCTACCTTTTTTCCTGGACCGGCATTCCAGCGTTTGAGCGGAGAATAAGTCGTAATTCCCGCGCATAGAAGCGGGCTGGCTGCATCCAGCTCCAAGCCGGCCGGGATATGCACCACGAATCTTTCGGTAACGACAATCTTTTGGCTGTAACCGCCATAAGTAGGATTGCCGTCATAATCCAATGAGTTATAGGTGGCTACATGCCCTTTGGTACAATACTGCTCTTCTCCACGGAGGCAGTACTCGCATTCTCCGCAAGAGTCCACGTAGCATCCTACGCCAACTCGATCGCCCATAACAAAATTCGTTACCTTCTCTCCTACTGCCGTTACAATCCCTGTAATCTCATGACCAGGCACCATTGGGAATATTCCTCCCGCCCAGTCCCCGTGAGCACTGTGAATATCAGAATGGCAAATGCCGCTAAACTTAATATCGATCAAGACATCATCAGGACGTAGCGCTCTTCTTTCAATCGTCGTTTTTTCAAAAGGCGCTTTCGCCGTTGGAACACGTAAAGCGTATGTTTTGCACATAGGCATAAACTCCTTTTCCATAACTGAATAGGTTTCGGCTAATCAACTAGATTTGATTAATCGACATGTGTCTATTATTATGGAAAGAGGCGCAAACAATCAATGGTTAAAAAAACGGATTCTGTTGAGATATCAACAGATCAGCGGAAATTGTCAATTAATTCGAAAAGTGTGGTGGGATACTGTGGTTAAAATGGATCGGAGAATACTTAAAACCCAGGAGTCTTTGAAAAATGCGGTTGTCGAACTCATGACTGAAAAAAGTTTTGATCACATAACCATTCAAGATATCGCAGACCGGGCCAACGTAAATCGCGGGACCATCTATCTTCACTATCAGGACAAATTTGATTTATTGGACCAGCTAATCGAAGCTCATCTCCATGAACTAGGAGCGATGGATGAATGGGCATGCGACCTGGATTGGGTCGATGCCCTTGTCCCTTACTTTGAATATTTCGAGAAAAACTATTTGTTTTTTTCGACGATGTTGGCAAGTACCGGCGTTCCTTCATCGTTCCGAACCCGGCTTCTTGCTTCATTTATGAGAGGCTTTAAAGGCGAGATCGACCGGGAAAGCGGAAGAAATACCGACTTAATGGATGATGTCATCCTCCAATATGCCGGTACCGCTTATGTAGGCGTCATTGAATGGTGGATTCGATCGGGAATGCCCTATCCGCCTCGCGTGATGGCCAAGCAAATTGGGACTTTGTTGGAGAGAAGCTTATAATGCTCCATCAGCATAGATGAATGGCAGGCTCATGGGTTCAATTGACTGCGATAAACAAAGGGACAACTCGATAAGTTGTCCCTTGTTTTATTGATGAATTACTGAATTGCAGTTTAGGCTTTCAACCGCTTAATATCTTGTCTCGGAGGAGAGCCAAACATTCGAGCATACTCACGGCTAAATTGTGACGGGCTTTCATACCCTACTCGAAATGCCACATCAGTGGCATCTGCTGATTCCGTTAATAGCAATCGCCGCGCTTCCTGAAGCCTCAGTTGTTTTTGAAATTGAATAGGACTCATCGCCGTTACCTCTTTGAAATGCCTGTGAAAAGACGAAACACTCATATTCGCTATTTCGGCTAGTTCTTCAATCCGGAAAGAACGAGCATAGTACTTTATAATGTGCTCGATCACTTCTTTCATTTGATGGAGCGAGCTTCCTTCCATAACCACTTGCTTTAAAACATGTCCATTCTCGCCTTCCAGCACCCTGTAAAGTATCTCCTTCATAAATAACGGAGCAAGCACCGGAATATCCTTGGGACGATCTAATAAACGAGCTAATCTAAGGACGGCATCCAACAAAGACGATTCCATCCGGCTGACAAACATAGCCCGTTCAGGAGTTCCGCTCAGACCCTCTCCATATCCTGCTTCATGTATCGTGTCTACGATTTGACTAGGAGTAAATTCAAGCTTGAACCCCAGGTATGGAGCGTCAGGGGTTGCTTCCGTCACTTGAGCTAAAACCGGCAAGTGAACGGATGCCACAAGATAATCCGCCGGGCTGTATCTGAAACGCTCCTGTGCCAGCCACACTTCCTTTGCACCTTGAACGACCATGCATAAAGAAGGTTTGTAAACGCCATGTCTTGGAACGTCAACATTCGAGACACGAATGAAAAATAAAGATGGAATTGCCGTGGGGTGTACTCCGTCACCTTCTGAATAACGCTCAATGATCTGGAACAGTTCATTCTGCAGCTTCTCGATCCTATCAGACATTGGTTCCTCCCACCCCGTCATTTTTACAATTCGATTATAGCCCATATCCATTGGATACATAAGAGCAGTGAGAGGATTAGGCAAACATTTAATAGAAATGGGATAACTGTCTCTTTAACAACAAGCGCATAATAAGGAGGTCAGCAGTCATTAGTGTACAGGAGGATTCTATCATGCAAAAAGTAACGTTGAACAATGGTGTTGAGATGCCGATTCTTGGGTTTGGTGTATTTCAGATTCTAGATGCAAATGAATGTGAACAAAGCGTTCATGACGCTATTATGACTGGTTATCGCCTGATTGATACTGCTGCATCTTATCTTAACGAAGAAGCGGTTGGGCGAGCGATAAAGCGGAGCGGCGTATCACGAGAAGAGTTATTTATTACTACTAAGCTTTGGGTTCAAGATACGGGTTATGAGCGAACAAAGAAGGCATTTGAACAATCGATAAGAAGATTGCAGCTTGACTATCTGGATTTGTATTTGATTCATCAGCCTTATGGCGATGTGCATGGCTCCTGGCGTGCTCTGGAGGAGCTGTATCGCGAAGGAAAGATCCGTGCAATTGGCGTAAGCAACTTTCACGAGGACAGACTCATTGATTTGATTATTCATAATGAAGTTGTTCCAGCCGTAAACCAAGTGGAAACACATCCCTTCCACCAACAAATCGAAAGCTCCACCTTTATGAAAGAAAATAAGGTTCAAATCGAATCCTGGGCACCGTTTGCGGAAGGAAAAAATAACTTGTTTCAGAACGAGGTCCTGGTTGCAATCGCTGAGAAATATAAAAAATCTGTTGCTCAGGTCGTATTGCGCTGGCTGACACATAGAGATGTTGTTGTCATACCAAAGTCGGTTCGTAAAGAAAGGATTGTCGAAAACTTTAATATTTTCGATTTCGACTTAGACAATGTAGATATGAAGTCTATTGCTGCGCTTGATACGAAACAGAGCCTGTTTTTTTCACATCGAGACCCTGAAATGGTGAAATGGATCGGTACGAGGAAACTCGATATTTAACGATTGGACTCGGAGCTAAGGGATTCGATCCCAAGTGGGAGAAAAATGAAGGTGCCCGTCTGAGACAAGCACCAAATCCTTCTCAGCTCAAATCGGAATGCCTATCATTGCCTGTCTGTGACTGATAAGCATGGAAATTATCAAATTCTTCGCCTTTCCACATCCAATACGCCTGAGCTTTGGTGCTATAGTGATTAAAGTCAACGATATTCCCTTCGTTTTGGGTGAACTCGTTTGTGATCATTCGACCATCCTCATTCGCTTGGATGTTGTTGTTGCTGAGTTCATTGTTCCTTGTGTCAAAGGCCAAATTGATTTCACCATAGCCAAGTCTCTTGGCGTTGTTTTCCGTTAACGTATTTTCTTTAATGATACAATTTTCCGTTCGTCCTCGATCTTCGTCATAGCCGCCAAGCGTAATACCTGCAGCACTATTGTTATAAATCCGATTAAATGACACCTCAACATTCGAAGTCGCGCCTCCGGCATGCTCACTTGCCAGTTCAATCCCGAAATCATTGTCGTGTATGTCGTTGTCGATAATCTTGATATCTTTGCCACCGTCTACATAGATGCCAGCGGCTGAGTATTCATTGCCATAGGCGGGATTGCCATATGAAGAGATATGGTACACCTGATTTTCTTGAATCACACCGTTCCGTGCCTGATCCTGGGCAGGGTTCGGTGCGGTACCTTCGAACCCGATAATATCAATGCCGATATTGTCGTTATCATGCACGATGTTCTGCTCTACCCGAAAGCCGTCTACATTGCCATTGATCGCCATCGCTTCGCTGGCTCCCAGCCTCAGGTTGTACAACTCATTTTGGGTAATGACAATCTGATTAAGCGGGGCTTCCGAGTTACCATATACGGCAATGCCGTGTGCATTGCCGCCGCCTGCTTTCTGCCCCGCAGTGGTCCCCATATCGTGAATGCGATTGCCTGTAATCTCAATATTTCTGCCGCTTCCGCTCACATGTATGCCGATAGGTGTGACATCTGCGGAGCTTGTATCGTAGCTGCGTATTTCAAGTCCTGACACACGTATATAGCTGGCATTGTTGATGCTAATTGCACCATCATCTATTTGCTGTACGCCTTTTCCATCCATTATGACCGTATGCCCCTTTTCGTTGCACAGAGATATGTAACCCTCTTCTGGCGATCCGGATTTTTCGATGCTTACTGTTTGGTGATATACACCTTCAAGAAGGATAACAGAGAAGCCTGGCTTCACTAATTCAATTGCTTTTTAGATGCTCGCGAGCGGCGCATTCCTAGTACCCAGATTGGTGTCTTTACCTTGCGGTGAGACATAATAATCCATTGCCAGCGTCTCACTCACCGCTTCTGATTGTTCCGTGACAGAATCTATTGCGTCATTAGCATCTATCCCCGTCATGAAGTAAATGGCACCTGCCGACAACAGTATAAGAAGACTAGTCCACATCATAATCGATTTCATTTTTTTGCTCATGATACCCACATCCTTAATACTCCGCTCTAATCAAACTGGTACATAGATGCCGCTGCCCCTGCCAAGCCTGCCACCTGCTTGTAAATACGCTTTTGCAGCACGTTGCAAGCTCGTTTCCTCGCCATATTCGGATGGATCTGCTGCGACTCGATTGAAGATTCGCTGCTCGGCTTCCTTAGAAGCCTCATCGATCTCGTAAATTTGGAACAGCCGCTGAAACTGCAGAATGTTCGAATCGGCCTTCAGGATTTGATCAAGACCAGTGTACAGCAGCCAAGATTGGCAAACAAAAACGGACGGGATGCCTCTGAAGAAAGCACGGGCTAACGAAAAGGAATGAACAACTTCTTGCGGAGCTAACGGGTCGCCTTCTGGAATGTGGACATTCAGCACGAGCTGATTCTTCTCCACTGTCAGGCCTCCAGCCTTCAGATCGCCTTCAATAGCAATGGGCTGAAATTGCAGTCGACCCAGCCGAAACAGCCGGAGCCGGACATGCTCCTGCAGCCAGTTGTACTCCTCAATGCCATACTCACCATAATCCCGGTAGCACACCTCGCTCCAAATCCGTATATCTGAAAAAGTATCGAAATACACGTTATCGGCGATTCCCCGGACTCGGTACTCCTCATAAACATCTATGGCAAGTCTAACAAATAGATAAAGCAGCTGTTGCCTGTAACCAGCAACACCCGTGACATGCTGGAAGAAAGCGTGCCGATCCGTCTGAAAATGTCGTCTTAACTCCGTATAGTCACGCTCATTCATACAATAATCAGCAACGTTCCGGCTAGCTGCCTCCCCTAACTGGATTCCGTTGCAAAACTCCCTTATATGCATGAAACTCATCGCTCTCCTAATCGCATAGATGTAGTTGTTAGATTCTATTGATGTATTTGATTCGTATAACATAACTGCTTGAGACAAATAGTCTCATTTGAATAACTCGCCGTCAACCTAAAATCTAAATAGCTGCGTCGTAAAAATGAATGAGATCAAATAATTAACACCCACTCGATATTAGCCAAGCTCCAGCAAAAAAAGCGCAGTCCATAGGAGACCACGCTTTTCAATATATTTAACATCATTAATTATAAGTTTCAGACTTGCGATTAAAGCAAATCAAAGGCTTTCAGCAAGGCGTATTCTCTTGATTTGGCCCACCGTTCAAGCTTCTCCAAAGGTTAAGAGTTACCGCAATAAATCTTGGTAGTCACTGCCCTTAACAATATCTTCCGCTTTAAATCGCGTCCATTTATTAACCGTTACTTCAGGATTATTTTGTAAATAGCTTTGCATGATGGTAAAGCCTAACTTATAACTCGACCACATAGGGATCCCCTTGTTATAATTCCCCTGATGCAATTCCTGGTATACCGATGTGAAATCTTTCAATTTCATAGATGTTCTAATCACATCCAAGACAATCTGTTCCGAGTCAGCGGATAAAGCTTCGGTCCATGGAACTGTCTGATCCGGGTAAATCAATGAGGCAAAAGTATCTGCTTTCCCCTCAAGAATGACGGAATTCACTAATGTATAATCGCGCGCACCGAGGCTTTCCAAAGCGACGGTAAGATTATATTCACGTGCAACTGTATATTTTAGCAACGCTTCTGAAAATGCAGGATCAACATGCAATAAAATGACATTCTGATTCAGCGCAGCACCTGTTACACCCCCCATCTCTTGAATATGAGTTGTGTTATCCGGGTTAAGCGGCATAACAAAGATTGTTTTATTTCCCCCTTTAAGCAGTTCTAAAGAGGATATAATCGCTTCCTTAATTAAAGAATTTATGTTGTCCTGATTGTGAAGCAATTCTATCGTGTTGTCTTCCAATTGTTGCTCCAGAAGGGTCGGCGTAAAATAAGAATCCATATCTTTGGACAAACCCAAGTTCCTCTTCTTTATCAAATTATAGAAAGGGGTGAACACTTTATTGTAATGCTCCTTCTTATTGTCTAGAGAAGGATCTTCCTTAATAGAAGCCGTGTAATGAAACACTTCTTTATAAAGCGGAATGATTTCAAATTTTCGATCTTGATGAGTAAATTCGACCACCATTGGCTTAGGAACGTTCAAATTTTCTATAACCTCTTATTAATACAATTAATCATTTCGCCAAAATAACGTTAACTCCTCCTAAATTATAGAAAAACATTTTTCTTGATTTACGAAGAAAAATGGCAAGAGACATCACCGTTCGGCGATGTCTCTCTTGTGGTGCAGCTACTCCAGCTTCAAAATCTGGTATTCGCATTTTTCCGTTTTTCAACCGGCAATATGGCTTCGATCACATCCCAATGCTCCGCAATCTTTCCATTCTCCACTCGGAACAAATCATAGAAGGCGGTAGGCTGGCCCTCGCAGGTCCCTTCACTCACCGCAAGCACAAAATTTCCTTGCCCAAGCACTTGATGGATTCGATTATACTGAAATTCTATATTCCTCTCCTTCAATGATTGCAATGCGGCATGAACACCTGAGAGGCCGTCTGCGATATGCGGACTATGCTGTATATAGCGATCGCCATCAAAGTATGAAGAAAGCAGATCAGGATTTTTTCCCAGCAAAATATTTTCCACATAGCTCGTGACCAATGCTTTGTTCACATCTGTCTTATCGATATCCTTGTTCGTAACCGCCCCGTCAATCATCGTATGATGACTTGGTGTCCTCTCCACCATCTCTTGCATATTGTCCCAGTGTTCGACAATCAGCCCATGCTCAAAACGGAAAATATCAAAGATAATTTTCGGGCCAAAAAACTGATACACGGAATGAAGAACAACATAATCACCATCAACCAAAGCGCGCTTAACACTTACCTTTGTACCGATTTTCTGCAAATGATCAAGTGCGCCAAGCATAGCCTCTCGCCCATCGGACAAGGCCTGGTTGTGTTGAATATAACAATCTGGATGAACGTAAGCCGTAATTGCTTCCGGGCTTCCGCTTTCGAAGCTTTCAAGCACAGCAATTGCCTTACGCACTAGCTCATTTTGATGTTGAATAGTCATGGAATGTTCCTCCTTGGAGTTTATAGTCATTCGATAAATGATGAATACATTGTTGTTTATTTATCTTTCGCTCATTATAATAGAGGCAACTATCATGCTCAATATTCAATATGTTGCTTTACGAAACATAACAGACAACTAATTAAACTTTGTCGTTTAACGACGATAAATAAGTGTGGGGAGAACCATAACATGAACAAAATTAAGAAAACCGACCTCAGAATATTGCGCACCAAACAATCTATTCGCAAGGCGTTCTATGAGCTGCTCCAGGAAAAAGGTTATGAAGCGATAACCATCCAGGATATTGCCGACCGGGCTGTGATCAATCGAAACACCTTTTATCTTCACTACCAAAGCAAACCCGATTTATTGGATACCTATATAAATGAATTGTTGAGCGATCTGAAGAATGCAGTCGTTCTTTGCCCCATTAGTATGAATCCGTTCAGTATTTCTGTACTTGAGACCGTTATGCAGACTGTACTGGAGCATATCTCACTGAACATGAAGTTTTACCATTCGATGTTAATGGAGGAGAATAGAATCTATCCTTTTCAAATGAAGATGGAGAATATCATTAAAGATAAATTAAATGAGGAGTGGAAGCCTGCTCGGAAAAACTCCGCAATAACCAAGGAATTGCTGCTTGAATATCTGGTATCATCTTTCATGGGGATTGTCCTTTGGTGGATCAAGAACAATAAGCCCCTGCCAGCAGATGAAGTTTCAGCTCAATTTAGCAGTCTTGTCGCGTACGGACATTTGAAGGCAGCCGGTATTGTTGTTGAGGACTAGAACTGGAATATGAATAAAATTTTCCCTTTTTCCTTGGTACCTAAACACAGAAGCAGCTGAGATGATGCTCAGCTGCTTCTGCGCTTATTTATCGCCCTTCACTTCAACTTTAACTTGCCGCTTCCTAGTTAAGCATATGGATTTCTTAGTCGCAACAGGAAGTCTTGTTTGAACTTGATGCTATAGTTCGGCCGCTATCAAGGCTGTTGCCATATTGAACGGAACGATTGACGCTGCACACACCCGTCTCCGGTAAATCCAGCTCTACTTTCACAGCCGCTTCCCAATCCCCCGTAATTGCTGCAACAATGGATCTGACTTGCTCATAGCCGGTAGCCATTAAGAACGTTGGCGCGCGTCCGTAACTCTTCGATCCGACGATATAAAAGTTATGATCCGGTTGCCGCAGTTCTTTTTCACCATGTGGTCTTACGGTACCGCAGCTATGAATGTTAGGATCAATTAATGGCGCGAGCGCAGTTACGCTCTCGATGTATGTATCCATGTCCATCCTGACTTCTCTAAGGAAAGAGATATCCGGGCGTGATCCCGTATTGCTGATGACTTCATCCATTCCATTAATGCTCACCGTTTCCCCATTCACGTTACCGAGAACATTAATCCTGGCTCCATCCTTCTCCAAACCGTTAATTAGAAAAGAAGTGTATACCGTGATCTTTCCCGATTCGACCAGCTTCTGAAGCCGCACTCCGAGCAAACCTCGCTCACGAAGAGCATCTTGTTCCTGACCACCAAAAACCTCTTGCAAGTTAGACTTTCGGATGATCCAAGTTATCGTTGTTTGCGGATGCTGCTCCTGCAGACGCTCAAGGTCCAGCAACGCATGAATGGCGGAATGGCCGCTTCCGACTACAAGCACATTCTTGGCCGCATATCGTTTCTGTTCCTTGCCTAATAGATCTGGAATGCCGTACGTAATCTGACTGCCTAATGCCTGCTCCTCCCTTGTCCAGACCCCATCCGAAGCAACAGGATTCGGATTCGACCATGTTCCTGAGGCGTCTATGACCGCCTTGGCTTCATACTTGATCGTTTGATTTTCGTGTTGAACATGCAAGACAAAGGGCAGCTTATCGCGACCGGCTGTTTTCGCTTTGCTCAAACCTTTGCGACTCACGGCAACGACTTTGGCATCATAATGTACAAAGGGCTTGATCGCAGGAAGCTGTGCCAGCGGCGCCATATACTCGTCGATCAAATCCTTGCCTGTTGGAAATGCTTCCTCATCGGGCAACTTCCATTCTGATGCCTCCAGCAATTGCCTAGCCGCTTTATCTGCAATAAATGGCCACGGAGTAAACACGCGTACATGTCCCCAATTGCCCACATTTCCTGCAATATGCGCAGCGGCTTCAAAGAGAATAAAGGACTCTCCCTTCGTGACAAGGTGGGCAGCAGCGGCCAAGCCTACCGGGCCCCCGCCGATTATCGCTACTGGCAGATCATGATTAGTTAACACAGGAGTAGAAGCTTTCATCGTAAGCTGAACCGGAACCGGTTTTGAACAACATTGACTCATAGGGATAACCTCCAATTATTTAGATATTACTCAAGCGTCATTCATCAAGCTTTTTGGTTTATGTATTCTCACCTCCTTTTCATTTATTACTTGCAATTTGCAAGTATTTGTCGAAAGAAAATCACCCGAGAGGGGTGATACAACACATGCTGGATTTAGCCATGGCTCCATTTAATAGCTTGATCGATCGCAGGACGGTTTCTTTCTCAAAGTCATTCATATGAGAGAACACTTCATCCAGGTATTCGTTCATTTGATGATCGATTGTTGCAGCCACGTACTTCCCTTCTGTCGTGAGTGAAAGCACTTGTACTCTCCGGTCTTCAGAATCAGGAACCTTCTTGACTAAATTCATTTTTATAAGGGCCTGTATCTGCCGGCTAAAAGTGGTAACATCCGTACCTAACGACTCTGACACTTGCTGTATGGATGGTTTAGTTTGTCTGTCAATTTCATAAAGAATATGGCTTTGAACCAGCGAAATCTCGAATCCCCCAGCTGTACAACAGTTTTTATTAAGAAACCCAAACCGGCGTGTCATAATTTGAAAAAGACCCCGAACATTTTCCATTGGCTTCACCTCATGTATTTAGTTATACATTATAAATTTGCATATTGCAAGTAATACGTGGTTGGAGGGTGTGTTATTTAAAAGCAATACCAAACCAAAAGAGGCACTCATTAACTGAGGCCTCGTAAATTTGGATCAGATCGAAATAATTGTAGATTGAACTGTTCCCTGTAATTTGTTACTTTCCTTCTTCAAGAAACTGCTCGATTCGCTCCTTGATTGCATCGCGGACTGAGCGGAATTGATCCATAATTTCCTCTTCCGTTCCGTCGGCCTTGGCTGGATCATCAAATCCCCAATGCCATTTGGTTACGTGAGGGTTAGAAATCACAGGGCAATGTTCATCGGCATGTCCACATAGCGTAATGATATAATCAGCTTGGTTTAAAATAACTGGATTTATCACATCTGAGCTGTTGCGGCTAATATCAATACCAGCTTCCTTCATCACGCTGATCGCCCGCGGATTAAGTCCATGCGCTTCAAGCCCTGCGCTTTTCACATCATACTTATCCCCTCCCAAAGCGCTCAGAAAACCATCCGCAATCTGGCTTCTGCATGAATTACCGGTACATAAGAAATAGATAAGCGGTTTGTTTTGAACCATCCGTATACCCTCTCCTTTATTTAATTGGTGCCGCCCTGATCACGGCTAGGTTGTTGACGCCGATTCATTCGTGATTTAACGAACAGTCCTATCAACAAAAGCAAGAGTACTGCGCAGGCATTGCCTAGCCAGGGATTGATTTGGAACGTTTCGAGTATTGTGAGCCACACAAATAGACCGACAAGCGTTATGAACAGCGTAGGTATAGTCAGCAGCACCCCGACTTTGAAGTAGTATCCCCAACTGATCTTAACGTTTTTTGTAGACAGCACATGGAGCCACAATAATGTTGCTAATGAACCAATTGGTGTAATTTTCGGACCTAAATCAGACCCGATCACATTGGCATAAATCAGGGCTTCTCGAATAAATCCATCCGTTTGCGTACCTTGAATAGCGAGAGCGTCAATCATAACGGTCGGCATATTATTCATTACAGATGACAAAATGGCGGCGATAAACCCCATCCCTACCGTAGCGGCGAACATTCCTTTGTCCGCAACCCATTGGATGACGTCGCCAAGCGCATCCGTAAGACCCGCATTCCGGAGTCCGTACACAACGACATACATGCCAATCGAGAAAAAAACGACAGCCCATGGCGCACCCTTCACTAACTGCCATGTCCGTATCACAGGGCTTTTTCTTGCGGCATATAAGAAAGCAATCGCAGCAAGGCCGGCAATGATGGATACCGGTATCCCAAACCATTCGCTGACGAAATATCCGATTAATAGAGCACCTAAAATGAACCAAGACAATCTGAAGAGCCTGATATCCTTGATGGCTTCACTTGGCCGTTTCAGCTGTGTTAAGTCGTAGATTCTTGGGATACGTTTGTTAAAGAACAGATATAACACGACTATACTTGCCGCGATGGAGAAAAAGTTCGGTACAAGCATGCGACTGGCATATTCCGCAAACCCGATATTGAAATAATCAGCGGACACAATATTCACCAGATTGCTCACTACAAGCGGCAATGAAGCCGTATCGGCAATAAAGCCACTTGCCATAATGAAAGGAAGAATCATCTTCTGCTCGAACTGCAGCGCCCGAACCATTGCAAGCACAATTGGCGTTATGATTAAAGCTGCTCCATCATTGGCAAATAGTGCAGCAACCGCAGATCCCAGCAAAATAATATACAAAAACATGAGCAATCCGTTCCCGCGTGCCAGACGCGCCATATGCAGGGCTGACCACTCAAAAAATCCGATGCTATCAAGCACTAATGAGATGAATATAATCGCGACAAAAGCTAGAGTAGCGTTCCATACAATTCCCGTAACCGTTCCTACATCGGCTAAGCTCACAACGCCCAAGAGCAAGGCAAGCATAGCGCCTGCAGTTGCGGACCATCCGATGCTTAATCCCTTCGGCTGCCAGATTACGAATGTTAACGTAAGCAAGAAAACAAGAACAGCTATGATTACCATGGAAGATCCTCCGTATTAATCACACACATTTTTCAATTGATCCACTTTCTCCTTTAGAGATGGCAGCAAATTCACAATGGCCTGAACCTCTGGCTTGTCTTCGATGTGTAGTGAATAATAAATCCACTGGCCCTTTCTGGATTCGCTGACGAGCCCTGCGGCTTTTAATTTCCGCAAATGCTGGCTGGCATTGGGCTGCGATGTTTCAAGGAGTTCCACAATGTCACACACACATAGTGTACGTTCTTTCAGCATGGCTACAATCGTAAGTCTTGTCTTATCCCCCAGCAGCTTTAATTGCTCCGCTAATGTATCGATCCCTTTCATGCGGATTCTCCTCCTTTCTGATTACTTCTCAGTATTATTATATACGCATATAATTATATAAGTAAATGATTATATTATTAACATAAAAATGCTTGTCCAGACACTAGTCAAAGCCAGAATTGATTACGAACACAAAACAACCTCAAATCATTTGATTTGGGTTGTTTTGTATACCGATGCTGCTCGTCCCTAACACAAGCTACGTTAAATCCCTCATAGCACCGTCAACGCTTATGATGCTGTTTTTTTAACGACAGGAATCCAAATTTCCATCTCATACATGCCGCCGCCTCTGTCATAGCTCATCTCGAACTCAGGTCCTTTGGCGTATTCATAGTCACTGGTTGGAAACCATTCCGACGAAATTCGTCTCCATAAAGCATGGATATCGTTTTGCGGGTTTACGCCAGTTGTAAATATCGCATAAGTTTGCGGAGGAATCTGCACCTGTTCAAATCCTTGCGGCAAGCCGCTCTGTGGCATGAAATAACTGATCATGTAGGAAAACTTCTCGCCATTGTTATTGTGAAAAACCGAATGAATCTCGCCATCTGTCCCCAAGCCTGCTGCAGCACGGATTCGGTCGACGGTTCCGTCGGCAATGCTCCTCTTCCAAAATTCCGGTATTTCAATATACGGATTTTCGCCACCGGCATTGATCTTAGTTGAAACACCAAACATGTCAAAGCCTTGTTTTTCTTCGATTTTGTAATTCATCTCCACAGCTCCTCGAATCGAAATCTGAAAGGATAATCGAGGATAAGCCTTCAGTGAGACACCTTTGTCGCGCGCAGACATTGGCATCACACCATGCAATTTTTTGAACGCTCTGGAAAACGCCTCAGGCGATTCATAACCGTACTTGTATGCCACATCAATAACCTTCACGCCACTATTTTGCAGTTCAAATGCGGCAAGCGTCAGTCGCCTGCGCCGAATATATTCCGACAACGGAACATCGGTGATGAATGGAAACATGCGTTGAAAATGATAGGTTGAGCAGCAAGCGATTTGAGCCACTTGGTCGTAGTCGATCGTTTCTGTAAGATGTGTTTCTACGTAGTCCATGGCACTATTCATGCGTTCCAACCAATCCATATCGATCATCCTTTCAAAAGTTATTATAAGGGACTTCTGGAAAGGAATCCTTGCAATTGATGCACAGAAATATCATGTTTGCAGTATCCAAAATCTTTATTTGTCTTCCTACGATGGATGCCGCGAATCCAGACTGAAGTTATTCCCAGCAGAAGAGAACCCATCATATCGTCCTCCTATCGTTTTCTTCTAAGAGGTAACAGCAAATCTAACGCAAACGGCTTACAAGATCAACACCTACAGCTGCCAGAACACCCGCTCCGATCGTCCAGACCAGAACGCCGACCGTCATCCATAGTGTCACATAACGTCTGGATGCTCCCGATACGAGCGAAATAAACGCCCCAATATGATGACCGAACACGATAGGCCCAATCAATGCGACACCAGGCACCCCGTATTTATTAAACAGCTTGCGTGCGGCTTCCATTCTCTTGCCGGAACCCCCGTCCTTCTGTTTAGCTTTTCGGCGTTGACTCAGCTTTTCGTACAGCACAACAATCGCCATAACGGACAGCCAGTTCCCAAGCGAAGCAGCTATGATCGTCGGAATGGCCGAAAAGCCAATAACAATCCCCACTGAGGCTGCTACATAGCCTTCCAGGAAAGGCACCAGCGAGACCAGAAACACAACTCCTAATTGAATGAATAGATTCGCTTCCTTTACGCCTTCCAATATGCTTCCAATATCCATCTGCCAACCTCCGCACGCTGCAAATTTAGCAGCAAGATTTAATCAAAATAAAAGAGTTCTTCGAACTTCTTGTCCAATGCAATACATAGAATCAAGGCCAGTTTTGCTGTTGGATTAAATTGTCCTGTCTCAATGGAACTAATCGTATTCCGGGAGACACCGACTAACTTTGCAAGCTGTGCTTGTGATAAATGTTTTTCAGTCCGTACTTCTTTCAAATGGTTTCTAAGGATCAATTCATCTTCCATCGGCTCACCCTATATACTTCCATAAGTTGTGATCAATTTTAAAATATGGACAATCGATAAAATCAGCGTCGCAAGAGTATAAATAATTGAAAATGCAATATCGCGTCTGCGTTTCATCCGGATTGCTTTGTAGATGAAGCCGGCCGCGGATACCGAAAATATGATGGCGTATAAGCCAAAATCAAAACCATCGCCAATCACACTTTGCGTCACAAATAAGAAAGTAGCTAATATTGTCGCCGCAAGAGAACCGATATTGCCCGCTTTGATCTGAACTTCTATTTGGTATAAATCCTTATTCTTGTTTTCTTTTCTGCTTTTAGACAAAATTTCATCTTTATTAATGAGGATCCCTCCTTAGATATTTGCCAAGTTTTATTGGCATAGGTTCAGTATAAAGTTGCCAAGTTTACTTGTCAAATATTTCGTATGATCCATGCACAAAGAAGCACCTGTCAGATAAACCGACAGGTGCTTCAGAACCCTTCTGGAATCAACTTTATTTCACTGTAAAAAATCGAGCACAGCACTCAGGAATCCGGCTTGATCCTCCACATTGGATAAATGAACTACGGGCAATAGGAGCAGCTTAGCGTTCGGCACTGTCTCGGCAATCCATTCACTGTGTGCGGGAAGCGTCACCGTATCATATAGGCCCCCAATAACTAAAGTCGGGCTTTTGATTAACGCGGCAGTCCGTCGCATATCCATATCACGGATCGCAGCCCAGCTTCCAGCAATTCCTTGCGGACGGGTAGCCAGCACCATCTCGCGAAAGGAGGCGACTTGCGGGTTTTCTGACTCCAGCATGTGCGAAGGAAACCAGTTCTGAATGAACCTATCTGCGAATTCGGGCAGCTTCCCAGGCTCCAGCACGGAGGTTATTAAACCTTGCCATTGCTCGGCTGGCCCTAAATAAGAAGACGTATTGCTCAGAATGAGCCGGTCAATCCGCTCCGGTGCGTAAATACCTACCCATTGGGCAATGACGCCGCCGAGCGACAGACCGAGGAAATGCACACGGTCGATGTGAAGCGCGTCGAGCAGTTCGGTGACATCTCTTCCCAATCTATCAATCGAATAAGGGCCGTCTGGCGTTTCCGAGTCGCCATGCCCCCGATAATCGTAGCGAAGAACGCGGAAATGCTTGGAAAGCTCTGTGATTTGTCCCTCCCACATGTTCATTGATGTCGCGATAGAGTTCGCAAGCACGAGTACGGGCTTGTCGACCAATCCATCGAACCGGTAAGCAATCCGAACGCCATCTCCTGTCGTAAAATAGTTTAGCTCCTCAACTCTCCCCGTTTCCTTTATCTTCATTGTGCTCAGTCTCCCTTATTCCTTTATAGTTGCATTTTATGGAAACTGCACTACAATTTAAATAAGAAAATGACGGCATTTGGGGCTTAAAAACTTAATTTTATCGTCGTTTCCCATTTAAACTTTATAAAAATGAGGTGATCTGTTTTTGGACCACATCGATGGAAAAATACTGTCCATTCTTCATGATAACGCCAGAATTACGGTATCTGAGATGAGTCGCATGATTGCGATGTCGCAACCGGCTGTAACGGAACGACTTCGGAGATTGGAGGAACGAGAGGTCATAACGGGTTATCGTGCAGAGATATCTCCGTCCAAGCTTGGCAAGTATACAACCGCGTTTGTACTGTTCAAATCCAATAAGTGCAAAGAATTCGAAGCGTTCAGCGAAGCTGCCCCTGAAATCGTAGATTTCTACAGAACCAGCGGAGAGTATAATTATTTATTCAAAGTTGTAACAGAAACCGGTGAGTCGTTAGAAAGCTTTTTAGAAGTTTGCCACGCATTTGGATTTTCAACGACCCTTGTCGTCCTTTCCACTCGCTTCGAGAATAAAAGCCTTGTTGCGAGCCGTGAAGCATCAAACGTCACTCCATTGGATCAGGCAGGAGAACTTGAATAAATAACTGGTGTATCATGCACTGACAACTTTCCAACATATATAAAAAAGAAAGCCGATTATCAAGTAACCGGCTTTCTTCTTATTGGCGATGGTGTAACCATGTCCATCTACTAACTGACCATTAGCTAATAGGCGGAACGCCGTGTTCAGAATGGTAGGCTCCTGTCTCAGAGGATTCCATTGCGCTAACAAATGTTCTATCTCTATAAGCTCCTTCCGATTCAGAACGGTGTACGGGCTAGTAGTACGGCGATTCCTCCCGCATCATAGCCCTATAACAGTTCGAAACGCAGCTTGAACTCTTGAACCTCTGTTCTCTCTTCTGAAAAAGACACGTTATACCCCATTTCCAGTACCGCAGCGATACGCTCATTTCCCTGTACGCCGAACGATTCAGCATGGCTTCGGTCATACATCCATTCATGAAGTGTCCAACGGACACCTAAGTCCCGCTCATGTGCAAGGAGGCGGAAGTTTTGGATGAGGCAGCTAACCGCCGCAAAATCCTCCTCTTGTTTATGATGATCCGCCTCTTCCCTCATTACGATAAGCAGATAAGCTGGTGCCGGCTCCTGCAAACCTTGAAGGATCTGGCCAGTGCGGTTATCGGCGAAAATAAAACGCCATGGCTCGCGAAGGCCATCGTTCGGTGCCCATACGGCAACATTAAGAAGCTCCAGAATCAGTTGTGGAGATACCAAGCGATCTATAAAGTGTATCGGTTTGCTCATCTCTCCAGCTAGATCGGATAGTTTCATATTCACACTCTCCTTTATATAGCGCTGCCCTGCAATATTGTCCACTTCCGCTCGGCAGGCGTTCTTTTGCGGCCCCTTGGGGCTTTGTCATAGTAGCCCAAATGGAGTATGCCAACAAATCTTTCATCCTCGCGCTTTCCGATTCCTCTAAAGAAGCTTTCTTGCTGAAAGATGGATTCCGTATCCCAAATCATGCCTAGTCCCTGTTCCCATCCCAGCAGTTGAAAGCTCTGCATCATCCCGCAGACAGCTGCATAATTTCGGTCGCTCGTCAGGCGATCCGGCCCTTTAGCGGACAACACAATGACATGAGCAGGAATGTCGGTAAATCTTTTTTTCAACACATCCAGCAGTTTTCCTGGAATCAGCTTGCCCAGCTTACTCTGCGCCATCTGCGCAAGCATATAATCGACTAACCGTTTGCTGGACTCGGGAGTTCCGGCATACATAACGCGCCATGCACCATCTTCGAGAGCAGGCTGCAGCCGGGCTGCATCTCTCAGCAAGTCAACGACGAGCTCTTGCTCTACAGGCTTGTTATTGCATTTTCGAATACTTCTTCGATCCATGATCAATTCAGCCAAATTCATGTCATTCATTCCCTTCTGATCATCTGGATTCAATGTATATACGACTGTCCTGAAGAAACTGATGGATCACCTTCATTTCCTCTTCCGAGTATTTGTCCAAAAAGCGATAAAATCGTTCAGCTTCAAGCTCATGAAGACGTTCATGCAATTCAAAGACTTTTTTGCCTTGCGGCGACAAGCGAAAATAACTTTCTTTCTTGTTGTCATTCATTTGCGTGCGTTTGACGAAGCCTTCCTCCAGCAGTTTGTTGCCGATTTTGGTAATACTCGCCTTCGACAAATTCATTTTCTCGGCAATCCCCGTATTGTTAATCGGTTCATGCCTTCCAATGCAATCAATGACATGAACTGTGGTCAAATTGCTGGAGAATTTCTCAATCGATTCCCTTTGTACGATACTAAGAAAATGCTCGATTTCCTTATCCTTTTGGCTCTCAAGCACATGCAAAAAACGGATATATTGCTCATACAGAAGCTGTTTGCTTCGATCTTTCATTTCCAACCTTGAATCACTCCTTATTTTAGTCATTGTTTAATATTTAACTATGGTGAAGACTATATCTAAGGAAGTTTCAAAGATGAAAATAGATATATTGTTTAATGGTTAACAATATATCATGATTGATAACGATTATCAACTAAAATCTCTAACTCCTTATGAGATTGAGGACGCAACTACATGAATGCTGATTACTACAAGCAAAGATCCCCGTAAGCTCCGATAAATTGGGCTTTCGGGGATTATCTACGATTCAACTAATTACAACCTATCTTTATCAATACTTAAATAGATATTTATAATAAGCCGGGAATTCTCGTATGATGGAGAAGATATCTCTAAACTCAAAAATTTTGGCATGTGCTGAATAGACTTCTTTAATATCCATTTTGCTAAACGCTAATTTTGTCCTGGATATATGAAAATATTGAGTAATGAGGATAGTGGATTCTAATTCTAACTCATCCATAATTGTGCTGGTATTTTGAGCGGTCATATAGGAGTTGTAGCCATTGTTATCCTCTATAATTTTTTCCTCCGGTATCCCTTGATCAATTAAGTAAGATTTCATCACCTTTGCCTCATCGAAACCTTCCTTACCCAAGCCTCCGCTTACAAGGATTTTAGAAAAATATCCCTGATGATAAAGCTCTACAGATAGATTCAATCTTGCTTGTAACCGCTCAGATGGCTGTCCATTGTCCTCTATTTATTGCCCAATACTACAGCAATATCTACCTGCTTTAATTCATCATTCAATCCATCGATTACTATGAAAGCAGTATGAATGATTAACCAACTTAACAGAAATGCTGCTATCATTAAAATTCGTTTAACGAATGCCACATTCAATCCCTCACTCATTTTAAAAATGATTGGCTTTATTAGCAATCCTATGACATTATCTAATTAATAACATACATTTTTAGGAGATATAAACATATGTTCCACCCTTGAAAATGGAGGTATATAATTGAAACCTAGATCAGAAAAATATGGTACTAGACAAAGCAACCAGTTACTGTTCAGATTTAAAAAATTTAATGAGTTTTTTAGAATACTTTTGAGAATCATTGTAATTGTAACGATTATTTTCGGTGTAATGTTTCTTTACCAAAACGGCAATTACCACTCTGTAATAGAAACCATAATCGCTTCCCTACTCGCAGGTTGTGCAATAGGCATTGTGATTCCTAATAAAAAGGCATTTTTTATCTGTTTATTTAATTACATCATATACCCCTTGTCCATTACACTATTTATTATTACGTTAGGTAACAGCTTGTTGTATTCGCTTGGCGTTGAGAATATACCTAGTATTTACCTTCTGCTGTTTTTAGGTCTCTTTGCTCCTTGTATTGCTCTAATCCCTTCTATTAGACGGCGTAAAGATAAGGAGTATCTTAAAAGGGCAAAGACAGCTAATGATATACTCCAAGTTTTTGTTGGCATGTGTGCGTTTGCTGCCATTTACGCATTACATAATACTGATTATTCTGTTCTTATTACCGAGTTAAATTTGAATCTCGAAGAGATAGAGAAGATGGGCTTGCAGGGTAGAGATCTGTTCAACAATATGGTGTTAGGAACTACTTTTCCGCTACTGATGACGTCAAATCTCTTAAATACGTATTTAAACAATAGAATTGAAAAGCTTAATTCACAATGAGTAAAATCCTTCATATCTCTCGCCACGATAGTCATTCAACGAGTTAGGCTTATACACTATTTTCACAGAAAGGTAGCAACAGAGTTTAAATAGCCAGATAGCCAAACGATACTTAGTTAAATCGATTAATGGAAAACGGTGAAATATCAATATCATTTTTACCAGAAATAATCAGGTTACTTAAGGCTTGGCCAACTGCACTGCTAAACTTGAATCCATGACCAGAGAACCCCGCTGCAATTGCAATGTTGGGATACTTAGGATGTAAATCGATAACAAATTTTTCATCAGGAGTTAGGGTGTACATGCATGTTTTACCGTACTTTAAGTGTTGAATGTCGGGGATATATTGTTTCAAAAATGAAATCAAGTCACCTTCATCCTCTGCTAATTCACCAAAACCCATTATCGATTCATCTGGATGAATGGGAACACCGCCATCATGACGGCCTACTTTTATACCGCTGCCCGCAATACTCGGAAAACCGTAGTAAACGCCTTGGGGTGTCATAACATCAAAGGCTGGAAAACGGTTTTGATTATAACGTTCCTCATCAGAATCAAACCAAGCAAATGTCTTCCTCACAGGTGTAAGAGGAATATCCAAATCCAGCATAGACAGCAACTTCCCTGACCATGCTCCTGTCGAAACAACTAACGAATCCGCGCAAAAGGTTTGGGCGTCAGTCTTAATGGTGACTCTCTCATCTTGAATGGATATTTCCTTTACCCTGCTATTGGTAAGAATAGTAGCACCGTTCGATTCGGCTAGCTCTTGGTAGGCCTCAATACATGCCTCACATTTCAACACGCCCGACGCGGGTTCAAAGCAGCCAATGAAGTCTTCGGGTATCGTAATGCCAGGCCAACGCTGATGGATTTCGTTTGAATCCATTACATCGAGTGGCAATGAATACTTCTTGGCACTAGCGATAATATTTTGGATGGATTCGGAATCTGACTGCCCAATACTAAGAACCCCTGTTTGAAGAAATAGTTGCTTGCCGGCAGCCTTTTCTAATTCATTCCATAATTGTTGCGCTTTAAGAACAAACGGGACATATTCCTCACCCTCGGCATAAGCATGTCGGATAATTCTCGTTTCCCCGTGATGGCTTCCTCTAGGATGTGGTGGGTTAAAGGAGTCTAATAATAAGGTTTTTTTCCCGCTCTTGGCTAAAAAATAACCTGCTGCCATTCCCATTGATCCTGCACCAATGATGATTACATCATAATTCATATTCTTACTTCCTCCATAACCCCAGCTTGATTGTATGTAATCCAACTCATTTGACTGCATGTCCCTACAACCTCCACTTCTTCATTCTAGAAAGTAGGCATGAGCTTGGCATCGTGCCACAGCTCCGCTACCTCGTATTTGGAACGCTATGTATGCTGATAGGATATCACTATTTATATCTAATTATAATGAAATGATGAGGACATTGATTGTATTATACAAAGATATCAATTATTATAGAGTTGTTTATCTAACATCATTGATTTGAATATATTGTCGATTAGAAATGAGGAATAGTTATGCTGCAAAAAGCAACTTTCGCTGGTGGATGTTTTTGGTGCATGGTAACCCCATTTGAAGAGCAGCCTGGAATTCACGGGATTGTATCTGGGTATATGGGAGGTCATGTGGAGAATCCTACCTACGAGCAAGTACTAACCGGGGAAACCGGACATTTAGAAGTGGTTCAGATTACTTTTGATCCAGAGATATTCCCCTATGAGAAATTGCTCGATCTTTATTGGCCGCAGATCGATCCTACGGATGCTACAGGACAAGGAAACGATCGCAAGAGCCAATATCGCGCTGCAATCCTGCACCACAATGAAGAGCAAAGATTGTTAGCGCTAAAATCGCGTGAAGAGCTTGCAAATAGCGGTCGCTTTGAGAATCCCGTCGTTACTGCAATTGAAGAAGCCTCTACTTTCTATCCGGCAGAAGAGTATCATCAAAATTACCATCGCAAGAACCCTGATTTTTACAAAGAATCCCGAATCTATTCAGGTCGCGATGCTATCATTGAAAAATACTGGAGTAAAGATTAACAATCATAATAGATAGTGAACCAAACTATTTATTCCCCTCTATTCTAAGGGTTGCCGCCTTTTCGGCAATCCCTTAGACTTCAGCATTTGCTTTCTGTTTGAAGCTCGGCTATCAACTCTCCCAATTTAGCTGCCCTTTTCTCATTTTGGCTATGTAAAAGATTTGTCCCGTATGGCTCGGGAGATGTCTGAATTGATGCAGAAGCATTTCAAGCACGGTGGCATGATTGTCTAAAGCTCCATTTAAGGTTGAATAATCCCTGTAGGGTTGTTCCAATAATCTTTCAGGATTTGCTTTCATCATTTCAAGCACTTGTATAATGCAGTCATATGATTTCTTTGAAAGCTCCAATGCTTGCTCTTTTGACATTTGCAGATCACGAGCAAATTCTGTTGTTCTATCTTGGTTTTTTGGAGCAGCAAAGTATACCGTTTCAAACCATTCGTAGACAGCTCCTGAAATATGTGCAACCAAGTTAGCAATGCTGTTGCTCTCTGGCGTAGGTGACCATACGATATCCTCTTCAGTTAATTGTTCAAGTACCATTCGAGTCCACTTCTGATCAGCTTTGTATTTCCTTAACAAAAAATCAATTACGATAGCCGAAGTGTCCATATTCCTCACGCTCCCTTTTGCACACATTTCAAATAATGGTAGGTTTGTCAAGCAGACGGTCACTTGCGAAACATCCATCTGCTTAAGATCATTCTTGCCAGATGCTCTCCAAGACGATTCATCGTATGCTCGGCCCCTGGGACGGCATAAGCTTTCACCTTATCGAATCCAGCGGCAGTTTCTTCACGGCTTGCAGCAAGCGAAGCTGCTCCTTTCCCCGTTCTAAGCCGATTTTTTCGGCTTGCAGCAAGCGAAGCTGCTGCTTTTCCCGCTCTAAACCGATTTTTTCGGCTTACAGCAAGCGAAGCTGCTGCTTTTCCCGATCTAAGCCGATTTTCCCGGCTTGCAGCAAGCGAAGCTGCTGCTTTTCCCGATCTAAGCCGATTTTCTCGGCTTGCAGCTTTCAAAGATGGTCACTCCTTCCTCATCTCCTTCAATTCGAAAGCAATCAAAGCTCCCCCGCACTCTTCAGCTTCTCCATAATTCTCCGCTTCCGGTACATCATTTTACCCGTCTCTGCGACATCCAGAAGCGTGGATCGGTTCAAGTAAGCGCCGAACAGCATGCCTGCGATCGGGATCATCTGGAACAGCTTTTTCCATCCGAAGTTGTCCCTGTACGTAAGCATCACCTCGCGCCAGCCCTCTAGCTGGGACATGACTTGTCCGCTTTTCTCCCCTGAATGGAAAGCAGCAAGATCATCCAATATCGCTTTCTTGCCGACGATATCGGAGGAGGAGAACTGAAGACACTTCACAATAAAGATGCGCTCCGATTTCTCTTCCGGGTCATAGCCGTAGCTAATCGCGATCTCCTGCAGTGCTTTGAGGGAGATGCCGAGCAGAAGCGGAATGTCGATGGCGAGCGTGAAGAAGCCGCCAAATCCCGTAGTTGCGCCTTGCACCGTAGCGGTCTTGGTGCCTGATTCGATTATGCTGTCCGCCATCTGATCCATTCTGCTAAGCTCAAGCTGGCCGATCCGATGCAGAGCTAATGCTTCATCATGCTCCTCATTCGGAAAAAACTTGCGGTACATCTGCTCCTTGCTGATCAAATATTGCCCGCCGCTCTGAACGTAATTCCCAAGCTCGTCAAGCGCCGTTCCTATTTTTTCCTGAATGAACTTGGGCGTAATCCGGTCCAATAGGGCAAAGGGCAGTCTGCCGAGCTTTTCCCAGAAAAAAAGGTCCTTCTGATCTTTCTCCCATTGTTCGATCTGTCTTAATTCCGCCCTTAATTCATCTGCAGCCTCTATATTCGTCATCTTGGCACGGACACCTCGCATGAAATTTTCTTATGCCTTACATACTGACAATACCGCCTCGACGTTTCACAAAATACTGATTAATCTCTTATACATGTGTTATTTACAGTAATGTTACTCAAAGAAAAAGAAAGGAAGCGCACCAGGCGCTCCCGCTCTTCCATCGTTTTATTCCTCGAAGGACAAATTCTCCGGCTCGTCCCGCAGTTCTCCGCTGATCTGCATATTCGTGCTTGGCGTACGCGCATCGACTATTTCGAATGCAAAGCTGTCCATCCATACTTTTCCTTGACCTGTAAGCAGTACGCCGAAAGAAATCGAGTCGCTGTCCGCCGGCACATCAAGCACGATAGAGTATAGGTTCCACGGCAGGGTGCCTTGAATCGGACGATCGCTCATGTTATCGAACTGAACCGTATCCCCTGTCGCGTTGTCAACTCTCATCCAAAGCCCCGCAAAATCATTCACCTTCTCCGCCTGGATAAACGCGGACAGCTTGATGCGCTCGCCTTTATATTTGTCGGACTTGAATTGCTGCATAATTGTCGCGAACTGAGTTTCTGACGTTGCGGATACGGATCTCAAATAACCTGACACCTTACCCATATGCACCGTCTCCCTGTCAATCCCCATCTCATAATGCGACGGATCACTGCCGCTTAAGATCCAGCCCTTTACTTTTCCATGCTCGCTCATATTCGTGTTCTCCTCTCGTTTCCCCTTTGTCTGTTGCACGCTCCCCATCATCTTGCGATAACGTCCGGGAGGCATGCCGTATTCCTTTTTGAAAGCGCGGGTGAACGCTTCCTGCGATTCGAACCGGCTGCGGAACGCGATCTGGATAATATCTTCCTTCGTGTACAAGAGTAACGAGGAAGCACTGGCAAGTCTGCGAGAACGGATATAATCCGTCACGCTTATGCCGATCTGATCCTGAAAGATCCGGTGGAAGTGATACATCGAGAAGCCCGCGGCGGCCGCCGCGTCCTCAAGCTTCACCTCCTCCTCCAAATGCGCTTCGATATAACCTAAAGCTTGATAAATCATGGGATGGTATCTCACGTGATCACCTCTTGTCACTAAGAATAGCATAAGCTCGGACAGCGATTTTTGATTTGGATTGCGATAGTTCAGCTTCGTCATTGGCAGCCAGCGGCTCCAAAAGCAAAAAGGCTGCCTGTTCGACTGGCAGCCCTAAAGTAACCCTTATCCATTTATACTTAGCTATTATTCACGCTTTACGAATACCCAAAGAAGGCATCCTTTTTGATATTGCCTTTTGGAATTTGTTTCTTCTGCAAGTTATCCGATATGGAGTCAACCAGCGGCTTCGGTCCGGCAACAAAATATTTGCCGCTGTCTTTATGCACACCGGCGAACTTGTCGATCTCCCCATTCAAATCATCCCTCGAATCCAGATACGTGATCCGTATGGAGACACGTCCAGCTATAGCATCAAGCTCTTCCCTATATGGAAAAGACTTTTGGCTATCCAGATAAAGCAGTTGGATTTGCCGCCCGTTCCGATTGCCTTCCGCCTCGATTTGCTTGAGAATTGAACGAATCGGGGTAATGCCAATGCCGCCAGCAATCAGAAGCGAAGGGCTGTTATCCTGTATCGAAAATGCCCCTACAGGTCCACTCATCTTAACGGTCATCCCTTGCTTTAATTCTAACATCGCTTTTTTAAACTCGCTTGGGTTATCGCCTATACGCATAGTTAACCGAATCATGTTCTCTGCCGGAGCAGAAGCAATACTGAACGGTTTGGTTGGATTCTTCACTTTCTTATGCGTAATGCTGAACAACCCATATTGCCCTGCTTGCCAGTTCAGATCCTTGTCTTTCTCAAAAATAAATGTGTATACATCGTCGGCTTCCTTGCTGCTTGATAAAAATAACAACTCTCTCTTCTTGAACATAGCGACCATATCCTGAATGAAACCCACTTCCCCAACCCCCTCTACAATTAAGCGAGCATTACTGCAAGTACCGTCCCGTAATCGACTGCTCCGCATGAATGATCTGTGAAGGCAGACCTTCGAACACGACCTGGCCGCCTTTGCTGCCTCCATCCGGCCCCATATCGATAATCCAATCCGCTTGGCTGATGACATCGAGATTATGCTCTATTACAATGACCGTATTGCCTGTATCTACAAGGCGATTCATGATTCCCATCAACTGGCCGATATCTGACATGTGCAGGCCAGTCGTTGGCTCGTCCATCACATAGATGCTGCCCTTCTTATGAAGCTCGCTTGCAAGCTTAATGCGCTGGCATTCCCCGCCCGAGAGCGTGCTGAGCGGCTGGCCGAGCGTCACATAGTTCAGCCCCACATCGCTCATGGCCTGAAGCTTGCGCACAACTTCTTTCAGCTCGAAAAACTCCAGTGCCTGCTCAACCGTCATCTCCAGCACATCCGCGATGGACTTGCCGCTCAGCTTATATTCAAGCACTTCTTCCTTGAACCGTTTGCCGCCGCAAACTTCGCATGGGAGCTTCACGCTTTCCAGGAATGCAAGGTCTGTATATACGACGCCTAACCCTTGACAGTTCTCGCAAGCTCCCTTGGAATTGAAGCTGAACAGTCCTTGGTTTACCTTGTTGGCAGAAGCAAACGCCTTGCGCACATCATCCATAATTCCCGTGTAGGTCGCAGGATTGGAGCGTGTCGATACGCCAACCGCCGATTGGTCAATGACAATCGCATCCGGATGTTGACTGAGAAATACCTCGTTAATCAGCGTACTCTTTCCTGAACCGGCGACTCCGGTAACGACAGTAAGCACTCCGGTAGGAATATCTACACTTACATGACTCAGGTTATGCAAAGTGGCATTATTGATGGAGAGGTTGCCGGTTGGCTGCCTGCATTCTTGCTTCAGTTGCAGAGGACGCTTCATATAGTTGCCTGTCAGCGTACCTGATTCCAGTAAGCCGGAATAGCTG
Source organism: Paenibacillus sp. NPDC057967 (assembly GCF_042887015.1). Taxonomy (NCBI): domain Bacteria; kingdom Bacillati; phylum Bacillota; class Bacilli; order Caryophanales; family Paenibacillaceae; genus Paenibacillus; species Paenibacillus sp. NPDC057967. The sequence goes on from NZ_JBHVQB010000011.1 coordinate 150,497, forward strand.
CCCTCATAGACGATCGTACCGCCGCGGCTGCCAGCGTGAGGCCCAACGTCGACGATATGATCCGCTACCTTGATCACATCAGGATCATGCTCGACGACAATGACGGTATTGCCCTTGTCACGCAGCTTTTGGAGCAATTCGTTCAATCGGTGTACGTCGCGGGGATGCAAGCCAACGCTGGGCTCATCGAAGATATATGTGACATCGACCAGACTGCCGCTCAGATGTTTCACCATCTTGACGCGCTGAGACTCACCGCCAGACAACGTATCTGTCTCACGGTCCAGCGTCAAATAGTCAAGTCCGACATCCACCAGATGCTGCAGTCTCTCTGTGAGCGACTTCACCATCGGCACTGCAACAGAATCGTCAACTTCGCGAATCACCCGAATGAGCTGCCCGACCTCCATGGAAGACATTTCTGCGATGTTGCGGCCATTAATTTTGCAGCTAAGCGCAGCTTGGCTAAGCCTTGCGCCACGGCAGCTGGAGCATGGGCCCTCCGTCATGAACGGCGCAACCGCCTTCTGCGTGCGCTCGGACTTCGTCTTCACGTCTTGCTTGATATATTTGTTGGTGAATTTTTCAATGACGCCTTCCACCGTAATATTCGTTGCTTTGCCAGCGAAGTCCATCTGCACTTTCCTTGCCTTACCATAAAGCAGCAGCTCCAGATCCTCATCTGTGTAATCGCTTAGTTTCTTGTCCGGGTCGAAGGAGCCTGATTGAACGAGAATATTCCAATCCCAGCTGTCCACTGTATAGTCAGGAAGCCTAATAGCGCCTTCACGCAGCGACTTGATCATGTCCACCGCCTTGCTCATATCCACGCCCAGCTTGCGGCCGATTCCATTGCACTCGGGGCACATGCCTTGCGGATCGTTAAAGGAAAACATATGCGCTTGTCCAACATGGGGCTGACCCACCCGGGAGAAGAGAAGACGGAGAATAGGCGAGATATCGGTAATGGTGCCCATTGTGGAATGAGAACCGCCTCCCAGACGCTTCTGATCTACAATAACCGCCATGCTTAGGTTCTCGATCGCATCCGTATCCGGCTGCGGGACACGAGGCAGAAAATTGCGCACGAACATACTAAAGTTCTCATTCAGCAAACGTGTCGATTCTGCAGCGATTGTATCGAAGACAATGGAGGACTTACCTGACCCGGATACACCGGTGAAAATCGTAATTTTTCGTTTAGGTATGCGTAAGGAGACGTTTTTGAGATTGTTTTCCCTTGCACCCGAGATGACGATGTGCTGCTGATTCGCTTCGCTCATGATTCCATCCTTCCATTAGCAAACATTTCTTTATTATTAAATTTCATCCATTCCATACGCGCAGCAAGTGGGTCAATACGCGCATCGCGCGGGATTGACCCCCTATTGATATGGACCGGCTCAGCAATATGCAGCAGCCGGCTAAGTTGAATCCCCTAAACAGCCAACAGCTTCTCAAGCTCGCCGCACCATGCGCTCCAGCCATGCTTAGCGCCTGCCAGACCATGCGGGTTGGAGAATCCGGTTTGCTCCAGGTGGAGATTAACCCCTCCATCCCCCAGCTCCTGCAGCGTCCACACGACGGTGTGCTTCTCTTCGCCAACAGCCCAAGTATAGGACAAGCGGCTCGGCGGCTCTACAACTAGCACTTCGCCGTTAATGACTCCATCCCAGTACTCATTCGGCTCAGCGCGGAATTGAAAACGGTGACCTACAATCGGCCTAAAATCATTTTTCAATACCCACTTCTCCAGCTTCTCTGAATCAGTAACGGCGGCCCAAAGCTTCTCAATCGTAGTGTTGTACTGAAAATCCAGGTTTAATACCAAACTCATATTTCATCCTCCTCAAGTAGTTGGTTCAATCGAAGCATATTCGCACTCCAGAACTTGCTGTAGAACGCTACCCAATCTTGTACTTCACGAAGCGGAGCAGGATTTAGCGTATATCGCGTTTCTCTGCCGACCTTGCGATCATGGACCAGACCAGCTTCTTTCAGAATCGTCAAATGCTTGGACACCGCGGTTCGGCCCATAGCAAACTGTGAAGTCAGCTCATGTAGCGGCTGCTCCTCACCCAAGGCCAGCAAATGAATCAGTTCACGTCTGGTCGGATCTGCTATCGCGTCAAATACATCCCGCAAATGGTTGTTCTCAATCACAACATCCACACCTAATTATTAGTGATATTTCATTCATTAGACACCATATGGTGACGAATAGATTATAGGACACCGTTTGGTGTCGTGTCAACCGATTTATAATTAATCGGTCTTTTTGCATAAAAAATAACAAAATCAGTCTTCGTTCTTACTAATTCAGTTCCTGAACAGAGCCGTCTAAGTAGCCAACAATAACCTTTTTCGCAAGACGTATGAATAGTCCGTTCTCAACAACTCCTGGTATCAGGTTGATCGAAGTCTGCAGCTCTTCAGCCTGTTCGATCTCCTTGAAATCACAGTCCACAATGTAATTGCCGTTATCCGTCACAAACGGTTTATTTTGCGTTGTCCGCAAGCTGGTCACACATCCAAGCTCATGCAGCTTTTGCCGGGTTAGATTGGCTCCGAACGGTACAATCTCTACTGGCAAATGAAACTTTCCAAGCTTCGGAGCCAGCTTGCTCTCATCGACAACGATAATAAGCTCTTTGCTGGAGGCTGCAATTATTTTTTCGCGCAATAACGCGCCTCCCCCGCCTTTGATCAAGTTCCAATCACCATCAACCTCGTCCGCCCCGTCAATCGTCACATCAATAGCGTTCACCTCGGATAGGGATAAGACCGGGATACCCAGTTCAATCGCTAATTGCTCGGATTGAATAGAAGTCGCCACGGTCTTGATGCGAAGACCTTCTTTCACCCTCTTGCCGATCTTCTGAATCGCCCAATAAGCGGTTGATCCCGTGCCAAGACCTACGACCATACCGTCACGCACATACGCTACAGCTTTCTCCGCTGCAACCCTTTTCGATTCCATTATGATGCCTCCTTATTCGTCTTGTTTTATCCCTAATTCTAATCCATGAACTGTAAATGTTTAATGCTTTTTGGGCCAAATGACTCTCTCTCCGATAGGATAGGATTGCAAATCATTGGTTTTCTGCAACATTTCTGAGCGAAATGCCGTCAAAAGGTCGTAATCGAAGAGCTCCGATTACTAGAATTTCGATACAAGGAGAACGACCCCATGAAAAAAACAACAATGTCTCTTCTCGTCGTCACCGCCTTGCTTGGCGGCCTGCTGACCGCTTGCTCAGGTAATACGAACAACAACGGCGCTACTCCGCCAGCAACGAACACACCAATTGCAAGTGAAAGCCCGACGCCGAGCCCAAGCCCGTCTGATGAGCCCGAAAACAGCGAAAAACCGGATGATAACGCAACTAAATCATCTACTGATAAAATTATGAAAGCCATGCTGGACAAGGTAGAGCAACCGGGGCTTATGGACCTGACTAAGGAAACTCTCGACACCTATTATGTCATCAATACCGATTTAATTGAAGAATTTACGATCAAGACGCCCGCATTCAACCTCAGCTCCAATGAGATCGCAGTCATTAAAGTCAAGGATAGCAAACATATCGATGAAATCAAAAAGAGCATGGAGCAGCGCGGCGCCGACGTGCAGAAGATGTTCGAGAATTACTTGCCTGGACCTTACAAGCTGGCCCAGAACTATAAAATCGCTACTGCCGGTAATTATGTATTGTTCCTGATTTCCGAAAGCGCCGATGAGCTGGAGAAAGCCTTCAAAGAAGCGGCAGCCAGCGCATAACACACTTATATGCACTACGCGAAAGACGCATCCTCCCGCTACAACAGTGGATTGGATGCGTCTTTTTATAAGAATATAACGAGTATTAGACATCAAGAGTCAGACAACAAGTATGCTAAACCTTGCGAACAATCTGGAAATCCTTGATTTCATAAATTGTATCCGCTGCATGCTCCAACAGCCACGCATCATGCGTGATGAACAGAATCGTGCCCTTATAACTTTTCATCATAGCCTCCAGCGCCTCCACTGCCGGAATATCGAGGAAGTTGCTGGGTTCATCCATCAGCAAAATGTTATAGCGGCCAAGCAGCAGCCTGGTCAGCTGAAGCTTCATCATTTCACCGCCGCTTAGCATGGCCAGCTCCTTGCGCACATCCTGATGAGAGAACCCCATGGAGGACAGCGCAGATCGAATTTCAGATGCCTGGTAATCACAATTCTCCAGCATATATTCCATCACGCTTTGATTACGGTCGAACTTATAGCCAGTCTGGGCCAAATATCCGATTACCGCTTTTGGAGATAATGTGATGCCCGCCTCACGTTCGATGATCATGCGGAATAGCGTAGTTTTCCCCGTTCCATTGGCGCCGGTAATGCCGATCTTCGCGCCCAGCGGGAACTGGAACGAAGCGTGGTCGAATATAACTTTGTCACCGTACCTTTTGTTCAATTCCTTACCCATGATCGGGTAAGGGTTATGAAGCGCAAGCGAGCTGCTTTGCCGGAATTGAATCGTGCGTACGGATTCAGGAACATGCAGCTCCCCAAGCGCCTCGATCCGGTGCTCCATATTTTTGGCGGCTTGATGAAGCTTTTTTTGCTTGCTGCCGACCGTTTTCTGATGGCCCAGGCGTCCCCCGCTCTCGGTCGCGTTTTTCTTGGAGCTGCCTTTGCCCCTCTGGTCCATTTTGCGGGCGAGACTTTTCTTCTCCGCAATCGCCTTCTCCAGCCGCTCTCGTTCAGCCGCATGCTTCTTGTACTCCGCTTCCTGAGCTTGCCGTTCGTCCTCCTTCTGAACCAGATAATCCGAATATCCGCCCCAGTATTCCGTAATCCTGCCATCCTTCAGCTCCCAGATCTTGTCGACGACCCGGTCCAGGAAATTCCGGTCATGGCTAATGACCAGCAACGCGCCAGCATAATGCTTAAACTGTCCAATCAAGAAGTCGATTCCGGCGCGATCAAGATGGCTTGTCGGTTCGTCCGCCATCAAGCCATGCACCTCACTCGACAGGGCCTGCGCAATCTTCAGCCGCGTTTCTTCGCCGCCGCTCATGCCCTCCAGACGGTTACGGTCCACCCCAAGCTTGCCCAATAAGGCATAGTCCTTGACCTCCTGCAGAATCGTATCATCCAGCTGAGGAATGTAGGCAATCTCCCCATGCCGCGCAACCTGTCCGGAGGATAGCGCCACCTCGCCGAGCAACGCTTTCAGCAGCGTACTCTTGCCTGCGCCGTTCGCACCTACCAGTCCGATGCGGTCATCATCATAAAGCTCAAGCTCTTCGATATCCAGAATGTCTCTTCCCATATATTCAACATAAAGGTCATTTGCCTTGATCAACATCTTCATTTCCTTTTCCTCCTTCATTCATCGCAGTGATTTGCTCGCAGGAACGTTCCTGCGATTAGCGAAGTGAGGATTATATGAAGAAGTACCAGTTTAGCCTTCGCATAACATCAACCTCTTTTCTTTCAAGAGACTCGTCCCTCATGAGTAGTGGGCAACAAAAAAACAGACCTAAGTCCATAACGCGGGCTCAGATCTGCCTATCACGAAGAGAGAACATGTCGATATAGGTATAGCGAATAAAGCTAACCTCATCGCTCACTATGTTCCTCGTACGTATATATAAGCATCTCTAAAAAGCCCACTGATTGTGGAAAAATTCGCTCTTTATCGCCTGCTTATCGAATACGCATGGAATGCAACATAGATGAACGACCCTCCTTGCTTAAAATTACCCCTATCCTAACACCGGCAGCTGAAGGTGTCAATGGCGCGAATCCGCTCTCTCCAGGCAAGATTTTTCCAGAACGTGCAAATGAAATGAAACCTCGTTTATAGTTCAAGTGTATATATTTTTAGCTGGCAAAATAGATAAGAGGATGTGGGATACATGATACCAAGCGAGCTATTGTACTCCAGAACGTTCTGGGACCGTTACTTCTGGCAGCTTCAAGATGACTTCAGCTACGAAATGCTGGAGGACAATCCTATTCACTTTCAATTGACCGAAGAACATGTCTTGCTCCTTGATCCGGGAGACGACTTTTCTTACATTTCGCTCAGCTTTCAATATGAGGATGAAGAAGAAATCGAAATTGCGTGGGATGATGAAGCTCACTTTCACCCTAACGTGCTGAGATGGAGTGAATATAAGGCGATCGTAACTCGAATAGCTGAGGCGCATGAGATCGATTCTTGGATTCCTGCCCTGCTCCTTCGGAGATTTGTAGGCATTCAGAGCATGGATGAACTTCAAGCTGTGTCGGCTTGGGAACTGGAGATGCGGAAAGCATCAGGACTCTACGCTGAAGCCGAATTGAAAGAATGGTTCGAACAAAGCATTGTCCAAGCTGAAGAAGATTGGGTCAACATAGATCGAAGATGGGTCTACCGTGAGCCATTAGGATGGGTAGTTGAAGGAGAAGACGCTTATTCCTTGAGAAATTCCGACAACACTCCCTTTCCTTTTCCCCAATGGAATCAGATGTTGACTGATCTTGGCAGCGAATGATAACTGTAGCGGGCATTCGTTGCCATTCAACGAATGCCCGCTACTCTCTCCCTTACATAAATCCGCCAAAAAAATGCTTTGCCGACTCCCGGGAATATCCGTCGCTCCCTTGCCATATCGCCATCGATACAAAATCCGAGTCTCTGCCCTTCCGTGCACGAGGTGTATCTTTGGCGGCAAGCACTCCGGCAAAACCCAGTACTTCTAGAAGCATATCTCTTTCATTTTTGCTTGAAGGCAAGACTTCCTTCCAGCGCTTCTCCAGCATCCGCGGACCATCTTGTTCCCTGCATGCTTCAACTGCCTGAAGTATATCCTTCAGAATAATTAGATCCTGCTCGCTCACGGCTGTTTCTTCCTCCCGGCTGAGCAGTTCGAGATCAAGCCAGCAGTACAGCAGATGGTTCAATCGAACGCCACCCCATTTGACGCGTTCGAAATTCAGTACATTAAGGTCGGCATTCGTATAATCAGCATCAGACATTAGCCTGCTGCTGTCGCAATGACCACAGCTGCTATAGCTTGGAAGCGCAACGCTTTGCTCCCCATAGGCGTGCAGAGGCAAATCTGCGGTAAGCGCCCAACTGGACAGCGCGCTGCGCAAGTGTACCTTTCGAGTGGACAGACTGTGCAGGAAAGCCGCTGCCACACGCTCCTTCGGAATAACAACTTGCAGCTCCTTTAGCTTATGGATCAGCTCATCATGCGTGATGGTCAGCGGATCGAACATAAGCCCCTGGCCCTTCGCATATTCGAAGTCTTCCCCGGCGAATGGCGCATGGCTGCTTCTCCACCCCTGGGAGGTCCAAAAGGTTTGCATCAATATTTTTTTCGCCTTCTTATCCACTGCGTTACACCTCTATTAAATTCGACATCAATAATTCAAGAAAATGTTCAAGACTATCTGCTACTTTTTCTGCCTCTTCGAATTCAGGCTCATATCCGCGTACAATAGCCCCTTTATCCTTCGATAAATCAATCGCGTAGAAGGAATATCCGCCATCAACAGACATCACGATTGGCAGGTGATTGTCCCACCATGAAGTGATCTCTGTTTGCCAATTACGATCATCCGCTGCTGCTTCTAAGCTGAGCAATTCAAATTCATTCCATCTGAATGCACCATCTGAGTTATTATTAAATTCATTCTCGCACATAAACCATGTCTTCTCATTTGGCGAAATACACGTTTCAACCACACTTAAAAAATCTAAAAACTTTGTAGGGATTTCTTTATATCTTGTAGTAATATTGCTATTTACATTTAATTGAAACTCGGATTTTCGGGAAATATCCCAACCATTTTCATTCGCCCAGATGATAAATTCGCTAATCTTTTTATTCATAATCCACCTCCTGAAAATTTACCAACCTAACATGTCTCTATGATGCTACTCTTCGTTTATATTACCATTATAGAACAACCGTTCGTTTCTTCAAATAACAACATCATCATTTAATAGATTCCATAAAAAAAAAGGAAGCCCAAGGCTTCCTTCTCTCTACCTATTGAGCTGAAGAACCCGCGCGATCCTCGGCAAAAGCTTTGCGGTTCCACCAGCCGACGCCAGCGGCCAGCACGCTGATCGCCGCAGCGATCAAATACATATTCACAATGCCCAGCACTTCTGCAACGAAGCTCATGCCGAACAAGGAGATGCCGAATAGCAAATTCAACAATGTCCCCTGAGCAGAAAATACTTTAGGCAGCTGATCCTTCGTACAGCTCCGCTGGATGAGCGTTCGGCGCGCAACAGCCGACAGCTCTGTGAACGGTCCCGTCACCAGTACAATGAGCAGTGCCAGCGGCGCTATCGTATTAATCGCGAACCAGGCTGTACACACCGCATATCCAAGAATACCCACCAGCATGAACAGGAAAAGCCGTTTCTCCAGCCGCTTGACGAGTGCAATGACGAGAAAGCCACCAATTACGGTGCCGGCAAAATAGCTGGCGTTGATATACCCCCACCAGTCCTCATTTTTCAGCAGCACTTCCTTCACAAATACGAGCATGAACGCGCCAACCCATACCGTGCTGCCAAGCGCGTCGGTCACATCCATAAAGGTCATTGAGCGCAACCGTCTGGATTGCCATAACACAACCCAGCCTTCCTTCAGCGTATCCCATCTGGAAGGCGCGTTCGCTTCGCCGCCGTCTGCTGAGGCGCGGCCCGTGCGTACATCCCATAGACTACGCCGCTTAGGTTCCGTCGGATCTTCGATCAGCAGCGTCACCGCCATCGCCACGCCATATCCGGCAGCTACAGCCAGCAGAACCGGGAACGGGCCAAATGCTGCGACCAGGATGCCGCTAACCGCCCATCCGGCGAACTGGATCACCTGATCCGATGTAGCGACCATCGCATTCGCCCTTAGCAGCGCGTCATCATGAACCAGACGCGGGATCAAGGCGTTCCGGGCAGGTGAAGTCCACCCATCGAGGAACGAGATGAACAGGATGAGCGCATACACAGGCAGCAAGTCCTCTCCATCTACCATGGGGGATAAATACAAAGCCATGACGCCAAATAAGAGAAACTGCCCAAGCTGAGAGACGGTTAACAGAAAAGGCAATCTGTATTTCACCAGCATCAGCGGAGCTGCCAGCCCGCTAATAAATTGTGCGGCGACTCGAAAAAACGGCACCAGTGTCGCAAAAATAATAGAGTTCGTCCTCTCCAGCACAAGTGTAGTAAGCGCAACCATATAAAGAACGTCTACCGTGTTGGACAAGGACTGCGAGCCCCATAAATAATAAAATGAACGTTTTACCATCACTTTTAATCTCCATCTATTTTGTTCATGAATGTTTGTATATGACTGTTAAAAGTGATCCATCAAATGGGACCCATACAACTCATGCTCCTCTCCCAAACGGGTCGATCCAAAAAGCCGGTAGAATCTATTATAATGTATTATTCATATTTTTAAAGTAAAATATTTAAAAAGTATTTGCCCCCTTTCCTGGTCAATCTGGAATAAGCCGTTTGAACTTTTGGACTACATTTATGAGAACCGAAGCTGTTAGTCCTGTTTGTTGAACCGCGGTAAGTCCTGAGAAATAACAAACAGCGACAATCTATGACTTGAATCCAAGCCATGGACTGCCGCTGCTATGTTCCAGCTATCTAAAATAATTATCTTGTATATTCTTCAATGCTCCTCTGATCCGTTACCGCTCTTGCCTTTCTTACATCTTTATAATGATTGACGTTATTTTTCAATTGAACCATAGTCGTCCACGCCATCAAGACAAACAAAAGCACGCTCATAAATCCAAACGCTAAGAAGTAGTAATTGTAATAAAAGAACCATACTACCGCAGCAACTGCCAGAAGCATCAGAATCCAGAAGGTCCACTTTAATGCCTTTCTCAATCCTATCCCCTCCAGTAATGGATTTCCATTATTTCTCTATTTACTAATATGATTATAACATATTTTCTTTCCTAAATCGTTCCATAACTCCTCTTCCAAACATTTTATTGTTTTCTTTCGCTTCTCTTCTTTCGTATATGTGAATATCATGATATATTAGGTAGTGCCTAATATAGTTAGGTAATACCTAATAAAACAACTTAGCATTTAATATTTAATGAGGTGAAATGATGCTTACATGGATGCTGCGACAAGTTATGGCTGCCAGAGGCATATGGACGGGTGCGGACTTAGCCAGACAACTAGCCGACAAGACGAATTACCGTCTATCCCCTGCTTCCATCAGCGCTTTAATAACTCAACAGCCCAAGCAAATGAAAGCCGAGACGCTTGATGCGCTATGCACAGTTTTGGAATGTTCGCCTAATGATTTGTGGGTATATACCCCACCACATACAGAGAAAGGGGCATAAGTATGTCCGAAAAAAGCATTTTGCCATTTGGAGACCCGATTTTGCGGAAGAAAGCCAAACCTGTTGCCGAATTGAATTCGAAAACGTTAAAGCTTCTAGATGATATGGTGGAAACCTTATACGCCCGCGAAGGTCGCGCAGGTCTTGCCGCGCCCCAGGTCGGCATTCTCAGAAAGCTGATTGTTATGGATTGCGGGGAAGGGCTGATCGAGCTTATTAACCCTGAAGTGATGGCATTAAGCGGCGAACAAATGGGTACGGAAGCTTGTTTGTCTTTCCCTGGTTACTTTGGTTATGTGAAGAGAGCTCATTATATTAAGTTAAGCACATTAAATAGACAAGGCAACCGAATCATCCTTGAAGCGGAAGGCTACCTTGCCCGCTGCATGCAGCATGAGATCGATCATCTGAACGGATTGCTGTTTGTCGATCATGTTCACGAGAAGTGGCTGTATCACGAGCAAACCCAACAGCGTATCGATGTCCTTCAAGTGATTCGATTAACGAATCAAGGCGGCGTTTAACCTATCGTCACATTCAATCTGCAAATTAATCTGCCATTAGCAAATCAAAAAACAGCCGACCTCAACAGTCGGCTGCTCTTCATGTTCTTATTTTGCAACAGGCATTCGAACTCAGTTCTCGCCTAATACAGCCCCCGTCAAAAAAGCCTCCACTTGACTTAAATAAGGTGTCTCCAGCACGATTCCATCATGATCCATGACGACATACATAGGAAATTGCTTTACGCCAATCGCCTTGGCCCACTTCACATTCCGGTCCTGTACTTGATCCCAAAACTGGACAATCGTCATCGTCTTCAACAGTTCTGATGTGGAATTGTAAAAGATGTTTAGTTCGGTCGTTTCCGAATCTGGGAGCACTCCTTCATAAAATAAATGTATGGCATACGTTCCGGCTTCTCTCGGTTTTAATTCTTCTAGAACTTCTCCCTTCTTATACCCACTGCAACCCGACAGCACTAACCCCATCACCATGGTCATAACTAGCATCATCCGACTAAGCTTCATACATCCTCCACCTCACTTCCCAGACCGCGCGCTATCCCAAGCTCTCTTAAAAGAGTCTACTGTTTGGAAACGTTGCTCCCGGTCTTCACTAACGGCACGAACAACGACTTCGTAGAGTGATTTGCTTCCTTCCCATTTGGACAGTGAATGATCCATTTCGCCGCCAATTAGTCCAAACGCAATAGCCCCCATCGTATACACATTCGTTTTCGAATCAATGGTTGTTCCAATAATATACTCCTCTGGAGATTTCGTCCTTACAGCTCCCCAGAAGTGCTCTCCCATGTCATTGACAGACGGAGCAAGCCTATAAAAGTCGATATCGCAGATTTTTGTTCGATCCTCACTAAAGTTATACAAGATGCTGCCATCATAGAAATCAACCGCTACATAACCCCTTGACTCCACAAAATGATGGAATTCAAATATCGCATCCAGCGACTTTAGTCTCTTCTCCAATGGCAACTGTTTGAATCGAAAGAAAGGCGATTGCGGATGCGTATATTTCAGCTTGCCTGCATACAACCAATGCGAGTGCAAGCATTCGCCATCAAACCATTCAAAGATAGCGACAAACCCAGCCTTCGTCTCATAATGATTAACCAGATTAATTAAATGAGGATGATTCAAGTTCGTATAGAGCGGCATGGCAGCTTTTAATCTAGTTATTGCGTCTATAGGGTCTCCTGAAAAACCTATAGGTCTGCTTCCCGCATATTTTACAAATTGCTTGATGCCACTTCTCTCAACTCCGAAGCTGATATTACCAGAATCCTGTTGATCAAACACGCAAAAAACAGTACCAAGCTCTTGCAGCCACTGGAAGTCATGATGTTCCTGCAATTCAAAAACAACTTGGCCGACCTTTAGCTCCATTGATTTTCGTTTCATAAACTGCTCCCCTTATGATCGGGGATTCACGTAGTTTACAGGGCTATGTATACGCTATCCCCTTATTTTTAGCTGCCCAATCGTAACGTCCCAGTCTTATCATATGACATCACTCCTTCCTTTTTTTAACTCCATAATTATCCACTTATTATGCTCAGTTGGCAACCTGAACAATAGTTCCGATTACATGCAATACTTTACTCCTTTGCAACGACTTGATGTCAGAATAACTGAATTAGGGAACAATTGATCGAATGTGAGAGGGTGTTCATTCATGAAAAAGGATTCATTTTCAGCTTATTGGAAGCCGATAGCTGGGGCTAAAGCAACTGCGTTTTCAAGCTCATATTCATTGGCTGGAACGCTCGATACAAAAGTAAAAAACAGAAGCCGGGACATCGCTCCCGGCTTCTGCTCCATTAAGCTTCTCCTCGATCGTACATCCTCTCATCCTGCAAGCGAATCAGCACTTTGCCAAAACGTCCGCCCTGTCTTACCCTAACGTTTCTTGTGGGGTACGCTTGCTTCAGATAATCTGCGATAAGTCCCTGATTGCGCTCATCTGCCGGCAGACCGAACTTGGGCAGTCTCTTCAGCATTTCCTGCAGAGCTGCCTCATGTGTCATCTCGCTTTCTTTCTCCTCTCTTGTAATAAGAGACTCGTAGGAGTAGCCTTTAAGATACAGCAAATGAAGCAAATATCCCATCTCCAGCGGCTTTGACTTGAAAGGCATGCCGGTCAGAACCGGCCACAATTCACGGATTAAGCTGTTCTCTGGAATACTTACCGGCATACTGATATAACAATATTGCTTCGCACTATAGAGCAGCTTCTCCACGCTCTCCCAATCGACGATAACCGGGCACATCGAGGCAAAAACAAGATCAAACGTCTTGGACCAGCCTTTATCCTTTACATCAAGATCTTCAAATGGCTCGGGGATGATCTCCACCCTTTTGTCCGGGAATCCTGCTATGTTTTCCTTCAATAATTCAACCTGAGGGAGCGATGATTCAATTGCCGTTACCTGCGCTCCACGCTCCAGAAAAGGTACCGTGAACACGCCGGAGGCGGCGCCAACATCCAGCACAGAAGCATTCTTCAACTGAACGCCCTGTCCTTCAAGCCAGCTCAGGATTCGCGCGCTTCTCTTTCTCCCTTCTTCATTGAACGACTGCTCGTTGAACGTCTTGGCTTTCGGATCAAAGGCTTTGGCAGGATCGACTCCTGCTTTCCTCATCGTATTGACCATCGTATCGCCGCGAGTCTTCCATTCCTTCTCCCATAGAGCTTCATCAAAAAGATTGATCATTACGATTCCCTCCATTTATGCTGACAGATCATGTGCAACCTTCGTTTGATTAGTTTTCGGATGATCATAACCAAGCCTCGGTATTCAGTTCATTGTTCAAAGCTGCTGCTGCGACCGAGCCATTAGCGGCGGCGATGATCTTCTGATGCATGCGCGAAGTCATGTCCCCAGCGCTGAATATGCCTGGAACGCTTGTTTTCCCGAAGGCATTCACTGCAACATGTCCCTCTTCGGATAGCTGACAACCGATAGAGTGCGGCAAGTCCGAGCCCATCACCAGGTCTGGCTTGAAGAATATGCCTCTGCACGGAATAGACGTCCCGTCTTCAAGAACAACCTCTCGAACAATTCCTTCTTCGGAATGAATATGCCGGATTGGAGAATCGTATAGCGGCACTCTGCGCTGAAGCGTCTCGCGCTCAGAATCCGTTAACCCGTCAGGACCGTTCGTACAGAATGTGATATGATCCGACCATCCCGAAATAATGGGTGCGAAATGGATGAGCTCCGGTCCGCTGTTGATGATGACGAGCGGCTCATCCCGCAGCTCCCAGCCATCGCAATACGGGCATACGAATGCGCTTCTGCCATAGACCTCCGCAAGGCCGGGAATGGGAAGCGGACGGTCCTTCATGCCGACGGCAAACAGCACCTTTTTGCCCTCAAGTTCAGTGCCTTGTGAAGTCGTGATCTGAAAATGTCCGTCTGATCCTGTGATCGACACTGCTGTATCGTCAACAAACAATACAGATGGATAGGCGCTAATCTCCTCCTTGGCAATTTTTCGAAATTCACTTGGGCTTATGCCGTCGCGTGTGAGAAAGCCATGACCCGCATGCGTCACCGCGTTGCGTGGACGTCCCTCATCAATGACCGCTACATGCTTACGTGCTCGGCCTAGTACAAGCGCTGCGCTCAGGCCTCCCGGTCCCCCGCCAATAATAACTGCATCGAATTGTTTTTTTTCAATTGTCATTATATAGACACCTCCATGGATCTTCAATATCCATAATTAATGTGCAAGAAGCGGATCACTTCTTGTTATGGTCTTGATTGCATTGATTGGTATACCTGTCTAACACGGTTTGAATCGTATGCTCCCGCAAATATTGATGAAGTTGGGACTCCGCGCCGATCATCACTTGTTCGATCAGACACCCATTCCCCTTCGGAGGACATGGCTCATCATCTACCGGGCTTTCCTCTTCCGTTAAGAGCTGATGCTGCTTGGACTTCGAGTTCGAGCATTCGAACATATGCTGCCTGCCTTCAATCACCTGTATGACATCAAGAAACGAGATCTGATCTGGCTGACGCGCAAGCTCGTAACCGCCATTCACTCCGGGTACTGCACGTACAATCCCGTCTTGTCTCAGCTTGGACATAATCTTGGACAGATAGCTTTCAGATACGCCAAGTGTTCCTGACAGTTCCTTAATGCCGACGTTTTGTTGGCGTTCCGAATGTGCCAGATGCATCAAAGCATGCAAGGCGTAATCCGTACTTTTTGAATACTGCATAGCTCCTCCTTCCTTCCTCTTGTTATTATCGACCTATAATGTCCACAATAACCGATATGTTTTTATTTTGCAATCCTTTTTATCTAAAAAAGAATCTGGAAAAAGAATTCATTCTGCTTGAATAGGCTGATCTTTGTCAACGATACATCCATTTGCGGCTGCCTTTAATCGAGCATTTTCATATAAGACATGACATGCTCCTCCACTATTTCCTTCTCTTCATCCGACATAGCTTTCATTCTGAATTGTTCATAACCTTCTTCAGGAATAAAGATCGTCGATGGTTCTTGAAGCTCCTTCTTATGGCTGAATCCGCCGTCTGTAATCGAAATATCAGACTTGTGGCTTCGCGAATGCGACACCTCACTCTTTACATAGTTGCCATCCAGATCGTAATAATCTTCGATCAATTTTACATCCGTTCTCAACAGATTCTTGCTTTCTTCCGACGTCGTTATCGCATTTGTTTTAATATAGCCCGTAACTTCATAATTTCCTTCTTCGTTTTCTTCCATCGACTCGCTAACAAAAACCTCGATATGTCTTACAACATTCATGTTCCCGCATGAGCTCGTCAGAGCGATGACCAACCCCAACACTATGAGCTTCATGCTCCATAATCCGAAATAGCGCATCCACCGTCCCCCTCAGCATACTAAGCTTCTACTTATTACTTAGACGCTTGTAAGGGATAGCTGGTTGCATATCTTTTCCAGTTGAGGATCAGTGAATCAAGCCGCTTTCCCTTGCTTTCTCTACCATTTTGGCGGAATAACGGTTGATCCATTTTTTAAGTGCCAGTCCGAGCAGAAGCGCCACCCCAGCAAAAACAGCCAATGCCAGTAGATCACGCAAGACGATATCCCAAAGAATGCCGCCGACCGCCTCTCGCATCATGCTGATGGCATAGGTGAATGGCAAAAACGGATGAATGGCCTGGAAGAACAGCGGCGTCACTTGGATCGGGAACGTCCCTCCTGATCCTGCAAGCTGAAGCACTAGCAGGACGATCGCCATTGCCTTGCCCACATTGCCGAATATCGATACGAGCGTATACACAATGAGCATAAAGATGCTGCTTAACAATATGCCGAACAGCACAAACCAGACGGGATTGGCTACATAAGCCTTGAGCAGCCAGATATCTCCCAATGTCACAAGAAGCGATTGTACAATCGCAATCGTAAGAAAGGTCAGGTAGCGGCCCAAATAAACCTGATAGCTGCGATAAGCATGCTCCGTATCGTGTACGTCCACCGTCAGCAGAGAGACAAGCAGCAGCGCTCCGACCCAAAGGGACAGCGTGGTGAAGAAAGGCGACATGGCCGAACCGTAATTCGGGATCGGGAACAAGCGGTTCTCCTTTAACACGACTGGCTCTGCAAAGAAAGCTCCTTCGCGCTCGGCATCGTTTTTCAGCAAGTCAATCAGCTCATCCAAATTCCCTTCCTTCTCCAAGCTCCGAATCCGGCTTGCAACCTCCCTCAGCTTTTGCTCAGCCCCCGGCAAATTGGCTTGTATTTTTTTCAGCTCACGGCTGCCGGTCTCCAGCCCCTTTGCCGCATCGCCTACAATTTTCGTAACCGAAGGCAAAGCCTTGTTCGCCTCCGCCAGTACCGCCCCGGCTCTTGCTGCGGTTTGTTTTGCTTTCTGTGTCGCTTGTTGAATGGCTGGCATTAACTCGCTGTCGAAACGGCCCAACACATCCGTAAGCGCCGCTGTCGTTTTCTTTGATAAGGCGCTTAAGCTGTCTACAAGCGATTCTGCAGGTTTTTCGCCTCGTTCGATGGCTGTGTGGATTTGCTGAACAAGGGACAGCTGCTGCTGGAACCGGTTTTTCACGCCTTCCAGGTCGGCAATAGCAGGTGCCAGCAGCTTGCCCTCCGCCAGCTTGTTCAACCGTTCAAGCAATTGGATTAAACCGTCTGCAACGGCAACAGCGCTTGTTAGGCGCCTTCCCGCAAGTTCAAGCGGAGCTAGAACAACCTCCGGATCGATAGATGAATCCTGCAGAATGGCCGTTAGCTCCTCCATAGCTTGAGCAGACTGAAGCAGCAGCTGCAAATCCTGCTTCATGATTGGTCCTGCTTGATCAAGGGATGAACTGCTCTGATCCAAAAATTCGCCGAGCTGCTTCGTGAAAGCCTCTCCGTCCTCTGCCAAACGAGCAGCCTTCGGCAGCTCTGATTGAACGGTGTTAGCGATTTTTTTCGATTTTTCAATATCTGTGGCCGCAGTGGCTACCGCCTCGTTAATCGCCGGTATAAGCGATTCCAATTGGAATACGGCACCACGCACTTTCTCGATCGCAGGTTGATTCTCCTCCAGCTCGATACCGATCTGGGCAAAGATGCGGAAGATTGTTTCATTCGCCGTCTTTACAAAGCTGGCGCGCACTTGCTCTACGATGCCGCTTGCGCCTTTCTCTGCAATTTTGGGCGAAACCGCATTAATCTTTTCGTTCACGGCAAAATCCAGCTCCGCTTGCTGAAGATTATTGCTGAGCACGGTTGCCATTTTGGCAGAGAAATCGGACGGAATCGTAATACTGGCGTAGTAATCGCCATGCATTACGCCCCTCATCGCTTCACTCTCCTCAACAAATACCCAGCCGATCTTCTTGTTCTCCTTCAAAGAAGCCACAATCTCATCCCCGGCATGAATAGGTGTGTCGCGGAGAACGGCACCTTCGTCGTTATTCACAACCGCAATCGCAAGAGAATGAGTCTGACCATACGGGTCCCAGGATGCTTTGATATTGAACCAGGCGTATAGGGAAGGCAGAAAAGCAAGACCGAGGATGATGACAGCAGCAGCAAGGTTACGGAAGATACCACGTAGATCCTTCGTGTAGATTGACCAGATATGCCCCATATTTACCCACTCCTAAAAATGGCTTGTCTTAGTATTACTGGATGGGGGCAAATCTACACATCGGCGATTCTTTATTGGGCCAACTGAAAAAAGACAGCAGCTAAGCGCTTAGCATTAGCTACTGTCTTTTTATTTTCGCGGTGAATCAAGCTGTTGCTGCGAACGTTAATCCCAATCCATATAAAAAGTTGCCTTAAGCAAGCCCTCGCTGCAATCTGGACAGCTTAGCTGGACAGGAGCGTTGTGCTCAATCGTTATCTCTTTCATCATCGTAGCGCATCCCTTGCAACTGTACGTTTGTTTGAATTGCGAAGTTTCTGACTGCATCTCCATGTACAGCTCGTTTTGAATACCTCTGCACTGCGGACAAACATACATCGCGTCATAAGCATTAAATGTTGTTGCTTGATCCTTCATAAAGATTTCGATCTTCCGCTTGAGTGAAGGATCATGAACGAACGAGGCAATCGACTTAAGTGACATATACGAAAAACCAAAACCCACAAAAATTTGATTATGATATTGGCAGGTATCGCATTCCAGTTTGAACGCTTCTCCCATATTCAGCCCTCCCGTTACTCCTAATCATTTCAGCGGGATATGGTATAACCGGATTGCCGTCTCCAGAGATTCGTTAAGTCTGCGAACCGTTGCAAAAGCAGGCTCCAACGTCTCTTCTATTCCATCGACAAATAAGTCCATATGCCATTTCAACGTTGTTCCTAACTGCCTGCCGATGGGAGATTCCGGTGGAAGTGCGAATGGTCTAAGCTGCACCTTCGTGCCTGCCCGCGCACAGTCTCTTACAAACCAAGCCAAAAACTCCACAGATACTAGGCTTTCCGGCGAATAATCAAACTCGATCTCCAACTGGAGCAGCACTTCCGACTCCATCCCGCCGCCGGTTCGCAGCAGGGCGGCATGAGGAAGATGTGCATTATCGCTGTACCCCAGCATGTCCGCATCAATCGGCTCCAAATTTTCAACTCCGCTTTCAACGCCCGTAATGCCTTTTAGCTTAAAGAGGGTATGGTGAAATTGTTCGATATCGATCGGGTAGCTCATATTTTTCTCCTTGTCGTGATAGAATCTGCCTTGCACAATGATATTCGATTAGTCCCTGTACCTATAGTACCATATCATAAATTTGACAATCAGGTATCTGCTTCATTACAGGCAATGAATGCGATTGTGGTGGAATATCTACATATCTACATGAGCCCGTTCAAAACTTTGCTTATAAAAATAACCAGCCGTCGATTGCTTGCTGACGACTGGTTACTTGAACTTGAAAAAGGTTTGGACTTGATTTATGATCGGGCTTATCGATTAATCTGTGTAAGTCAATGTACCTTTCACTGTTGCACCTGTATTCGTATATTCATCCACATAGCTGACAACGACATGATATTCTTTGCCTCCGGCAAGATAGACATCATTCGTTTTCGTTTTATTGGCTGTATCCACGACTTCTGTTACAACGGTTGTTGTCCCCTGCATAACCACGCACATTCCGGCTACTGCTGAGCCACTGCCAGTACAAGTAAGTTTGGCGTATTTATGCCCGCCTGTAATCTTCGAGCCGCTCTTGGTCATGGGCGAAGATCCGCCTGTCACGGTTGCAGTTGAGGTATGTGTGGCAGCAAAAACATAAGTAAATGATGCTAATAACATAACCGAGCTTAATAAAGTAACAACCAGCTTTTTCTTCATTCCTAATACCTCCCAAATTTAGTAACAACAGTTAGAATCCTATGATTCGTATTTCCCATTTAGACCATCGCCCGTGTGGTTGCTGATCCCTTCCTGTAATAGCAAAAAGCAGCCACTCGTCTAAGATGGCTGCTTTTTGCGCGTTTCCATGCACTTTCGAAGTCCTTTTTATACCCCAGTGAACAAAATATTGATATCCTCGTTGCCGTTTTTCGTTTTCCATCCGTTGAAGCCTGCCGCGTCAGTAATGCCTGGTTTGAACCCGAGTTCGTACACCTTGCCCGCCGTCAAGTCTTTGGACAGCTTCAGCGTCACTTCGGTGACGATCGCATTCGTGTTGTTCAAATCATCGCCTGAGATAGCAACGGCATCACCATCGCGCTCCTTCAGCGTGAAGGATTGTGCGCTCACATTTTTCACCGGCTCGCTGAATATGACTTTGATAGTCGAGCGGTTCAGCACAATGACTTGTTTTGCGTAAGGAAGATCATTGGCAGTCACCGTTCCCGCGAACGTGGTTTCGTTCGCAGTCTCTTGTGTTTGAAGCGAGGTAACGCCTGTTACCCGTGCCGTATAGACATGGCCCGCTTGGAACAGGTTCGGATTCGGATCATTTCCGGTACGGAATTGGACGGTCACCACACGATTCGTCCCGGCTTTACGTACCGCATATTTGCTCCATCCGTTATTGTTGATGTTGCTGCCATTATCTTTCAGAATTGCAGCGCCTAGAGCATTCACGTCCGCGTCGCTAATATCTCTGTCGAACGAGATCTCGATCGTATTTTCGCTAATTGCCGCTATGCTTTGAAGCTTCACCGGCAGTACAGGATTGGAGATGCCTCCAAAGAGAAGCCCCGTCTTCGTATCCATCACATTGCCTGCAAGATCAGGAATGCCCGATACAGTCAGGCTGTATACAGTTTTGTCCTTTTGGGCAGAGGTCCGAAGGGTAACGGTGCGTCCCTCGGTGTCCAGGCTTGCGGATACAATCGACAAGCCGCTAATACTGTAACGTCCCGTCTGTACAGCAACCTCTCTCTTCACCGGCTCGCTGAATTTAATGGTCAAGGATGCGTCCGTATTGACTCTGAATTCCGAATCAACTACAGTCGGCTTGATCGAATCATCATTGCCGACAATTGACAAGTCTGAGCGTGTATTCATCACATTGCCGGCGAGATCCTTGATATTCTTAACGGTCAGCGAATACTTGGTATTGTTCGTTTGGCTTGAGGTGGTCAGTGTCACCTGTCTCTTATCTGATGACAGCTGCAGCGATGTAACTCTCAATCCGCCGGAGAATGAATAGTTATTCGTATTCGTTGCTGTTCCCGAGTCAACTTGTTCGGAGAATGTCAGCACATAGACGCGAGCCCCTAACCGCTCAAAGCCAGTAATGGTCGGTTTCGTCGAATCTGACTTCGTTGAAGTAAACGTCCATGATCTGCCATCGATAGTGAGATAATGAGTGCGGTTTTCAGCCTGATAATTAGTCGTAAGCAGCACAGAATAACCGTCACTTGCCACTGTTGCGTATGCGATCGTCACATTGTTGCCGCGATCATCACGCAGCGAGAATCTGCTGGTATCCACCGAATCGATCCTCGTCTTCAAGTTGACACGTACCAACTGGATGTCTACAGCCTCTACCGATCTCACATCAAGCGCGGTATCCCAGCCGGAATAGACGGCATAGACCGCATCTACAAGCACAGCGCGCGTCGCGTTGACGGTGTAGTCGTTCCGAGGTTCAATCCAGCCTTTGCTAAGTGAGGTTCCTACCGCACCCTTAGCCCAGGCGGATACCTTGCCCGTAAACGAAATATTCGAATTTGATGGGGTATTATTTACTTTCAGCAGGATGGCGGCCAGCTCCTCGACCTTCACCGGAGCCGTCGGCGCGAATTTGTTATCCCCTTTGCCGACCATCAGATTAGCGCCGCGTACCGCTTGAATTGCAGCGTAGGACCAGCGTGTCTTCAGCACATCCACAAAACTTGGCGTTGAACTTGATTGGGGCAATTCAAGCAGCTTGTAGAGTACGGTAGCGAATTGTTCACGTGACATGGATTCGTAGAGACGGGATGATCCGTCCTCAAACCCCGTCATAATGCCTTTCTGCTTAAGCACTTGGAACTTCTCTTCCGTCGTGAGCGACGACGCTCCCGCGATCGGAATTGCCAGTCCAAGCAGTAAGGTTAGCGCAAGCATTGCAAGAGCGATTTTCCTCATAATTACAGTCCTCCTATAGGTTTTTGCTGGAACCGAAGCCAGCGAATATCTCTTTAACGATCTGACCGAGGAAAATGTTTCTGTCGAAGCCTGTCACATGCAAAACTAGTCAAAATTCGAGCAAACTTTCAGATTTCCGCCTTATATTCCCCTCTTCATTGCATCCATTAATGATGTGAATTAAAAACGATTTCCCTAAGGAAATCGCTTTTACCTTTATTCATTTTCACCTCTAGACACCCTTGTTCTCCCAGTTAAGCTGCGCTTGGAAGCGATAGCGCTTCAGCTCAGCCGAGGATAATGGCGGCAGCGACTCTTCGGTGGTGACCAGAATGAATCTGGAATCCCGCTCCCAGCCAACCTTTGTCCCGAATGTCTCCAGTACGATACGAGCTGGAATATAGGTGCGTCCCTTTTTTAACCGGGCAGGCTCCTCCAGCTTAATGGCTTTGCCGTTGATGTAGGCCGTATCTGAATCTACAAGGAGTTCAATCGTGACACCGTCTTTGCTGGCAGTTACTTTCCTCGCTTCGGAATCCCACTTGATCTTGGCGCCCAGCTTCTCCAGCAGATCGCGGAATGGGACAAGGGTATGACTCTTTTGGATAAATGGTTCGTTATCCATCCATAGCAGCTCATTATTCCATACAATTGCGGCATCGTAACCGATTTTATTTACCGGCGCGGCATGAACCAGCCAATCTCCTGCGGGAGGAAATGTTGTCTTAATCGGTTCGTTCAAGAAATTGAGCCATTTCCCTGAGTGGGCGTCTATAGTCGGATGCCAGCCGTCCATGAAATACGTAATTTCCGGTTTAAGTCTAAGCCGGTAAGCAAGCTTGCCATCTATATATTCCAGGTTAAGGTCATACATGCTGAGCAGCCGTTTTTTTGCGGTCCAACTGGAATAACCGGGCTTTATTTTCTCTTCAAAGGGAGGATTCTCCCATTGATACTCCTTTGGAAACGTGCCGTCCATAGCCATGATGTATTGCTGGTGGAGCGCATACACGAGCTGCGGCTGCTCCGGGTCCTTAATGCCTTGCCATAAGAGAAAAGGCTCAATGGCTTCGTAGAAACGCTTGCCTGCTTCATTCTGACTGATTGGCGTTGCCTCGCTTGCTTTATCCGGCGTGTAGACACGTTCTTCCCAATCTGCATAATAGGAATTAATTTGACCAGTTCGTCGGTCTACCGCAACGCTTGCACCATCCCACGCATCACGAACACCATGATGAGAGCGGTCAAAGCGAACCTGATGGAATCGCTTGGACTGGAATTTCGTAGTGTTTTCCGCGAGCGGATAAGGATTGAATACCCAGCTGTCTTCCAGCTTCCAGTCCTGCTGTTTCATGAAATCCATGGCGATTTGTTTTACTTCATCGATCGAATATTTCATTTTGCTTTCATCATCGGGATCATCGCCGGGTTCGCCTCTGAAGCTCGATCTTTGGCTTACTGCATATTTCGCAACACGCCCGTCCTTTGCATACATAATAACTTGACCTGTATGGAACGGACTGCCGCCTTCGTCCTTTTCATCCTTTTGGAAAATGACGTCCCACTTATCGCCATCTTGCTTGGCTGTTACTCGTGCTTCTTGGGGAATGAGATTTAATGAATGAGCACGCTCAATCGCTTCGGAAGCGTCGTTAATCTTCGTATCCGCAATTGATTCTGCATGTACAAATGACGAAGGCAAGGCAGTCAAGGCCCCGCCAAACGCAAGCGTCGCTGCCAGAAGAAGCTTTATTGTTGGTTGTTTGATCATGTTCACCTGCTCCATCCATAATGGTTAATCATTGCTACTGTTCTAAACGCAGCAGGTGAAATAATGTTGCGACTTTTGAGATCATGTTATGAAGTGTGTAACTTGCTACTTCTTAACATCCAAGTGCCCGTTATCAATCCGCCTAAGCTCTTCCTCTGAGTAATCGGCAATCTTATTTGCTCCGTTTTCACTCGTCAGCTCAATTTTGTATTTCTTCTTGATGTAAGCGTGCAGTTCGTTCATGTCTTCTTCCGTAAGATCAACCAGCCCAGTTTTCCCATTAATCTGGCCCAGAATGATACCGATGACTTCACCCGCAAGCGAAGTATTCGGCTGAATACGCGCACTGCCATAAGCCGGTGCGGATGCCCCTACATTTTTGCCAGCGACAATGACATTCGAATAATCTTTTAGAATAAATGATCGCAGCGGCATTCCGTATTTATCCGGCTTTCCAAGCGCTCTTCCCCATCGCTCTTCTTTCACGCCTTGGATATCCAGCGAGTACCCGCCAATACTCACATTGTCCCAGAACATCTTGCCCGAGAACATATCCGTTGCGGTAAGCACATAATCCGTTACATAGCGGTCATAATCACGAATGTACAGATAGTCCGGATAACCGTTTACCCGCGCTTGCTCCCATCCGGGCAATTCCTTCTGCAAGTGGGCCAGTACGCGATCTATCTCCGCTTTCCCAAGCGCGACAGCTTCCTCAACCCGCTGCGGGTCGGATGGATCGACATCATAGATCAGTAATGCGTTAATTAACGCATCACCGTCTTTTTGATTCAATATGTTTAGTCCGCGCAAGAAAATATCTTCCCGGGTCGGAGTGTAGCTGCTGCCTACCTTGCCAAATCCCCATGTAAAGATATTCGTGACATGGGTCGTACCGCCATATCGTCCTTCCCTCGCAGCCTGATCCAATCCCATCACGGATTTTTGGAAGGTTTCCCAGTCGACCCCTTTGAACTTCATCATAATGGAAGAAGCCATATAAGCCTTTTCTTCCAGATCGAAGATCGATTCTACGCCTGCAATTCGATCCTGCGACAATTGGCTGGACAAGTAGGCAAAATCCGTGTTTTCCACCCAATACTTGGCTTCAACCGTTTTCTCTTCGCCAGCTTGATTTTTGTAAATCAATTTCGTCAAATCTTGTTTGTCGCTCTCGCCTTTATCAGATTCAATCGATAGGATTTCAATTCCGGATTCAATATGTATGCCTGACAGCAATTGATTATAATAAGCCTCAAAATCCTCTAGTTTACGGATATTCCCATTCTTAAGCTCCACAAATAATTGCTCAACCTTGCCCTGCAGCAGCGTCTTGTTCGAACCATCCGTTGGCTCGTCCAAATATAGCATCTGACCTTGCAGCAGCTGACCGCCAGCCTTCTCTCTAGGGTCCAAGATAACGACGGATAACCCCTCATCCTTGGCAGCTCGAGCCAGATACGCCCCTTCAATTTCAGAACCGATAATAACAAGATCGGGATTGTCAATCATTACCGTTTGCTCCGGCTTCTCTTCACCAGGGCTTACACACCCGCCAAGCATCAAGATTGCGAACAACATTACTAACCCTCTCAATTTCTCACTCCTTAAGTATGTATTCAATTCCGTCTACTTCTCTATCCTATAACGCAACAACCATACCCTAAGTTACAAATTTTTGTCATTTCACTAGCATCATACCAAGAATACTGTCGCTTCCAGTCTATGAAACTGGATCACAAGATTTTGTTATAAGAGACTGTTCAAGATGGACCATTTGATTTTTTTATTTGATAGGTGGAGTTGTCATTAAACACGATATGTAGGGGGTTGTATTCTATTTGATATCGATTGTTTTTGAGCATTTGTGCTACCTGGTGACCAATCTTGAATGGATACTTTTCTGTCGCAACATACCTATTGGGAGCAACCTTTTCATAAAAAACAAGTTGATCCTTCCACATCGTGGGTCTTTGAAAGTGTATGATAGCAAGAAAATGTTCATCTACGGTTGAGCTGGTGTTCAACTCATGAATATATACGGGGAATGTGTCTTTGTAAAAAATATAAGTGAGGCCTGTAACAAGGAGTGGAATACAAAGTAAAATAACGATTAGTATTCGTTTCTTAACGAAAAGAAGGATAAGAAAAGTGAAAATAATGCTATATAGAGCCATAAAAAGCGTACGAGTGAGGACAACCTCCATATGGCCCCACAGGATAAGCACTTCATGACCAGGCTTATTGTTTAGCCATACACGAATGGCAGTTAGTATAACTATCAATATGGAGATCACAATGATGAGTGGAAGTCGTGATTTTATCGTATTCATTTTCAACTCACCTCTAAAGTAATAATCTAGCATATATACTATTATATAGAATGCTTGTTCAGCCTACAATTACTCAGTGTTTCTCTTCTGAGAAACTCGCTGTCTGAGAAACATGTTCTGAACAATTGTTATTCGTCTCATTGTCGAGACATTCTGGTTTCGCATGGATTGGGCGACAGACGAAAAAGGGGTTAAACTATCGACGAAATAAGCATAAAAAAGCGACAGTCTTCTTTTGAGGACTGTCGCTGCTGCTATGTTAGCTGGAGTATAGGGAACAATAAGTACGGGTGAAATTCCCGGCAAGCAAATCTTCCTTACGGATGTAGAATTGAAGCTCCCCCGCATCCCACCAGCAAAATCCTACATCTCGATCTGAGTCCAGTGCAAGTAGAAGCAGGGTATCGCGGACTTCTTGCTCCGCTTTTGTCTGGTCCCCGTTCATATGTACCGTTATTCGCTCCAACGCTTTTGACTCAGAATAGTTATATTCTTCGCCCGTAAGCAGCGCCAGCGCCGCTTCATATTCGCAATCTCCATGCTGTGTCGCAGGATAGCCAAACATAACTGCCAGATCACCTGAGTTATTATCGGTCAGATCAAAGGTCAGCTCTTCATATTGATCGTAATCATGCTCGTCATCCTCCAGCTGTTCACTATCCGAATAGCCATAATTCGGAGGCTCAATCGACGCCCTCCCCATTACTTGATATCCGGTGAAATCGTCTTCCAGCGTCGTATCCTCCGGCGATAGCCTGTGTGTTGCACTGTGGAGCTGTTCCTCTGTCAAGAACAATACTTTATGTTCAATATGATAGGCAGGTTCGTCTATTCCGACGAAAAACAACAACATCCCGTCCTTCGGCAGAAGCGACGACTCATCGTGAACCGCTATCTCGGACAGCCGCAATTGGGCCAAAAAAGTCATAGGCGTCCCGTCTTCATCTATCGGCCATTCCATATCTGCAGGCAGATCGGGATCGCCGCCAATGCGGGAGTTGCCAACCTGCTCGTAACTCTCCAGTTCTTGCTTAGACAAGCGGATACCTTGACGTACCGTCTTCTTCAAATAGTCTAGTGCATGTTCAAAGCCATGCTCCTGAACTATTTTATGCAGTTTCACTTGATTGTTGGCGCTTAGCAATGTGGTCACTTCCTTTTCATAAAATGCTGCTGTCTCTGCCTATTCGCTGCTTAAACCTCCGGCCAATGAAAGCCTGTCACTTTCTCGCTCCAGCTCCAGAAGCGGCTAGCCTCTTCGGCATCACTTGCGCGTGCGGTGACCGGTGCCAGCTTTTGCTTATAGTAGTACCCGCCGCTTACCCCTTGAACATCGGGCGAAGTCGCTAGGTATATCGCAGTGGCAGAGCCTTGCTCAGGTGTCAAAAAAAATGGCCGCAGCATGCGATGCACCAACGTACCGAAGCCGGTGCTCCGGTTGACGCCAATATCCGTAGAAACTGCTCCAGGATGAAGAGCATTGACCGTAATCCTCGTTCCCTTCAAGCGTCGAGCAAGCTCCTTGGTAAACCAAATATTCGCCACCTTGGAGCGTCCGTAGGCGCCCCATACTGTATATCGCTTTAGCAAATGAGGATCATCATAATTCATTTGTCCGATTTTGTGCGCGCCTGAAGAAACAACGACAATCCGTCCTGCCTCGCTTTTCGCAAGCAATGGAAGCAGTTGTCCCGTCAGAACGAAGTGGCCTAGATGGTTCACGCCTAGCTGACGCTCGAAGCCATCCGCCGTTTCTTCTCTTCCAATGGTTACAACACCTGCATTGTTGACGAGCACATCAATCCTCTCGCAGGCAGCGGATAACTCCTCGGCAGCCGTCTTAATACTAGCCATTGAAGCCAGATCGCAAAGCACGAATTGGGCGTCATTTCGTCCACTATGGTCGTTCACGTATCGGACAGCTTCCAATCCCTTCTCGCGGTTCCGACCCATGAGAAAGACCTTCATTCCATGCTTCGCGGCAAGCAGCGCAGCCGTCTCTCTGCCCATCCCCCCGCTGGCTCCAGTCACGACGGCGATTTGTCTGTTATCATCTTTCATAAATATCACTCCTCTCTATTTACAATAGTTATTCTCTTTATGGATCTTACTATTTAAACTGTATTTATATATCTATTACGATCAAGTTCCTGTCAAAATTCAACTCACAAACATTATTTCACACTATTAAACTATTCTCAAACCATAATCAAAAAGGCAGCCGGTCTACTTGACCGCCTGCCATGGAATCATTGCAAAATCATAACCCTATCTTCCACTCTTCCTCTAAAATAGCGTAAAAATACCCATCCCACCATCCTGTGCCCTTCTTGTAATGGGCAGGGATGCACTTTCTAAAATGTGCTTCTCTTTTCATCCCGATCTTCTCCATAATGCGATATGATGGAATATTCTCCGGCTGGCATGTCGCAATGACGCGATGAGCGTTCAATTGCTCAAATGCGAACTTGAGCACTTCTTGGGCAGCCTCAGTCGCAAACCCTTGATTATGGTATCTCGGATGGAACACCCAGCCGATCTCGTACGTATTCTCGCCATACCATTTATGAAAAACCATATGACCGATTAACTTATCCCCATCAAGTAATCGAACGGCAAATTTCTCCGCTGTCTCCGCCATGTTTTGAAGCACAAAAGCTTTTGCTTCCTTTTCTTGAAATACTCCTTCCGGCATATATTCCATCACTTGACGGTCAGATGTATATTCAAGAACGGCAGACCAGTCCTCTGTGCGAAACTTGCCTATGCTTAATCGCTGTGTACTTAATTGCATGATTATACCCCCTGTCATCACTCCATATTAGCATTTGGGGGCGGTGAAGGACGGCTATAGGAAAACTATCCCGGCTTAAATGATTCATTATTCTAAAATAAATCGCTTATTTACAAATCCGTGTCTTGTAAAATGCTTCTCCGTTAACGCGTTGGAGATCGCTAATGCTTGCTCTCTGGTAGTTGCAGGACCTGCAAACATAAGACCATTTTCTCCGCTCCAATACCTCCCGTTCGAAATACTTTCAGATTCGACTTTATCTTCACTCGGGATCATAAAAACGACCGAACTAAAATCTGAATTAGCAAACATGATACCATCGTTAAAAAATTTTGTTCTGACTTCCCACTTATTCGTATCGTCAAGGTACTGGTACACCACTGGACCATATCCTTCTTTAGAAAAACGCACAATTACTTCCCTACTCTCCTCCGGCACCGGAATATCTCGGTTCGCGAACTCAAACGTCCCTTTAAAGGTGCGAATTCCTTTCAAGCTTCTGGACCAATGGCCCTTTATGCGTACAGTCTCAGCTTGCACATTGCCGCTGTTTTCAGCTCCGAGCTGATAATTCACACCTTCAATCGTCTCATCGACCGGATGTTTTCGGGTGTATTCATAAATTGATCCAATCAAAATGATAATGGCTCCAAGCAATAACACAATTAAGCCTATTTGAATCGGTCTTTTATACCTATGTACAAGCATTCATCTACACGCACCCTTCTCCCGCACTAAAGCTGCATCTGCCATACCATTATTACATGAACGCAGTATAACGCCCTTTAGTTGCAAATAAATACCATTGCTGCAGACAGAAAGTTATTACTGCATTCGAAGCTGCTATGTTCCTTTGCATTCCGTCATGAACCGGTCTGTCCCAACAGCCAGGCCAATGGCTGGTTACAACCAAAGCTCCTCATGCTACGATATCCCTCAAATGGACTATCCCCAAACACTTCCCGCGAGGAGGACGCCCCATGTTAACGACGCATAGCTTGCGTGGCTTATTCGTTCCTGTCGTCACACCTTTTGATGAGCAAGGCAAATTGGATTGGTTGTCCTATGAGAAGCTTCTGGATCGGCTAGTCGGAAGCGGCATTCAGGGGCTTGTCTTAAATGGCGTTACAGGAGAAGCTTCTTCGTTGACTGATCATGAGCTGGAGGCCTTAATCAGAATTGCGCGTGACGCATCCCGAGACATTCCCGTCATTGCAGGTATTGGCTACAGCAAAGCATCGACCACGGATAAGCGTATAGGGATTCTAAAAGAACTCGGTGCTGAAGGTGCATTAGTACCGTTATCCAGTCTTCACTCCAGTCTTCAGAAGACGTTCACACCACTTCTGGAAGAATTGACAACAGCCGGGCTACCGGTTATTTTGCATGATCTTCCTGTACCTGGAGAACGGCCAATAGCGATTGAACAGGTATTATCCTTGTTGGAGTATGATCAGATTATCGGAATTAAGACTAGTACCGGAGATATCCGGAGATTATTTAAGCTGGCCCGATCTTCGGAGAAATCGGTGCTTTGCGGCGAAGATGCATTGTTTTATGCATCGCTCAGCTGCGGCGCAAAGGGCGGTATCCTTGCAAGCTCCAATCTGGACAGTGATTCGTATTTGAGAATCGTAGAACAATTCCGTGCCGGTTATATTCCGGATGCCGGACTAATCTTTGATCAATTGACGCCGCTGATTCGATTCTTATGCACTGAGCCATCCCCTGCTCCGCTAAAGTGGCTGCTTGCCCAGCAGGGATACATTCGCTCGGGGAAGCTACGTCTGAAAGCATGAGGACCAAGCTCCCTAGACGATCATTCGAACAACAAATAAAGCGCATGCCATGGTCGGCATGCGCTCTATAGGCTGCAACTGGATCTTACTTTTGTTCAGCCGTTTCCACATATGTTTTGAAATTGTCTAAAATCGCCTGCCACCCGGCTTGCTGCATCTCTACGGAATTGGTCGCTTCCGCTTCGAAGGTTTCAATGATTTTGGTGTCGTTTCCTTCGCGAATAAACGCAATCTTCACTTGTCTGCCATCGCCAATCGTATAGGAGATACTCTCGTTAACGTTCACCTCATCGTATACGCCGCCAAAATCAAATCCGAAGCTGCCGTCTTTTGCTTCCATTCTGGATACAAATGTACCGCCGGCTCTCAGGTCATTCTCAGCGTAGGGTGTATGCCAGTCGTCCGAAGCCTTATTCCACTGCTTAATATGCTCCGGCTCCGTCCAATAGCTCCATACGCGATCGACTGGAGAAGGAACGATTGCTTCCACTGTTATCGTTACCGGACTATCTGCTCCCATTTCATAACCTCCTAAGTGGCATTCGTAGAGTGCTCGTCTACGCCTCTTATTATAGCATGAAGTTCATGGCTAGATTTCTTTTCAATTGCTTTCATTAAACATGAATTCAAATGACCAAACAGCCCCCGCCCTATAGGCTTAATGGGAGCTGTTTTCGATAAGGCATATCCCGAATAGTCCATTGAATTCTAGCCGCTCATGCGTTGACCTTGTTTGTTATACCGCCAATGTTTTCTTCTCAATAAACTCGCCATTCGTCACTTCCCACCAGGTCTCTTCCGTATCGATCTGATGAGCGAAGGTGCCCGAAACGATGATTTCGATCGGCTCTGCTCCGGGAGCATTGGAGTTCAATCGGAGTTTGCCCGTGTATGTGACATCATACTTCGCCTTGTAGATGACCGCGCTCACCTCTACATTTCCTCGAGGCGGAACATCTACTGTGCAAAGCTGTCTGAAGGTCGTCGACTGCAGCTCTGTCGTGCCGCCGCCTACGGAGTGGGTTTCTGTATTGACCACGGAGTTTTCGAAGGAATATTTCGTAGACTGCTCCATTTCAGCGATGAGTCCCGCTTTTAATTTTAAGACAATTTCAACATCCAACCCGAATTTCAACCCGACCTGTGTAGCATTCGTTCTCTGCCAGGTACCGCTGACCGTGTTGCTCTGGGAACGTGTTGCTTCGAAGGTGTGGGTGACCTTCTGGTCAGACTCATTGTTGAAGTTGCTTCGGATCAAATATTGTGGAACCAGCTCCATGTCGCGGGATGGCGTGCTGACCAGATCCACCAGCTGCAGGTTGCTCATGATGGAACCCGAGTTCAGGACATACGGAAGCAGATCATTGGGGAAATCTTCAGTCGATGCCCACATAAAGAACCCGCTGCCTTGAATGTTCCAGGTGCTCTCATTGTCCTTCCAAATCTCGCTTGACATCAGCTCGGAATGCCGCACCAACGCCTTATGGACACAGCGAAATTGCGGGTCCGGGTTGAATGTCGATTCGTTCGTCCCATCGAAGATGGCAGCTACGTCGCTTAGTGCGACGAAGTGCTCGCTGGCTAGCGGCCGGTAGAGGCATAGCTGACCTTGCTTTAGAGGTCCATTTTCTTGCGGCGGGAATAGCCTCTTCCACCCGTTCGGCGCCTGCAAGACCTCGCTCATGCCCACATTACGCACGACCAACGGTGCTGCCGACAAGCCTTTCAAATCTTCTTTAGTCGGCATTTTGTCCGTCTGATTGATGCACACATGACCGATCCGGTACTCATCGGCTTGAAGACGCGGCCTCCAGTAATAAGCATCGTAGTACTCCTTGATTAGTTCGAGCTGGTACTGCTCGCGCAGGGTGACGAATTCAACAGGCGTCAGATTCGAATTTGCAGCTTGCTGTTCGACTAACATCAGCTTTCCTCCTTGTTTTTACCCCGAATTTAATCGCAAAACATGGTCGTTGTTGGTCTGTGTTAGCGGACAAGCCATTCCATATCTGCAAGTTCTACTTTAAATGATGATCAATCGCGAATGAACTCCCCGAACGGGGAGGTTTGTACAGAAAAATGAGGGGGGTAGGTTTGTGGCGCATCTTAAAAAGAATACTTTGGTTACTTTACTGTCGAATTAGCTGGTTTAAGCCATTGATTAGCGCGCTGAACAGCCTGCACACGAGTATGTACGCCCAGCTTTCGGTACATATTCTTCAAATGAAACTTTACCGTTTCCGTTGTAATGTTCAGCTTAAGAGCGATTTCCTTATTCAACAGTCCGTCCTTGATCAATCGGAGCACCTTTATTTCTTGCTCGGTCAACAGACCCTTAAGCCAAGCTTCGTCTGCGTGGGAGCTATGCAGCGCATGCAGAAGCCGTTTGATATAAGCCATTGCGACCGGAGACAGCTTGCCGTTCTGCTGCCTCTTCAGGTATAGAGACAGCAGCTCAGCCATCACTGTACCTTCGTCCGCAAAGCTGCGAACATATCCCCCGGATTCGGCCAATTGCAGCACGGTGCCTAATTTGACCAAAGCAGTCTCTGTCTGACCTGAATAATGAAGCGTTGTACACTGAACAATCATGACCCGGATGCGCTCTCGCAGACGGTTATCCCTGTCGATGATACGATATAGCGTTTCTAACAGGCCAATGGCTTCCACTGATCTTCCGCCTACTGCAAGCACTCTGGCTAGAACAAGATACTCTGACATTCGATTCAGTGATACCCGATCCGTCGGCGCCAAGCCGCATCCCTCTGCCCATTCCAGCGCAACGCCATACGCCCCTTGACGCAGGATGAGATAGGCTTGCTCTGCTTCGATTTTACACATAATCCATTCATAATCCGGGGATTCAATGGTGTACTTCAAATGCAACAGTTGCTTGGATGCCTCGTCGGGATGTCCCAACGCCAGTTGAAGCCGCGCAGACATGCAGACTAATTGAACCCATATCTGTACATAGGACGGCAAGTCCTCTCTACCCATAGCCTGGGTGAGGTACAGCTCCGCTTCTTCCAGTCGGTCCCATTCATACAGTAATTTGCAATAGGTGATATAAAGGTAGCCGATAAAGGGGAAATAAGCCTTCTCCTCCCAAGCCTTGATCCATTTCCGCAGAAAGGGCTCTATCGCATGAAGATCATGATTTAACGTCAGCAGGTCATTGAATTTATCTTCGCCCTGATACCGTGTTCGCCCCATCGTATGAAAATAGATGCCATTATCCCCCTCCTGAAAATATTGATCTAATCGTTCAAAATAAGTCGATGTTCGAAGCAAGTCCCTCTGTAAATAAGAGAGAATTCCGCAAAAGAAATAAATGTTGCCCATAATCGTATTCCATTCCGTCTCAGGCCATTTGTCCTGAAGGGCTAGAAATCGGAGGTGGGCTTGCTCGGCTCTGTGAAGAGCACTACTCCATTGTCCTCCAGTCAACAGAACGGAAATATAAAACATTTCGATCATCGGCTTATCCTTGTAGGAGCTTGCAGGCAACGCGGCGATCCAGTTCATTAACACGGAGCTTTGGGTGTGGATAAATTCGGACAGGTTTTTTTCGATCAACCGGACAGCGTCCTCCGTGCTTCCTCCTTTCATGTAATGCTCCACCGCTTCCTCATCATGCGCATGATCTTCCAGCCAATTCGCCGCGCGCACATGAGCTTGCTGCCATTGTTCCGGATTTGTTCTGGCCGCCATCTGCTGCAGAAATTCAGCAAACATATGATGATAACGATACCAGCTCCGATGCTCATCCAGCGGGATTATAAACAATTTCAGATGCTCTAGTCTCTCCAAATGATCCTGACTGTTCATTTGTCCGGTTACAGCTTGGCATAAGGACGCGTTCATTCGGCTCAGGATGGACGTCATCAGCAGAAATTCACGCAGAGGCGCCGTCAGATGCCGGAACACCTCTTCTAACAGGTAATCCGCAATATGCTTCTGTTGACCGTTGAATTGACGAATGGATTCGGCGATGTTAGCGCTCCGCCTAAGCCTGATCGCCGCTAGCTGCAGCCCGCTTACCCACCCCTCTGTCTGATGGCAGAGCTCCGACACCTGCTCGTTCGTTAACGACAAATCAGCAGTATCCCTGAAATACACAATGCCTTCATCCAATTCAAATCGCAAATCCTGCATCGTAATGTGTTGAACCTCACCTTGAGCCAATAATCGGGCCGTTGGAATCGCCCAATCCGTACGGCTCGCGATATAGAGGTGAACATGTGCAGGCAGCTGCTCCAGCAGGCATCTCAGCGCTTCATGAATAACGGGCTGCTCAATGAAATGAAAATCATCCAGGATGATCACCAACTCCCGGGTTAGTAGAATCATTTCATTGCATAATGACCACATCGCGATCTCATACGATTCAGCCGATTCTTTCTCAAGGAGAAACGCGATGGAATGGCCGAAGCTCGGAATCTTCTCCTGAATGGAGATGAGCATACAGCTCCAAAATTGGCTCCAGTCATTATCCAGCTTATCAAGCGATATCCATGCCGCGAGCGCCTGGCTCTGCTTCACCCAATGGGTTAACGCCGTTGTTTTGCCGTAGCCGGCTGGCGCGGAAACAAGCGTGAGCTTCAAATGCAGTCCCTCATCCAGTTTGCGCATCAGCCTGGGCCTGTGTACTAACGATCTGCCCATTAGCGGAATCTTCAGTTTTGAGCTAATCATCATCATATTTCCCCCTCACTATACTTTGAGTTGCAACTATGTCATTCGACCGTATTACAACCATTCCCTTCTCTTAAGAATCGGGATTGTCCCATTAACGGAGCGAATAAAAAGGCTGACATCATCGATCGATGCCAGCCTTGGAGCTAATATAAAGTTATTCTTGTATTAGGAATTGAGCGAGGGTTCTCTTACCCATCTCCCTTATCGCTGCAGCGCTTTAATATCTTTGATGATCTTCTCGTATGGCGTATTTTCCAGCCCGTCATATTTGGCCACGACCGTACCGGATTGATCGACCAGGTAGAAGGACGTGCCGTGAATCACTTGCCCGGATGCTTCGTCCTTTGCGATAGGCGCTTTGAAGGAACGCAATACAAAGGTTTTGATCGCATCAAATTCATAGCCGGTCAATGCGCTCCAATTGGAGAAATCCGCATTAAATTTCCCCAAGTAGCTTCTGAGTGCCGAGGGGTCATCATGCTCGGGGTCTACCGAGAAGGAGACGAGCTGTGCATCCACATTAGCCGACTTCAACCGTTGCTGCAGCTCGGCCATATTGACCGACATCACGGGGCACACAGTCTCGCAATAGGTGAAGATCAAATTAGCTACCCACACGCTCCCCTTCAGATCCGCTAAGGAAATCTCTTTCTCATCCTGATTGGTGAACGCAAACGGCTCTACCGTATAATTAAGCTGGTTAGGCTTGCCATTGCCGCATCCGGCGGCCGCCAGCATAGCTAGAATTAGGATACCTGTCAAAACTATCCTCTTCATCGTGATCCCGCCTTTCTATTTCATCTTCGCCAGCCATTGCGCCAAAGCTTCGATTTCGTCCTGATCGAGTCTATTGCCATAAGCCGGCATCCCTCTCCCGGAGCCTTCTCCAATTATGGTTGCCAGCTGTTCAGCCGTATAGGCGGAGCCGACGATCTGCAGGGCCGGACCGACCCGTCCGCTGAGATCATGGGCATGGCATGAGATGCATTGCTTCTTGTAGATCGCAACCGCGGCAACATCTGCTGGCGTGGAGATGGTCGATTGAAGCACGCTGTTATCCGCTTTCTGTCCGCATGCGGACAGAAGCAGCAACATCGCCAGCACCGCCGCGAAGAATCCATAACCTCTTCTCATCGTTGTCCCTCCTCTGCATTCCGCAAGCCTCTTATAATGCGACCATATTGTACATCATGATCCACATCGATCCCGCGACAATGACGAATAGAATGACGAGCCCGAAGAGGAGCGATATCAGGTTGTAGCGCGGCTTCTTCTCCTCGCGCAGATGCATGAAGAACAGCAGCTGCACCGCCAGTTGCAGCACAGCGGCAATCATGAGCGCGATTGCGCTCGCCTTCCCCTCCAGCCAACCGTTTAGTACGACCCCGATTGGGATAAAGGTCAACACAAGGGAGAGTACAAATCCGATCGTATACCATTTGAACGAGCCATGCGCTTCTTCCGGCGAATGGGTCGAATGCGATTGTGCCAATTAGCTCACCCCCATTAAATAAACGACCGTAAAGACGAAGATCCAGACGACATCAAGGAAATGCCAGAACAAGCTGATCACATTCACCTTGCGCTTGGTAACCGGAGTAATTCCTTTTTTGGCTAATTGAAGCATGACCGCGATCATCCATACGAGCCCGATTACAACGTGCAAGCCATGTGTGCCGACCAGTGTATAGAACGCGGATAAAAAAGCGCTGCTGCCCATTGTGGCCCCTTCGTGAACCATATGCGTAAATTCGCTAATCTCAAGCCCGATAAAGATGCTGCCTAACAGGACCGTGACGCCCAGCCAGCCGATCAACGCCCGCTTGTTCCCTTTATTCATCGCCAGTAGCGCCAATCCGCAAGTATAGCTGCTCGTCAGCAATATAATCGTACTGGCGATAATACCGCCCAGCTCGAACAGCTCTGCCGGGCCCGGACCCCCGTTCGTATTGCCGCGAAGCACAATATACGTGGCAAAGAAAGTACCAAAAATGATCACATCCGTCATCAAATAAATCCAGAATCCTAAGGTGCGCATCCCCTCCTGATCAGGATGGTCATGATGCTCAGTAGACTGCTGGGATGGATGGACCGCTGCCTGTGCGTGAGATTGAGACATTATGCGTTCACCTCGCCTTTCCGCGCTTGCGCTTCCGTACGCTGAATTTCATCAACAGAAATGTAGTAGTCCGTATCATAGTTAAAGGAATGGGCAAGCATGCATACTGCTACGCCAGCCAGACCCGCAATGATGAACCATGTCCAGTGGAATACAAAGCCAAATCCGGCAACAAACCAGCAAGCTGACATTAGAATCGGAATACCCGAATTTTTGGGCATATGAATCGGCTCTAGTTTCTTTGCAGCAGGCACAGTCCGCTCGCCCCGCTCCTTCCGCTCCCACCAATCATCTTGTACAGTGACCTCAGGCAGGGTGGCAAAATTATATAAAGGCGCTGGCGATGGAATCGACCATTCCAGCGTTCTTCCGTTCCATGGATCGCCCGTTGTGTCCAGATTCGCGTTCCGATGCTTCAGCCCATGCGCAATCTGCCACACCTGAATGAGGAAGGCAATGCCCATAATGACAGCGCCGATTGTGGAGACCAGATTGAGGTCGCCCCACCCCTTGTCCCAGCCGTAAGAGAAGACTCGGCGTGTCATGCCCATTAGGCCTAGCACATATTGCGGCATGAAGCATAGATAGAAGCCGATATTCCAGCACCAGAACGCCCATTTGCCGATGCGCTCATTCAGCTTGAATCCGAATAGCTTTGGCCACCAGTAGTAAAGACCAGCAAAGTAACCAAACACAACCCCGCCGATAATAACATGATGAAAGTGAGCCACTAAGAAATAACTGTTATGAAATTGAAAGTCCGCTGGCGCAACTGATAGCAGCACGCCTGTCAGTCCCCCGGTCACAAAACAAGGGATAAAGCCGATCGTCCATAACATCGGCGTCTCGAATGTGATTCTGCCGCGGAACATGGTGAATAGCCAGTTGAACACCTTCACCCCTGTCGGAATTGCGATCAGCATCGTCGTCAGGGCAAAGAAGGCATTGACATCCGCCCCGGAGCCCATCGTAAAGAAGTGATGCGCCCAGACGAGGAAGGACAAAATACTGATGATCATCATCGCGTATACCATAGACTTGTAGCCGAACAGCTTCTTCCGCGAGAAGGTCGCTACAATCTCGGAGAAGATGCCGAATGCCGGCAGGACAATGATATACACCTCGGGGTGTCCCCACATCCAGATCAAATTAATATACATCATCGGATTCCCGCCGCCATCCAGCGTGAAGAAGTGCGCGCCGGCGTAGCGGTCCAGGAACAACAGAGCAAGCGTCGCGGTCAGAATCGGGAAGGAGAAAATAATCGCAATACAGCTCGACAGCACCGACCATGGGAACATCGGCATCTTCATCAGCTTCATGCCTGGCGCCCGCATTTTCAAGATCGTCACAATGAAGTTGATGCCTGTCATCAGACTGCCGATCCCTGAAATTTGAATCCCCCAAATATAGAAGTCTTGTCCAACGCCCGGGTTATACATCAGCTCCGAATAAGGCGGATAAGCAAGCCAGCCCGCATCCGGCGAACCGCCTATGATAAAGCTGAGATTGAACAGCATCGCTCCGGCGAAGAACAACCAGAAGCTTAGCGCGTTCAAGAACGGGAACGCAACGTCTCTGGCCCCGATTTGCAGCGGAACGATAACGTTGAACAAGCCGAACATAAACGGCATCGCCATAAACAATATCATGATGACGCCATGCGTCGTAAAAATCTGGTTATAATGATCCGGCAGCAAGAAATCAAGCTGCGGCACAGCGAGCTGCACGCGCATCAGGAGCGCATCCACACCGCCGCGGAATAACATCAGAAAGGCGGACAGGATGTACATAATGCCGATCTTCTTATGATCGACCGTAGTCAGCCATTCACGCCACAGCCACTTCCATTTCTTGAAATAGGTCAATACCGATACGATGGCAATAAGCGTCAGCGCAATGCTGACATCTGCCCCGTAGATTAACGGATCCCCCGTTACAAAAAAATCGGAAGCAAAGTCTTTTACTTTGTCCCACATCTTAAACTCTCCCTTACCTATTAATCTCCGGCCGGCCTCTCAGCGAGCTCGAACTTTTGTGCTTCCTCCCATGACAATCCATGGTTGTGGGACGATGCGTATTTGGTCACCGTCATCTCGAACAACCCTTCCGGGAAGGAAGAATATGTTTTGACCTGCGAGGTAGCCGGCTCCACCAATTGCTTATACCCCTCTAGCGTCAATACAGGGGAAGACTTCTTGACCCCGTTCACCCACTCGTCAAATTCCTCCTGCGAGGTAGCCTCCACATCAAAGTACATATCCGCGAAGTGAGTGCCCGTAAAGTTGGCGCCGGAGCCCCAGTACTTCCCTTGTTCATCCGCCTGCAAATATAAAGTCATCGCCATACCCGACATCGCGTACATCTGACCGCCAAGCTGTGGAATCCAGAAGGAATTCATCGGCGAATCAGCCGTTATCTCGAAGCGGATGGGTACTCCAGCCGGAACCTTAAGCTCGTTCACGCTCGCAATCCCTTGCTCCGGATATTGGAATAGCCATTTCCAGTTCAATGAAGTCACTTGCACCGTCAAAGCCTGTTGCTCCGACTCCAACGGCTTTGAAGGCTCCAAGGCATACGTGCCTTTCACTGTAAACACAGCCAGGATCAGAATGACGACAATAGGCACCCCCCACCAGATCGCCTCCAGCTTCGTACTGTGCTCCCAATGAGGCGTATAAGCCGCTTTCCTGCCTTTCTTGTCGCGATATCGCCACACGATAACCGCTGTCAGTATGAGTACCGGTATAATGACGATACTGCACAACACCAGCGAGATGATGATGAGATCAAGCTGCTGATCTGCAATCGGCCCTTTTGGATTCAGCACAACCATTTGCTCCGTGCATCCAGTTGCGAGCAGGAGCAACAGGATCGGCATCAATACGGAGGTCAATCGCTTGCTTGCTTTTGACCATTTCATAAGTTTCAGCTCCTTTCTTCATGCTTTCCTGGTTTTGAAATCAACCTAACTGTAGTGGAGATCAAGAGAGGTGTCACCAGCCGGTGCAAGCGAATATACAACCAGCCATGTTCAACAAATTGCAACAATTAGCAGACCCGAATAATCCAGCGCCCATTAAGCTGCCGCCCCTTTTTTGCTGCAACAGCCTCAACAAAAAACCAGCCTATATCCGCATAAAGACGGACATAAGCTGGTTTTGGCAGGGATGATCGTAACGATTATAGGTATTCTTTGGCGTTCCGCTTCTTCAGCAGTTTCATGAAGACCATACCAGCCAATAAAGCCCAGACTGGCGTGGAGATCCCGAGCATGCCCAGATGAAGTGCGGCAATCGCAAAGGTGATGCATGCAGGAATCAACAAGAACTTGTCTGAGAAAGCGGATTTCAGCGCTCGCAGAAACAATCCTAATAAGGAGAAACCTGTCAACATGGCGACAAATGGGGATGGCAAGGCATCCAACATATCAATGACTCTCCATGCAAAGGCCCCAAAGACAATGACGATCACGCTGGATAGAAGCGCTGCCCCGTATCTTTTTTCCTTGGGTCCCGCTTCTGCGCTGCTGCAGAGAGCGCTCATTAATCCCCCGACATTCGCAGCATTTCCCCCAAACCACCCCGCTAAGATACTGGCAAACCCGGATGCCATCAGGGTCTTATTCACGGGGGGATTGTATTGATTGCTTCTTAGAGCCGCAAGCGCTACTGCCAGATCATTGCTGAGTATCAATACCGACATTGGAATAGCAATCGACAGGAAGCCCTCTATGGTGAATTGGGGAATGACAAGAAGTGGCGGGATATAATCTGCATGCGGCAAGGCTGGCAACCGGAATTCTAGACTAAGCCCAATCAGTCCGAAGAGAATCGACCATAATACCGGAGGCCATTTTTTGAACACCCTCGGCATGATGAAATAGCCCGCAGCAGCCAGCAATCCGGCATACGGCAACTGGACGGCAGCAGGAACAATGCCTATGACATAAGAAAGCAGGACACCAGCCAGCAGTGCATCAATTAAAGACTTGGGTATCACGTCCATGACTTTGGCGAATAAGCCGGAGATTCCCGCCAGCAGAAGCAGAACGCCGGACATGACGAATGCGCCCGCCAATTGAGGAAAGGTGAAACCGATAGCCGTCGTGCCCAAAAAAGCAGTCGCTGTAATGGAGTGAGCCCCAGCGAATGGAATCCTGTATCGCAACGTTAAGAATAAATTCAACAAGCCTCCGATCACATAAGCCGAGGTGAACCAGGAGACTAGCTCTGCTTTGGTCAGTCCCGCCGTTGCTGCTGCTTGAACAATCATGATGGCACCGCCGGTGCATGCCAGCAGTGCAGACATCAACCCGGACATGATCGTTTTTGTACCCATAAGCTTCAACCAACCTTTATTTATTTATCTGTAAAAAATGGTATTGAGCCTTGAAGCTTTCCGCCCATACGGAATATATCCGTCGTCCCCTCATCATAATCATTGTGCGCTGCCATGAAACCATCCGTTGCAAAAGAAGATAGACCATCCATGTTCACAGAATGCTAAATGATAACGACAAAATCGCCGGTTCATCCTCATGAATCCGTGTTACGATAATAGTCGCATTTGACTACACGGACATCATGGTTCAAGGGGATTACAACATGTGGATGCCTGATCGCAATAACAAAAAGACGCTGTACGAGCAAATTGCCGACCATCTGGAGCAAAGAATATCCTACGGCGAGTTCCCTCCAGGGAGCTTGCTCCCCTCCGAGCGAAGGCTCGCTGAGCAACTGGGTGTGAACCGCAGCACCGTCATCTCGGCATTCGCGGAGCTTCGCTCCATGGGCATTATCGAAAGCCGCTCCGGCAGCGGAACACGGGTGAGCACCTCCAAATGGGGAGCTACGCCCAAGCATACGCCCAATTGGAGCCGCTATGCCGAAGGAGGCAGCTTTCTGCCTAACTTGCCGTTTATGCGGAGAATCCGCGAGGCTCTTGCGCAATATCCATCCCTGATCGATTTTGCGAGCGGCGAGCTGTCGGCAGATCTGGCTCCTACGCAAGAAATCTCTTCATTAATGAGCAAGCATGAATATACCTCCTATCTGGGTTACGACAACCCGCAGGGTTCGATTCCGTTAAGAGAGGCTTTAGTCGACTATCTACAGCAGCACCGCGGAATTCGGACAACGGAGTCCTCGATTCTTATCACATCCGGTTCCCAGCAATCGTTATATTTAATTACGCAATGCCTGCTGTCACCTGGTGATGCCGTGGCCATCGAAGATCCTTCGTATTGTTATTCGCTGCCGATGTTTCAGTCTGCGGGGCTTCGTCTATTCCGCTTGCCGGTCGATCAGGATGGCGTTATGCCCGAAGATGTTCGAGCGTTGTATAAAAAGCATCGCATTAAGATGGTGTTCCTCAATCCAAACTTCCAGAACCCGACGGGAACGGTGCTAAGCAGCGAGCGGCGCAAGCGTCTGCTAGATATCGCCAGCGAATTAGGGCTCCCTATCGTAGAAGACGATCCCTTCAGCTTGACGTCCTATGAAGCCGCTCCCCCGCTGCCGCTCAAAGCAATGGATAACGTCGGTTCGGTGCTGTATATGGGGTCCTTCTCCAAAATCGCCGCTTCAGGCCTCAGAGTCGGATGGATGGTAGCGCCGCATTCTATTGTAGAGCGGCTGGCTGATGCCAGACAACAGATGGATTTTGGGCTAAGCATCATTCCGCAGCAAATCGCAGGACAATTCCTGCAGTCGCCGTTGCTCCTTCCCCATCTGGACAATCTTCGGATGCAGCTGCAATTCAAGCGGGATCTGCTCATGGAGTCCTTGGAGAAGGAGCTTTCAGGTCTAGTCGAATTTGTGGCGCCGGAAGGAGGCCTGCATCTATGGTGCAAGCTGATCCCGAATATCCCTGAGGGCAAGCTGTTAGAGGAATCGATCAAGCATGGAACGGTATTTGTACCGGGAAGCGTGTATGGCTCCGATCCGGGCTACGTTCGATTTACATTCGCCAGAGCCAAGCTAGAGCAAATCGCCCCGGGCATAGCCGGTTTTGCGAAGGCGCTGCGTGCGCTGATGGTATGATGATCTGCTTACAAGCATACACAAAAAGGAGCTGCCTTGAATGTCGGAAGTGACAATAGAGGCAGCTCTCATTTTGATTCGAAAATAACGGTATTGTTATTGCGTGTATGAACTTTGGGGCATTACTCGCTCATTGGCTGGGATTAAGTCGATAGGATCGACTTAAATGCCAGTAGCAGCCTCGAACGTCCCTTTTAAGTCGATAGAACTATATAGCCCCCTAATCCAGTTGGACACTTTCTCCACTTCAGATACACTAAGAATAGGTGGAGGAGTTATCCATGAAAAGACGGTTTCGGTGT